>JBDNGT010000104.1:0-10682 GCA_041689145.1 Geopsychrobacter sp. | reverse complement strand
TGAAAATTGCTCAGGCTTTGTTTGAAAAAGGGTTGCCGGTGATCGGGGTTCCCAAAACCATCGATAACGATCTGCAGGCAACGGATGTGACCTTCGGTTATCAGACAGCCGTCGCGATTGTGACTGAGGCACTCGATCGGTTACATAGTACGGCTGAAAGTCACCATCGCGTGATGGTCGTTGAAGTTATGGGGCGCGATGCTGGTTGGATTGCACTTGAATCTGGGATTGCCGGCGGTGCCGATGCGATTCTGATCCCTGAAATTCCATTTTCGGTGCCGGATCTCTGCCAGACGATCAGAGCGCGTGCGAAGCGTGGTAGTCGCTTTTCGATTGTGGTGGTTGCCGAAGGTGCTACTGCTGCTGATGGTGCAAAAGTTTTATTGCTGGCCGCGGGCGAGAATCGCGCTGTCGAACGTCTCGGTGGGCTTGGGCAGCAAGTTGCGAACTCGCTCGCGCATTGCCTCGATATGGAAACCCGAGTTGTGACTTTGGGGCACCTGCAACGTGGTGGGTCTCCTGTACCCTATGATCGGATTTTGGCTTCACGCTTTGGGGTGCAGGCGGTCGAATTGATCGTCTCTGGCCATTATGGTGAAATGGTGGCTCTCAAAGGGCAAAATGTTGAAGGAGTCACAATTGCTTCGGCGGTTGCTAACCTAAAGCGAGTCGATCCACAGGGTGAACTTGTTACAACAGCTCAACACTTAGGTATTCTGGTCAGTAGTAACCCCAATCAATCAATTGATAAATAAGTCAGGTAGGTTTGTATGAGGAAATCAGAAAACTCAGAGTTGGAAGTCGCTGTGCAGGGTGTTAAAGGGATTGATCGCAGCTATAGCTATGCCTTTGCTGGGTTCATGCTCGGTGTTGCAGCTCCGATTGGCTGGATGTTTTTGCACGCGATTTTTTTCGCCCCGCCAGGACATGCATTTTTTGCCGGCATCCTGAAAGATATCGTTGCCAGTCAAGAAAGCTTCTTCCTCTATCTTTATATGGGTGCGGGAACTTCGCTCGTACTTTCTGTGTTCGGCTATTTTATCGGTCGCGCCTCGCAGCAGATTCATCAACGCGCTGCGCGCTTTGACGAATTGCACCGTAACGTCGCCGGCCAAAAAGAGGAATTTGAACAGCGTTACCGTGATCTGAATACCCGAATTCGTAGTTTTCATGGCATTACCGCTCGATTGCAGAGCTCAATGAACGAGGATGAACTTTACCGTTTATGCGGAAATGCCCTACATGAGGTGCTTGAGTTCGAAAGGGTCAACCTTTTGCTGGTTGATCCCACGGAGAACCTTTTGCGATTTTCTTATAGCCTAGGATACGGCGATACGCAGGTTGCCGGTATTACCCTGCCACTCGATGAACGAGCAGGTGTTCTTTTCAAGGCAGTTACGGAGTGCCGCCATTTTTTGATAGATGATGTTCATCTGATGCCGGAAGACTTCTGTCTTAAACCCCCATATGATAAGATCACGCAGTTGCGATCACGCAGTTTTATGATCAGTCCGGTGGTGGTCAACGGCGTGACCGTCGCCCTTTTCGCTCTCGACAACAAGGCCAGCGGCCGCGTTTTGGAAGAGTCTGATTCTGATACGCTAAAACTGCTTACGGGGCAACTCTCGGCCGCAATTATCCGCATGGGGCTGGTTGACGCCGTTGTTAATCTGACCGATGAGCTTGAATTGACCTTCAACGAACTTGCTGAATATCGAGTGCGTTATCAAAAATTGCTCGGTTCACTGAAAGAATCGAGTGGTTCGACCCGGCGTCTGGTTGGGGATATTGCAAGCTCGGCCGATGTTATCCGTGATGCGGTCAATGCCACCCAGTCGGCTTCAGGAGAAATCTCAGTCTCAATCGATCAGGTTGTGGGAAATATCTCCCAGCTCTCTGAGTTTATGGAAAAATCGATTTCGGCGATGAGCGAAATCGCCGCCGCGATTCGCAGTGTTGAAGACCATAGTGTTCAATCGCACATGATGTCGGAACAAGCCAGTGAGCGTGCGGAACATGGTGTGCAGTCTGTGCAAGATACCCTCACCGGGTTAACGGGAATTCGGGCTGGGGTTGATCAGGCGGCTATTGCCATGGGTGAACTATCAGGGCGTGGTGACGAAGTCAGCAATATTACCTCGGTTATTACTGAAATTGCCCAGAAAACCAATTTACTTGCGTTGAATGCTGCAATCATCGCCGCACAAGCAGGTGAGCAGGGCAGATCTTTTGCTGTTGTCGCAGAAGAAATTCGTGAGTTGTCACAACAAACTGGACGCTCTTCGGCGGCTATCGCCGCTTTGATTCGCGGCATGCAAAACGGCATGGTGCAGGTCGTATCGCATATCGGAACCACCCAAAAACTAGTAGATAATGGATTTGATAAAGGGAAGGGTGCCGATGTGGCCCTTAGCCAGATCGTTGATACGGCTGGTCAGGCGATGGAAATGGCCCTACGCATTCGCCAGGCAACGCGTGAGGTTTCTTCTTCAGCTGAATTTGTTACCCGTTCAATTGAAGAACTTGGCGAGATGACCGATCAGGTATCAACGGCGTCACGCGAGCAAGCTATTGGTTCTCGAAGCATTGTACGCTCGATTGAAGATGTTCGACATATGACGGACGACATGGTTAACGCAACAGTGCAGCAACGCAAAAATAGTGATGAGATCGAATCCGCCGTAGATTCCGTCAGTAAAATGGCTATGCGGATCTTCAACGATATGGAAAAGCGTCGTGAACAGAGCCAGAACGTTATTGCGCGTCTTAAGCAGATGAGAGAGACTGACTGATCGTTATGCTACGTCGTGAGAAGATCAAAGAAACCCTCAAATTTTGTCGGATGTTTTCGGGGTTGCCTGAGAGCGATCTGGAAACGCTCTGTTCATTGTCTCAGTTACAGTCCCCTGAACGAGGGACCCTACTTTTTTCAGAGGGTGAAGCGGCCGCAGGTTTTTTCGTTGTCGCAGCCGGACGCGTGAAAATTTACAAACTTTCTGCCGATGGAAAAGAGCGAATTTTACATATTGTCCACAGCGGCGATACCTTCGCCGAGGCAGCTATCTTTGGTGATGGTCGATATCCGGCTTTTGCTGAGACCCTATGTCAGGCAGACCTGGTTTTTCTGCCAGGGCGTGAATTTCTGGACCTGCTTCACAATCGCTCTGGCATCGCCATCAGCATGATTGCCGGTCTTGCGCAGTTTTTGCGTCAGTTCGCTCATCAAATCGAAGAGTTGACCTTTAAGGATGTTCCGGCACGCTTGGCTGGGTATTTGCTTAAACTTAAGATCGAGGCTGATGGTAGCTACCAACTCCCGGTCAGCAAAAGCCAGCTCGCATCTAATCTAGGCACAGTGAGTGAAACCCTTTCTCGCAGCCTGCGAAAACTTGCCGACGAGGAATTGATTCATGTAGACGGTAAGAAAATCGAAATTTTGGATCGCGAACTACTAGAAAATCTGGCGAAAAAAACGATTTGAATAATTTTTTCCCATTAGATACTTGATATGTTGATTTGGGGGAGAATAGTTCGAAGAGAAGTTTGGCTTGTAGCGAGTTTCAAGGCTCTCTGCGCTGAGTTTTTTCTCATTGTCTACTGGGTTCCGTTATCAGCTACGGTACGGCCAAGAGTCCTTTTTTTTGATCGGGGATGGATTTCCGGTCGGCTGGTTAAATTTTAAACAGTAGTTCACTTCTCATTGCATATAACTTAAGCAGATTGTTGTTTTCCTTGAGAGCTATTGCTTGATAGACTCTGTTAGGCTAGTGCGCCAATGGCCATATTGAGCGCTGATAGGACCGATATTTCACATGTTTTACATATAGGCATGTATTTTGCGATTGATACAGAAGGTGTTTCGGATTGAGTTTTGGTTCAATCCGGATGACACTGAATAGGCTAATTGTTTTTAAGTGGGAAGGAATCACTGATGCGTAAGGTTGAGGCGATCATCAAGCCGTTCAAACTCGACGAAGTCAAAGAAGCTCTTAATGAAATCGGGATCCAGGGGATCACCGTCAGTGAAGTCAAAGGGTTCGGTCGCCAAAAGGGTCACACTGAGCTCTACCGTGGCGCTGAGTATGTCGTCGATTTTATCCCCAAGATCAAAATGGAAATTATCGTTGGCGATGATCGTGTCGAGTTAGTTGTCAAGACGATCGAAGAAGCTGCGAAGACCGGTCGTATAGGTGACGGGAAGATTTTTGTCACTCCGATCGATGAGGTCGTTCGCATCCGTACTGGTGAGCGCGGCGAAGACGCGCTTTAATCTATCTCACAACGCGTAATTATCAGTTATTACCCAAGGAGACTCGCCCGATGACAGCACAAGAAGCACTGAAGTTTGCCGAAGATAACGGCTGCAAAATGGTCGATTACAAGTTTCTCGATTTTGTCGGCATCTGGCAGCATTTTTCGACCCCCATGGCAGAAATCAGTGAAGAAACATTTGAGGAAGGGCTCGGTTTCGACGGTTCTTCGATTCGTGGTTGGCAGCCGATTCATCAGTCTGACATGCTCCTTATGCCTCAGCCTGAAACGGCCAAGGTTGACCCCTTTATCGAGGTCCCGACCTTAAGTCTGATCTGTAACGTCGCTGATCCGATCACTCGTGAAGGTTATAGTCGTGACCCGCGCTATATCGCTCAGAAAGCCGAGGCGTTCCTGAAGTCAAGCGGCATCGGTGATACCGTTTATATCGGACCCGAGCCTGAGTTTTTTATCTTTGATGACGTACGTTTTGCTTCGAGCGCCAACGAGTCGTTCTACTGTGTTGACTCGGTTGAAGGCGCTTGGAACACCGGTCGGGAAGAGTTTCCAAATCTTGGTTACAAGCCGCAGCATAAGGGCGGTTATTTCCCCTGTGCCCCGACTGACAGCCTGGTCGATCTGCGCAATGAAATGGTCGAAGTGCTGCAGAGTGTCGGCATGCATATCGAAGCGGTGCACCATGAGGTTGCTTCGGGCGGTCAGTGCGAAATCGATATGCGTTTCGATTCGCTGTTGAAGATGGGTGATACCCTGCAGTGGTTTAAATACATCGTCAAGAATGTCGCCTACCGTAACGGCAAATCGGTGACCTTCATGCCGAAACCGATCTACGGTGATAACGGCTCGGGGATGCATTGTCATATGTCGATCTGGAAAGAGGGCAAAAACCTCTTTGCTGGGGACGGCTACGGCGGCCTGTCGAAGATGGCACTCTATTTTATTGGTGGGATCATCAAGCACGCCAAATCGCTCAACGCCTTCACCAACCCAAGCACCAACAGTTATAAGCGTCTGGTCGCCGGTTACGAGGCGCCGGTCAATCTGGCCTATTCGAACCGTAACCGCTCTGCAGCACTGCGGATTCCGAACACCAACAGCGACAAGTCTAAGCGTGTCGAGTGTCGCTTCCCCGATCCAGCCGCTAACGGTTATCTCTGTTTCTCCGCGCTACTGATGGCCGGTCTTGACGGTATCGAAAACAAGATCGATCCGGGTCAGCCGATCGACAAGGACCTCTATGGCTTATCTCCTGAGGAGATGAAAGATATCCCGCATGTTGCCGGATCCCTTGGCGAAGCCCTCAACTACCTGGAGGCCGATCATAGCTTCCTGCTTAAGGGTGACGTTTTCACCAAGGATCTCATCGACATGTGGATCAGTTACAAGCGTGTAGCCGAGGTTGATCCGCTCCGGATGCGTCCTTGCCCTGAAGAGTTCGCGCTTTATTACGACTGCTGATTCTTCTTTGTATGTCCTTTAAAAAAGGCCCCCGACATAACTGTCGGCGGCCTTTTTTTGATACAGATCAAAGACGCTTGGTCCGTTTTTGTCTATGATGGATTCAAAATAAACAGCTCATCCATGGAGGATAAGATGGCAGTACGCGAGATGGTCAATATCGATGAAGAAAAATGTGATGGCTGTGGATTCTGTGTCCCTTCCTGTGCTGAGGGAGCCATTCAGATTATTGATGGGAAAGCCAAGCTGCTCGCTGACAACCTGTGTGATGGCTTGGGTGCCTGCTTGGGTGACTGCCCGCAAGGCGCAATCACGATTGAAAAGCGTGATGCCGCTGAGTTTGATGAAGATGCGGTTGAGGTAAGATTGAAAGATCTCGGACGAACTCTTTCGGCACAGGAAGGGACATCTGCCCCCATTGGTGGCTGCCCATCAGTCAAGGTCCAGAGTTTTGCAGGCTGCCCTTCGGCTCAAGTTCAAACGGTGATCCCTGATGGAGTCTTCAATGATGGTGCGGGCCAACGACCCTCAGAATTGCGTCAATGGCCCGTGCAGTTGCATTTAGTTCCGCCGAGCGCACCCTTCCTTCAAGGCGCGGATCTCCTGTTGGCGGCCGACTGCGTCCCCTTTGCCTATGCTGATTTTCATAAGGATATGCTTAAGAGCAAGGTCTTATTGATCGCCTGCCCTAAGCTGGATGACGGGAAGACTTATATTGATAAGTTGAGCCAGATGTTCACCAGTGGTGGTATCAAGTCGTTGACCATTGCGATTATGGAGGTTCCATGTTGTTCTGGTCTGACTGCTATCGTTCGTCAGGCACTCACTAATAGCGGTGCCAATATCCCGCTTGAGATCATTACTGTTGGGATTAAAGGGAATATTAAATAGTTTTCCATACAGACCCCCTGTTTCATTATTTTGGCTATTTGTAGTAAAACATGTTTGTATTCTAGGGAGGGGAGGGCGCTTAATCCTGAACTTTAGAACCCGACAGTTGGCTAGATCCCGCTGTTGGGTTTTTTATTGTTCCATCAAGCTCATAGGCGTTGACCTGTCAAGTTTTACCACCAAATTCTTTTATTCCTTCGGCTTTAGAGGAATTTGGGATAGGGCATAAAGAGCACCCTGCCTGATGCAGGTGCTATTCGCACAGCCCCTGCTGATCTCGCTAAGTCATTTTCGCGAGAAGTTTGCCGCTTGAATCTGACGTCCGGTATCTGCTATTGAGATAGCTGTAGCGGCAATGGGGCATAGCTCTGCAACGATAGCTCTAGCTTGATCTTCACCAACAAAGCCGCTTCTGAGTAGTGCAAAGCTCTTTTGGAATTTATCCTCCCAAGAGGCACACAGGATTTTAGCGGTATGGTGTTATGAGTCTTGAGCGATTTGCGGATTTCAGACAATGGGAAGTGATGTGCAAGAACGGATGAGAGGCGTAACCTGAAAGATGAAGTACGGCCTCTTATGTAGAGATGATAAAGCAAAACCCAATCTCCTTAGTGGTGTACCAACTTGTGGCACAGCTATGAAGATTGGTAATCGTCTGTTATTGGCGCCACTGGTGATGCAGGTCGTTCGGCCACAAATTGACATCGTATGCATAAAATGATAGAATTGTGCATAAAGGAGGCAGCTTATGAGAACAACTCTTGATTTACCAGAAGAATTATTAAGTGAAGCCATGAAGGCGACTCACATTCAGACAAAGACTAAAGTCATTGTTACAGCGCTTGAGGAGTTAATCAGAAAATCAAAAATTACAGAATTAAAGAAATATAAGGGGAAAGTTGATCTGGATATTGACCTAAACACTTTGCGGTGCCGTTAATGTCTGTATTGGTCGACACGTCGGTTTGGATAGAATATTTTAGAAATGGTAATAATCTCGAAAAGTTAGATTTTTTGATAGATGAAAATCTTGTGCTCATTAACGATTTAATTCTATCCGAATTAGTGCCTTTTTTGCGGATTAGAAAACAAGGGAAAATCATTGAGCTACTAAGCAATGTCAACAAGCTGAATCTCAGCATCGGCTGGGAGCAGATTTCTGAGTTCCGATATAAGTGTTTGAAAAATGGCCTTAATGGTGTTGGAATCCCTGACTTAATTATCGCTCAAAACGCAAAACAGAATCATAGTCAGATATATTCACTCGACAACCATTTCAAACTGCTCGAAAATATCATAAAAATAAAGACTTATAAATAACGGCCAAGGCCGAACAAATCTTAGAGCTGACTGCGAGAAACGTCTGCGGCCTGGCGGTCAACCTTTTTGGGGGAAGCAGATCATTACAAACAGCTCAACGCAATTTGCCAGGACTGAAGGTGTTTACCGAGCGCCCCGATATCGAGCGGATTCTTTCGGTTGTCGAGCAGCGACTGTCTGAGGATCGAACCCTTGCTCGACAGGTGGGTATGTACTGCTGTCGAGAGTTTTCGAGAACTAGTCTGTCCCGGATCGGGGAGATCTATGGTGTTAGTGATGCAGGTGTGTCGGTAGCAAGTCGAAGGGTGACGGGACGATTGAAGAATGACGCCAGATTACGGGAAGTGGTTAAGGCGATAGTCGATGATCTTGGTTTGTTGAATGTTGAGATCTGACCCCTATGACTTTTTCGCTCAAATGCGCCGGCGGGCGGAGGGAACCGCGAAGCGGCAAGGAGGTCGGACGCGCTTCTTTGCTTACTTTCTCGTCGCGCCACAAGAAAGTAAGGTGTCTGGCTGGGCGCAACCCGTCGACCTTGATTCGACGTTCCATGTTTGCAAGTTTGCAAGCCAGACCCTATGACCTCCCTTGGACTGAATAATTACGAATAGCTATTGGGTGATTAATTGGATGATGAATATCGAATAACTTTTCGAGATTGGTTAGTTCGGTGCATTCTGTTGAAAATATCTATAATGCTCAAATCTCCGCGGGTTCTCTGCTGCTGAAAGAGTCGCGCGAGATTGCCAGGCTTCTGATCAATCAGGCAGATGAAGCCGCTTGGCATAGAGCGTTGGTGATTGAGAATGTCCTGCAAAAGAAATCACCCGCCAGTGCACAACGTATGGCCGGGCTGATTCGCAATCGCATCGGGACCATGGACTCGGAATCCTGGCGCCTGGTCCTTGATGGAAATCGTGAGATCGCTGTACAGATTTTGTTTTCCGCCGCGATCATACACAGCCGATTGATTGAAGATTTCATGGTGATGGTGGTCAAAGAACATTATCGGACCTTCAAAAAACAGCTCACACCTGCCGACTGGCGTACTTTCCTCGCCGAATGCGAGTTTAGAGACCCTGCGGCTGCCGCATGGTCAATCTCAACCAAACAAAAACTCGGTGAGGTGATCAGACGGATTCTCGCTGAAGTGGGATACCTTGAGAGCACTCGAACCCGGCAACTCTCCCCGATCCAGATCCATCCAAAAGTACGAGATTATCTTCAGGCCCATGGTCTGAAAAACATCCTTCGCTGCATGGAGATAGATCGATGAATGAACTGCTCAAGGAGAGACTCAATAAAATCCTCCCACGCTTGGAGTCGAAAGAGTTCCTTGAGAATTCTGGCCTCGGTAACGAGATCGGTTTTTACATCTTCGACTATCCGCCCGAGAGCGAGCTTCTCGTCCGCGACCACATCCAGGTCATTCTGGCACAGCTTGCGAAGAAGCACCCTGATCTCAAGGTGCGGCACATCAATCTGTTTGAGTTGATCGTAAATTATCTGAAGGACCGCAACCTGCTTGAAAAGGCTTTTACCCTTCAACAGACAAAAGGGGATGAAGCTCTAAAAAAAGCGTTGGCGGCGCCTTTGAATGAAACAAAAATGGCCCATGCCTTTGTTGCCGAAGCGCAGTCAGATGACGCGGATATGGTCATCATGACTGGCGTTGGCAGCGCTTGGCCGCTGCTTCGTTCACATACTTTGCTCAACAATCTGCATGCACTGATGGAAAAGACGCCATTGGTCATGTTTTACCCGGGCATTTACGATGGTCAAGGTCTCAATCTCTTCGGTTGTCTAGAGGATCGAAATTATTATCGGGCTTTCCGGCTTGTTATTTAAAGAGGGGAAACACCTATGCAAATCAAGAATATATTTTCCAAGGATCTTTTCCGCCCAATCAATGGTGTCGTCAAGGCTGATCAACAGGATGAAGCGATCGTCTGGCAAGAGCTTGATGAATATGTAATTACTAAAGAACTCGACCAGCATCTGCGGGGTTTCATCCAGGCCTATCTTGATGCCATGGATAACCCCAAAGATCCCGTGCTGACTTCGCGCATGGGTGTCTGGGTCAGTGGTTTTTTCGGGTCCGGTAAATCCCACTTTATAAAAATCCTTTCTTATCTGCTCAGCAATCAGCCGATTCACAATCCTGACACTGGTGAAGACCGGCAGGTCATCGATTTTTTCGAACCCAAGGTTGATGACGCCATGCTGCTCGGTGACATCAAGCGCGCGGTCACCGGCAACACCGATGTGGTCCTGTTCAATATCGATAGCAAGGCTGACAGCAAAGAGGGGCGCGATTCTATCCTTCGGGTTTTCTTCCGGGTTTTCAACGAGATGCAGGGCTTTTGCGGCGAAGCGCCCCATATCGCGGATATGGAGCGACATCTAACATCTAAAGATGTCCTGAATGTCTTCCAGCAGGCATTCCAAGAAGCACATGGCGGCGCCTGGGAAAAAGAGCGCGATGCCTACTCCTTTCTGCATGATGAAATTGTCACCGCTCTGACCGCAGCCCTAGGGATGAGTGCTGACGCTGCGAGTGATTGGTTCGA
Source organism: Geopsychrobacter sp. (assembly GCA_041689145.1). Taxonomy (GTDB): domain Bacteria; phylum Desulfobacterota; class Desulfuromonadia; order Desulfuromonadales; family Geopsychrobacteraceae; genus Geopsychrobacter. The sequence goes on along the minus strand of JBDNGT010000104.1, from coordinate 171 downwards.
AAAAGCCGAGGAACGCTTCTCGCTCAGCATTGAAAAGTTCGCTCGCTTGGTGAAGGACTATCTTGAGACCAGGGGCGCAGACCACCGGGTCGTCTTTCTGGTCGACGAGATCGGTCAATTTATCGGTTCCGACACCCATCTCATGCTCAACCTTCAGACCATCACAGAAGA
>JBDNGT010000103.1:0-43159 GCA_041689145.1 Geopsychrobacter sp. | reverse complement strand
CCGAAGCCTATGCAGATCTGGTGCAGAACGAAGTCCTGCCGGCCTACGCCAAGATTCAACGTGAGGCGATTGCCGAGGGCCTTTTACAGCCGCAGGTTGCTTACGGCTACTTTAATTGCCGGAGCGAGGGGGATGAGCTGGTCCTTGAGGATTCCGACAAAGACTACCGCTTCGGATTCCCGCGGCAGGGTTTTGCGCCCAACCACTGTGTCAGCGATTTCTTCCGTACGCGTGAAGAAGGGAGTGATATTGCCGGACTGTTCGTCGTGACCCTCGGCGCCAAACTGGCAGAGAAGACCAAAGCTCTCTACGAGGCTGATGCCTACAAGGACTATCTGCTCTGGCACGGGTTCGGCGTTGAGTTGACTGATGCCCTGGCCGAGTACTGGCACCTGCAGATGCGCCGTGAACTCGGGATAGTTGAGCCCGAACCGAAAGAGGTCGGCGGGTATGTCATCCAGCAGTATCGCGGCAGCCGCTACGGGTTCGGCTATCCGGCCTGCCCCGATCTTGAACTGCAGCAACCGACCTTCGATCTGCTCAAGCCGGAAAGGATCGGGGTCAGCTTGACCGAGAATTATGAGATGGTACCGGAAATGACCACTTCGGCCCTGGTGGCGCACCATCCCCAGGCCAAATATTTTGCCGTATAGCTGTTAGTATAGCGGTCTGATTTTATGAGGAGAATGGACATGTCTTATCAATACAAAAAATGGGCTTTGGCGGCGGTCATTATCCTGGTAGCGCTCCTCTCTGCTTGCGGAGCGCCAAAGATTCAGCCCGCTAAAGTCCAAATGACCGATGATCCCACTGCCCAGTTGACGGAATTGACCAGTTCCGTAGTTGATGGACGCCAAAAGCAGTTTAACGTGCTCTCCCCTGATTGGTTTGCCAAAGCTGGCGCTGCGCTGGAGGAAGCTCGCAAGGGGATGTCTCTTGGTGAATCCGCCGCACAGGTTTTGGAGAATATCGCCTATGGCCAGGCCTATCTCGAAAAGGCTGAGGATTATGCCCGGGTGGCTAAAACCGTTATTGGCCCAGCGATCGATGCCAGAAATGCTGCGAATAAAGTCAACGTGATGGAGTACGCCAAAGACTACCAAAGGGTTGAAGACGACTTTTTGAGCCTAACGCGGAGTATTGAAGACGGTAATGTCGCGCTCGCCAAAAATAACCACCTGAGGGTCGCCCAGGCCTACTCTGTGCTTGAATTGCGCGCCATCAAGGACGCAGCGCTGGGAGAGGTTCGTGCACGTCTGGCTAAGGCTGAAGAGGATCTGGCGCAGAAAATAGCTCCGGTGACCCTTGAAGTTGCCAAGAAATCCCTGGCCGAGGCTGATAAGTTCATTAGTGAGAAGCGCTATGAGAGTGAGCAGATTCAACGTAAGACGGCGGCCGCCATGTTTCAGGCAAAACGGCTGGAGCAGGTGATGATTCAGTCCAAAAAAATCGACTCAGTGAGTTCGGAAGCCTCTGCGCTCTGGGTCGAGGATCTGCTGCAGCAAACGACAGTCAAGCTCAATGCTCCCGATATGCGCGATCAAGAGTGGGCCGTGCAATTGCAAAATATCCATGTCTCAATATTAACCCTGCAGAAAGACAATCTGTTTTTACAAAAGAAGATTAGGGAGGATCGGGCCACCCTGGAGGCGAAGATCAAGGAAAAACAACAGGAGATTTTCGACTACAAGCAACAGATTGCGTCGCTCGAAGGGGAGTCGATAGAAGCTCAGAAGGCCCGTGAACTGCTCGAAGCAAAGGAACGTGAAACAAACGCTCAGCTCGAAGCAGAGCATCGCTTCCAGTTACGTTTTGTTGAGGTGCAGAAGTTGTTTTCCAAGGAGCAGGCCGAGGTTTATAAACAGGGTCATGATCTGGTTATCCGCCTGAAGGCGATCCGTTTCCCGGTCGGTCAGTCATTTATTACGCCGGATAACTATGAACTCCTCAGCACTGTCCGTTCAGCCATCCACACATTCGGCGAGCCGGACATCGTGATTGAGGGGCATACCGACAGTACCGGATCTGCGGCCACTAACGAACGGCTTTCGCAACAGCGTGCCGATGCCGTGCGCGAATATTTTGTCGCCAATCAAACGATCAAGCCCGAGCGGGTCATGTCGATCGGCTATGGCGCCGAAAGGCCGTTGTCTAAGAATGACACACAGGCCGGGCGGACGATCAATCGGCGTATCGATGTCATTATCCGTACCGCTGAGTAGTTTTCTGGACCAAGCTCTGATAGAGCAGGGCGGTTAGCAGGAACAGCAAACCGCTAACGAGCAATATGCCAAGATCCTCAAGGCCGAGCGGGGTTATCTTGAAGACCCTCGCCAGCGGGGTGTACATCAGGGCGGCCTGCAGCACCAGGGAGAGCAGGGCGGCCGCCCAGACCCATTTAGTTTCTGGTCGCGTTCCGATTGTTTAAGTCGCCATGCGCTGATCTAGGCGAGCCATCATGAGCTTAGCGGATTCATGTGGCTTATCTACTCGTGCCCCGCTGATTTATGGTCCATAATTTAGGCTTTCTGCTCGCGCGCAGGACCTTTTAAAATCAAATTTGAGGTTCAAAGGCCTTTCTGTCTAAGAGACTGCAGACTGAGATCAGGCGGTCGCAAAACAGTGGTTTAACCCTCGATGAAAAGGGTTAATGATTTTGACTGTTGTATTCATGATGTGATGGTTAAGCGAAAAAATATGACGCTATTAGAATTTCCGAAATTTATTATCGCAATAATAATTCAACTTATAGTTGCATCCATTAATAATTTCATTATAATTGCAGCCGAGAGGGAATCAACCAACTACAAAGGAAATCCAAATGTCGACCATTACCGAATTAGCCGCTAAAATTGTCTCTGCACATGCACAATCAACAGCGATGACAAAGGATGAGCTTTTTGCCGAGCTCAAAGAACTCCATGCTGCGTTGTCTGCTATGGATAAAGGTGAAGAACTGCCCGCGGTAGAAGTTGTCAATGAAGATGCTCCCGCAATTTCTAAAAAGAAAGCATTTGGGAAGAAACAGATTACATGCATGGTTTGTGGCAAGGGATTTGTTACTCTTAAACGTCACTTGGGTACCGCACACGAGATGACGCCTAAAGAATATCGGACTAAATTTGATATTCCTGCCAGCACAACATTGGCGGCTAAGGATTATGTCGAAAGTAGACGGCAGATGGCCTTAGATAAGGATTTGGCCGGCGGCCTGGCCAAGGCTCGCGCAGCCAAGGCGAAGAAGAAATAACGATTTTGGATTTTTTAAAAAAAGGGATGTGGTCTATTAATATGGCCGCATCTTTTTTTTGGACCCGGATTCAACTAATACGTGCAACTGGTAGGTTGGCTCCAGGGTCGGTTTAAACACGCTCTGTGCCCTTTATTCTCAGCGGGGTCTTTTCCTTCGCGATCGTATTTAAAAATTTCTCTAGTCTTGCTGCCGGTAATATCATCGGCTCAAATATCGCCAATATTGGCTTGATTCTAGGTGCCACTGCTTTACTTGCGGCGATGGCAGTCGCTCTTAAACCTGGGCTCACGAAATTCTGATCCTGCTGGTTGCCAGTTTATCCGTCTTTTTGATGGCCCTGGATGGTAAGCTTGGACGACTAGATGGTCTCAAGTTGGTACCCGGTCTTTTTATTTTTCTTGGTTACTGCTATTTTTTAATCCATATGGCTTTGGGCCACGTGGATGAGTTGGACGTGAAGATCGAAACTGGAACCATGCATTCTAGACTACCGCTGATGCTTTTCTTTTGTCTGATTTTCTGGTTCAAGGCCATTTTGATTCGGCCGTAGTGAGTATGACTTTGTGTTTAGTGTTTTTTTATGTTGTGAGAGCAGTCGATGGCAATGAGAATGCAACCTCTGATTTTTTTAGTGCTTCTTCAAGTTAGTTTTGCGTCTATGGTTTTTGCCGAGACAGTCTCGACAGATCTCCCTGTTAAACGACCTGCCAGCACTCTGTTGGGGGAACATTTAAACTACAACGTTTCGTTCCTCTGGTTTGATAAGATCGCTCGAGGTGAAATCCGTTTTGAGCCGGGCCAAAAAAAAAGCACCTATCTTGCCACGCTCACGGCAAGCACACGCGGCTTGGCTGCTTTTTTTACCGGCAACAGGATGGAAACCTATACGACTCTGATGGAAGATGGCCCTGACGGTATGTTGCGACCGTTGCTGCAGACATCGGACACCCAAGAGGGGAAGGACGGCAAGGTGACTCATCGTCAGACCAGCTATACCTTCGATTTTGCTGCAAAACAGGTGAAATATAGAAAAACAATCAATGGTGTTGTCGAACAGTCGCAAGAGTTGCCGATGGGTGCTGAAAATCCGACCTATGATTTTTTGACGGCGTTCTATAATTTACGTCTCGGTCGCTTGGGACAACTCGTACCGGGCCGTGACATCAAGGTGTCGGCCTTCTCCCGCAAGGGGCCGGAGGAGATTGTTATTTCCAGACTGTTTGCTGATCAGCAGATGCGGCTGGAATTTTCCGGGAACTTGTTGCTCTGTAAGGTTTTGATGGCGCCTGAAACTTTTAAAACCAAAGTGCGGGATCTTTATGTCGGCTTTGATCGAGAATTACGACCGCAAATGGCGGTGATCAAAAATATTATCGGATTGGGTAATGTGCGCGGGGAGTTGGTGCACGCCACAGAGCCTGGTCGACCATAATGAGCTGAGCCAGGCGATTTCTGGAGCGGATAAGGTTGAGATCGTTGAAGTCATCGACCATCACCGACTGGGTAACTTTCAAACAGATCGGCCAATCCGCTTTATAACTCAACCCGTCGGCAGCACCTGCACCCTTGTTGCGACCCTGTACCAACAGGCGGGAATTGAACCTGCTCCAATGATGGCGGGCTTACTGTTGTCAGGCCTTTTGTCGGATACCGTAATTTTAAAATCACCTACAACGACGGAGATTGATCGAAAGATCTGTTCCTGGTTGGCAAAACTGACCCAGCTTGATCCCAATGCGTTTGGGAACCGGCTCTTCTCGTCCGGTAGTCCGATGGCCACGTCGATCGGCGCACGCCAATTGATCACCACTGATTTTAAGGAATATGAGGTTGGAACCAAATGTCTCGGTCTGGGGCAGGTTGAAGTTGTCAGCTTCCATGCTTTTTATAAACGCAAAGCAGAACTTGAACGAGAACTTGCTCAAATACGTGATGATAAGGGGTATGCTCTGGCCGCCTTGCTGGTGACGGATATTGAAGAAGGGACCAGTTTGTTACTGACTGCAGGCCCTAAAGAACTGCCTTTGCTGATCGGTTATCCTCTACAGGAATCGAACCTTTACCTGGTCAGCGGTGTCTTGTCGCGCAAAAAACAATTAGTTCCGCATCTCTTGAAAATTTTCAAGGAGTGAAGGCGTCGTAAAAATTCATAAAGTATATATACTTAACTTTTTATGTCAAGCTAAAATTTGTTTAAAAAAAATGATCCTACGAAATTCTTGGTACTTTAATTTTTATTTTGTGGTAAATCATTAGCAGATTGGGCAGTCTTGATCGTCTACTTCTCCTAGTTTAGGGATCTAAATGCTTAAAATCCCCTTTTTGCGAAATATTTTGTTAGTTGCATTACTTTTTGCGATCATTTTCCCACTTTACGACCTCTGTTATATCGTCCCTTCATACGAAGCCCTTTTAATTAAAGAGACCGAGCGTCATGCGGTGCGTTCTGTGCGTGCTCTGATTGTCAGCAACTCTTTGGAACAATTAACTTTGCGGACAGGTAGCATTCCCGACTCGCTCGTCAGCGAAATCGTTGAGCTGCAAGAAGGTGAAGCCCTTGAGGGGGAGACTCTAAAAGGTGAAAGATTGGTCAAGTTGAAAATATTTTCACCTCTTGGCGAAATCGTTTTCTCTACCGACTCGGATGAAATCGGTACAATCAATAAAAACCCATATTTTAGAGAGGTTGTCGCCCAAGGTAAGCTGTACTCAAAGATGGTTCACAATAAATCGCTTACTGCAGAAGGCGCGACTACCGATGTTGATCTGGTAGAGACTTATGTGCCGATGATGACCGATGGTCTTTTCCATGGGGCGATGGAAGTTTACTACGATATCACTTCGGGTCAGAAAGCTTTTTCGCGTCTCTCTACGCAATCATTGCACATACTTCTCACAACTTCTGGTGGTCTGTTGTTAATGACACTGTTGGTGTTGTTTCGCGCCCGAAACAGCATTGAAGCACGTAATCAGGCTGAAAAAGCCCTGCAGCGTGTGAACGAAGACCTTGAGAATCGTGTAAATCAGCGGACTGTAGATCTTTCCACGGCCAATCAACTACTGGCCGCTGAAATTTTGGAACGCAAGAAAGCACAATTAGCGCAAAAGACGGCATTTATAGCGACTCTGGAGGCACGGGATCGCATCGATGCGATTGTCTCTTCTGTGGCTGATGCGTTGCTGGTGACCGATCATCAGGACTGTATCTTATTAATCAACCCTGCAGCGGAAGCTCTTTTCAATTTCAAAGCACATGATGTGCTTGGGCGCCGCTTACCCGATGTGATCGGCAATGACAATTTGCTGCTTGAAATTGCAAAGGCAAGAACTGAGCTTGGGAATAACGAATCTGTTGATTTCGATTTTGTGATGCCACGTGAGGAGGCCAAGAGGGTCTATCAGGGGCGCGCTTCACGATTACGCGAAACCTCGGTCAATGGGCGTGGTCTGATTTTGTTAATTCATGATGTCACTCGTGAACGCAAGATCGATCAGATGAAGAGTGAATTTGTATCTATGGCCGCGCATGAGTTGCAAACACCTCTAACCATGATTCTTGGTTCTAGCGAGCTTTTACTCGACTTCACAAAGAAATTCAAGACTGCTGAGAAAAGAGAGTTTTTGCATATCATTAATGATAAATCGATTGAGCTCTCGAGTTTGATTGACGATATTTTTGATCTCTCTCGAATCGAGGATGGTCGTGGGCTGAAGCTAGATTTTACGCCTGTTGACGTGGCAGCACTCTTTCGGCATATCGTTGCAGGCTTTGAGGGGACGAATAGCGACCACCAGTTCGTTCTGGATTTTGCAGAAGACAATGTTTTTGTCGAGGCAGATGCCGCCCGATTGACTCAAGTGGTGGAAAATTTAATGGGGAATGCCATCAAGTATTCTCCCGCGGGTGGAATGGTCAAAATTTCCCTGACCAGGGAAGAGAACTGGATGTGCTTGGATATTGTCGATCAGGGAATTGGGATGACCGACGAGGAGAGGGCGAATGCCTTTGAACGTTTTTATCGGGCTGATTCTTCGAATACTGCGGTGCGTGGTACCGGTTTGGGGTTGAGCATCACCAAGTATATTGTCGATGCGCATGGTGGGAAGATTGATCTATTCAGCGGTAAAGGGCAGGGGACACGTTTGGAAGTCCGCCTGCCTCTTATGCATTAAGTCGCTCTGAATTATTGGAGTAGGAAAAGGGGTGCCTGTGGATGTAAGCACCATCACCTTTAATGGGCGAGGTCCCTGGACCATCGGTCAAGCCATATGGGCCTTGCTTGCCCGATGGTCTATTCCTCAAAATTGGGTCTGCCCAAGTGATTTTTCAGCGCGGCTCTTGGCCCAGACAATCAACCAAATTATCCGCCAGATTATTCATCAGATTGAACCAGAGATCTTCCCCTATGTCTAAGCCGCTGCCCAACGGATCGAGCACGCCGAGGTTCAGTTCGCTGCCGGTCGTCAGTATTTGAGCCACCGCCGGACTGAATTGCGGCTCAGTGAACAGACAACTGGCAGCACTTTCAGAGATCTTGGTTTGGATCTGCTGCAGCCGGCGTGCTCCAGGTGCACGTTCAGCCGAAATCCGGATCGAACCGATTGCGTTCAATCCGAAGGCATCTTCAAGGTAGGGATAAGCGTCATGGAAAACCAGGTAGGGCCGATGCTGGATTGGCGCCAGTCTCTCACTCAGGCTTTGCTTGAGACGTCCAATTCGTTGTAACAGGACCGCCAGGTTTTGTTGATAAATCGCGCCGTTTTTTGGATCGATCTGGATCAGTCGGCCACAGATGCTGCGCACCATTTGTTTTGCATTCTCCGGTGACAACCAGATATGTGGATTGACGCTCTGATGCTCAGACTTTATTTTCCCTTCATGCTGATCTTCTTCCCAGAACCCGCCATGCCGTTGCGTTAGTAATTTCAAGGTGTTCAGCTTGAGCAGTTGCATTTCGGCCGGTTGCGCAACCAGGCGCGCTATCGGCTGGGCCAGGAAACTTTCCAGTTCCGGGCCGATCCAGATCAGCAAATCAGCTTCGGATAAGGCTTGAGCTTGAGAGGGGCGAAGACTTGCGTTGTGTGGGCTTCCTCCTGGCGGGAGGAGTAGCTGAGGTTCAATGACTCCCTTGGTGAGTGAACTGACCAAGGAATGGAGTGGGGAGATGCTGACGACAATGTGCGGGGCAGCAAGGCAGGGTGAGGTGATGAGTAAAACAATCAAAGTTAGGAATAGGCACATGCTGAAGATCCAAGGTAAATAGAGGCAGGACAAAATCGGCGGCTTGATGTAATGTTATACTATAACATTTTGTAGCGGGAGCCAAGAACCTATGCGTGAACCCATAACCGAACCTATTCAAGATCCTTTTGAATGTACTCCAAGTGTTCACCCTCAGTGCGTGAGCATGGCGTTGGAGCAGGCGGAGATGATCTGTCAACGTCAGCATGTCCGCTTGACGCCGATCCGCCGCCGGGTACTTGAACTGGTTTGGCAGAAGCATCGACCGGTCGGGGCTTATGATCTGCTTGAACAGTTACAGCAGCAGGGACGAGTTGCCCCGCCAACCGTTTATCGGGCGCTCGATTTCCTCCAACAGCAGGGACTGATCCATCGACTTGAATCCCTGAATGCTTTTGTTGGTTGTGCTCAGCCACAGCAGCCGCATCAGGGCCAATTCCTGATTTGTCTATCCTGCCGCAGCCTCGCCGAAATTGCCGATCCAAAAATCAGCCGAGCCATCCACCACAGCGCACTTACGGCTGGGTTTACCGCCCTGAATCAGACCGTAGAAGTCATGGGCCTCTGCGCAGGCTGCCGCCAGAAGGAACAGACTAATGGTTGAATCGGCTGAACCGCTCTTAGATCTCGAGGGCATCTGTCTGGTACGGCAAGGTCGTCATATCCTTGAAAATGTCAGCTTCCAGATTGATCCGGGTGAAATTATAACCCTGATCGGACCCAATGGTGCGGGGAAGACCAGCTTGCTTAAGGTTGCACTAGGTCTATTGCAAGCCGACACCGGTCTGGTCAAACGCAGTGCTGATCTGCGGATCGGCTACATGCCCCAGAAATTGGTCGTCGACCGGACCTTCCCTTTAAGTGTTGCGCGCTTCATGCGTCTGATCGGTCATTACTCGGAGCAGCAGATGCAACAATCTCTTGATGAGGTCGGTGCCGGGCGGTTGCTCAACGCCAGTTTGGCCGATCTGTCGGGTGGTGAGTTGCAACGCGTGCTGCTGGGCAGGGCTCTGCTGCGCCGACCACAGTTATTGGCACTTGACGAGCCAGTTCAGGGGGTCGATGTGCAGGGCCAGGTTGAGCTTTACGACCTGATCGGCCGGTTGCGCGATAATTTCGGCTGTGCGGTCCTGATGGTTTCACACGATCTGCATCTGGTGATGTCATCGACTGATCGGGTGATCTGTCTGAACCAACATGTCTGCTGCACCGGAACTCCCGCGGCGGTGCAGCAAGATGCTCAGTTTTTAAAAATGTTCGGCCCGGCGGTCTTACCCCACCTCGCAATCTACAGTCATGATGCCCAGCATCAGCATGGGAGCTGTCCGCATCAGGGCTGCAGTTGTCCGCTGGGAGAGGAGGGGCGCGATGCCCGCTGATTTCATGCTCCGTGCCCTGGCCGCCGGGATCGGCGTTGCGCTGGTCGCCGGACCTTACGGGACCTTTGTCGTCTGGCGCCGGATGGCCTACTTCGGTGACACCCTGGCCCACTCGGCGCTGCTCGGAGTGGCCCTCGGTTTTTTGCTCCAGGTTGATCCGATGCTGGCGGTGATGCTGGTCTGTCTGCTGGTCGCGTTGTTACTCTTCTTTCTCCAGCGTCAACAACGGCTGCCGTCTGATACCCTGCTCGGTATTCTGTCCCATAGCACACTCTCCCTCGGTCTGGTGGCGATCGCCTTCATGGAGGAATTGCGCATTGATCTGCTCGCCTATCTGTTTGGCGATATTCTTGCGGTTGGCAACAGGGACATCCTGCTGATTTATGCCAGCGCCATTATTGCCCTCGGGCTACTGATGCTGCTCTGGCGGCCGTTGTTGGCGATTACCTTGCACGAAGACCTGGCACGGGTCGAGGGAGTGCGCGTCGATCTGGTTCAATTATCGTTTTCCTGTCTGCTGGCGTTGGTCGTCGCAATCATGATGAAGGTTGTCGGCCTGTTGCTGATCACCTCGCTCTTTATCTTGCCGGCGGCCGCGGTGCGTCGGCTATCCCGCTCACCTGAACAGATGGCGGTGCTGGCCGTTCTTGCCGGGGCTCTTTCGGTCAGCGGCGGACTCTACGGCTCCTGGCAGTTTGACACACCGGCCGGACCCTCAATCGTGGTTGCGGCAACCCTGCTCTTTGCTCTTTTGCAACTCTTTCCGGCACGGCAATAAGGGCTTGCAGTCCGTTTGTATACGTGGCACCTTGCGCCGCAAAGCCATTCTCACTTAAGGTGATATCTAGAATTTTCAACGGAGCTCGAAACTTAATGGCACGAAAGATCTTTATCGCCGCAACCGGGCAGAACAGTGGGAAAACCACAACTAGCCTTTCGTTGATGCATATGGCAATGAAAAAATATGGCAAAGTCGGTTTTATCAAACCGATCGGACCCAAGCCGTCTGAGCATGATGGAATTATTGCCGACAAAGATGCCATCCTTATCGCCAAGGTCTTTGGCCTTGAGGCTGATCTGTTTTTGATGTCCCCCTTTGTGTTGCATCCTGGTGACACCAAGCGCGTGCTCAACGGCGATATAACCCGCGAAAAAATTCTTTATCGGATCGCAGACGCGATCGATATCCTCTCACGTAAAAATGATTTCCTGATCATCGAAGGCGCCGGACATGCCGGGGTAGGTTCGGTCCTCGGTTGTAATAATGCGCGGATCGCCAAGTTGGCGGATGCCCCGGTGATGATGGTAACCGGCGGCGGCTTGGGGAACGTGGTCGATGCGGCTTGCATGAATATGGCACTATTCGAAAAAGAGAAAGTTCCAGTCAAATCATTGCTTGTTAACAAGATTATACCCTGCAAGCGCGAGCAGACCCTGCGTTATCTCGATCTCGCTTTTGCCGATACCGATGTCGATGTAATTGGTGGTTTTAATTATCAGCCGATCCTTGCTAATCCGACCCTCAGGCGGATTGCCGGGGTGCTCAATATCGAATTGCATTGTAGCGAAGAAGAATCTCAGCGGATCGCGCATAATATTCAAATCGGTGCGGCCTCGACTCAACGGGTTGCTGGTCTGCTTAAGGAATCGACCTTGTTGATCGTCAATTCCAGCCGCGATGAATTACTGGTCACCCTGGCGAATCTCTATAAACTACCAGAATACTGCGATAAACTGGCGGGCATCATTATCCCCGGTGTCGGACCGATCAGTGCCATCACCCAGCGCATCATCGATAGCAGCGGGATTCCTTATATGCGCGCCGGTCGAACTTCAACGACCGTGTTTGAAATGGTCAAAGAAGATGTTTCCAAGGTTGTCGCTGAAGACACCGAAAAAATTGACTTGATTAAGAAGCTTGCCGAACAAAGACTCGATTTTGAAAAAATTGATAGTTTCCTCGATTGAAAAACAGTTAAAGATAAAGTAGAAATAAGTAAGGACTAATTTTCCTAGGGAAAACATGCAAATTAAGGTGAGATTTATTGATGGCCGAATCGAACTGGTGAGACCGCGCGAGCTTCAGGAGTTGATCAATGCGCGGCGCACCACTCAGTTCCGCCGTTCCAGTGGTTGGGTTGATTTGAGCCAAGACAGCCTCCGCAGTACGCTGCGCGGCAATTATCGTGGCCCTGAGCGTCGTGGCAATTTTGAAGACTGATTTCTTTTCTCTTTCGATTTGATTGTGTAACTTAGATGAATCAAGGCCAGCTTTTTGTTACCAATGACAGCTGTTCGGTGGTGGTTTTTGATTTTGAGACAACCGGCATGTCCCCGCAACAGGGGGACAGGGTGATCGAGGTCGCTGCTGTGCGGCTTGTAGACGGGTCGATTGTCGACCAATTCCAATCCCTGATTAATCCCGAGATGTTCCTCGACCCCTTTATCACCGATCTGACCGGTATCAGCGCCCAGATGCTTGCAGATGCCCCCGTTGCGCGTCAGATCATCCCGAATTTTCAGCGATTCATTGGGAGTTCGCCGCTGGTGGCGCATAATGCCTCATTTGATATGCGTTTTCTTGAAGCGGAGTTCGAACGCTATCGTCAACCTGTCCCCTCACAATTTGGCTGTTCGATGCTCGCGGCGCGGCGTGTTTTCCCTGCTGCGCCCAATCACAAACTCAGTACCCTGGTCAGCTACCTTGAATTGCCAACCGCTCGCCATTTTCATCGTGCACTTGCTGATGCCGGCATGACCGCGGCACTCTGGACGCGCCTTGAACAAGAATTGCGCACGTGCTACGGGTTTACTGAGGTCCCCTTTCATTTATTGCAACGTCTTGGTCAGGTTTCGTGCAGTCGCGCTCCGGAGTTTTTACGCCAGGCAGCTAAGAAGCAGCAAGCGGGCAGGGGATGCTGAATTGTTTGACGGTTGGCGAATTATTGTATTTTCTCGGTCTCTTTGAATTTCTGCAGGGGCAGGTCATCGAGGAGTTGGGTAGAACCAGGGGCGAAGAGCTCCTCATCCAACTGCAACAACTGCCGTTAAAGAAGAGTCATGCGGTCACCCGGCTGGGTTCGTATAGTTGCCGTGGATCAAAGGCGCTGTCAATTCGACTTCAATTCGTTCAGGAGGAGAATCAGTTAGAACAGACCCTGCTACATGAAATTGCCCATTTTTTGGACCATCAAACCCGTCACACCAAAGGGTCTTACCGTAATCCCCACGGGTACAGTTTTCAATCTTGGCTGAAACTTGTTGGCGCTGATAGCGAGAGCGGGAGTTCGGTTGCGATGCGGAATCTTTATTACGAGCGGCTCAAGCCGGTGGCTCGCTGCAAGCGTTGCGGCTTACTCTTTAAGCGTCTGCGGCGCTTGCCTCAAAAACAGCGTTGGTTGCACCGCGAATGCGGGGGGCTACTGGTGCCGCTCGATTAAGCCGATTCTGTTTGTGGAGGTTTTTTTGCAATCTTTGCCAGTGGTGGTAAAATCGAAGAAAAGTTCTGAAAAGGAGGTGTTCTATGATGATCCGCGTAATGTATCCCGATGGTAAAACAGAGATGGTCAGACCTCCGCTGCTTAACCTGCTAATTAAACGCCAGCGAATCCCGATGTTTGTAGGGATACCCCTCGCGGGTATCCGGTTCTGAAATTCGGGGTTTCTGGATCATGGATTAAAAACAATGACAATCAGGGCACCCGCAAGGGGCGCCCCTACGGGATAGGCACATGACCAAAAAACAAAAACTGGAACTCACCTGTGGAATCTCAGTGGAATCTCAGGGTCAGGCTTGAGGGTCAGGCTTGTAAAGTTGCAAATTTGACAGGCCTGTTCGGCGATAATTATCCTGTCCGGTCCGGCGATAATTATCCTGGCAGGTGCTACGGCTCATCCGTCGCTACCTGCAGGCGGGTTTGTTCGAAGGTGGGACTGTTCAGTTATATGAATCAGCTCCATCGTTTTCAACACCCTTCGTGAACCGCCGTGTACGGAACCGTACGCATGCTGGTGGGGGAGGACGGCGGGGGTAACCCCGCCTCCTACCCGATAGGATTATGTCTATGCAGATCATTAAAACCGAGATTGCTGCCCACCTGCCGTTGAATGGTCAGGTTCGCCGGATGTTTCATGGACGCGGGAGAACTCTCCCCGGGTATCAGGATCTGTTGATTGACAGTTACGGGTCGCTGCTCTGGGTGACCCTGTTTGCCGAACGTCAATCCGAATGGCTGGCACAGCTTGGTGAATTGTTGCGCAGCATGCGACCTGACGCGACCTGTATCGTTGTGCAGCGTCGCGACTTAGTCCAGGCCCCGCTTGAATTTCTCTATGGTGAACTGCCCGATCAAGCGCAAGCCAAAGAAACCGGCTTGAACTATTTACTGCGTCCGCAGGTCGGCCAGAATATCGGTTTTTTTATCGATATGGCGGCCGGGCGGGCACTGGTCCAAAAACAGGCGCCCGACAAGAAAATTCTCAACCTTTTTGCCTATAGCTGTAGTTTTTCGGTTGCGGCACTGAACGCTGGTGCACAGCAGGTTCTCAATGTCGATATGAATCGGGGTGCCTTGGAATTGGGGCGCAAAAATCATGAGCACAACGGCCTCGATATGCGCGCCGTGACCTTTTTGCCCCTCGAAATCTTTCGCAGCATCAGTCGTTTGCGCAAGCTGGGCCCCTTTGATCTGATTATCTGCGACCCCCCCTTTAGCCAGGGGAGGAGTTTTACTGCGGAAACCCACTGGCCGAAGTTGGTCGCCCGCCTTGAACGGCTCCTTGCCCCTGGCGGAGAGGTGATCGCCTGTCTAAATGCCCCACAGATGTCGGCCCTCAATCTTCGCGATACCTTTGCGACTCATTTTCCTGCTCTGCGTGAGCAGGCCTGTATCGGCGCCGGTGATGATTTTCCTGAAGCGGATCAGGCTCGTGGGCTGTCGATTCAGCATTTTGTCAAGCGTTAAGCCTATCCCGGATCTGCTGCCGAAGGAGGCTGATCGCAGTTGCCTCGTAAGCCACACAGGGTCCACATGGCTTGCATGTTTTCATCACTTCTGTTACTATTCTTTATTAGCTTTACCCCGGAAAAGAAACGACATTATCTTAAGCCCTGGTATTCTACCGGGGCTTTTTTATTAGCTGAATTTGGGTGTCGTTGACAGCAACTAGCAAAAAAGTACCGCATACGCACAAATTCAGGTATCGCCCACGAGAAGAACCAAAAGGATTTATGGATTTCAACAGTTTTAATTTTAACCCTAAGGTCGCCGCAGGAATCACCGCATCTGGATACACCACCCCGACCCCGATTCAAACTCAGGCAATTCCGCCGGTTATGCTGGGACGTGATGTTATGGGCTTGGCTCAGACCGGCACCGGCAAGACCGCGGCCTTCGTTTTGCCAATTTTGCAGCGCTTGATGGATGGTGAGAATGGCCGAATTCGTGCCCTGATCGTCGCCCCGACCCGTGAGCTAGCCGAGCAGATCAACGAGAATATTATTACTCTCGGCAAGCAGACCAATGTTCACAGTCTCACAGTATATGGCGGTGTCAGTATTAACCCTCAGAAGCAAAAGCTCCGCCGTGGCGTCGATATCGTCGTGGCCTGCCCAGGTCGCCTGCTCGATCACATCAGTCAGGGGACCGTTGATCTCAGCCATGTTGAGATGTTAGTTCTCGATGAAGCCGACCGGATGTTCGATATGGGTTTTCTGCCCGATATCCGTCGGATCATCAAGCAGATCCCGAAAGAGCGACAGACCCTGCTCTTTTCGGCAACCATGCCCAAAGAGATTCTCCGTCTGGCCCACGAGGTTTTGACAAACCCGGAGACCGTCCAGGTCGATTCTCTCGCTCCTGCGACCACCGTCAGCCATGCCCTCTATCCGGTCGGTCAACACCTGAAGACCGATCTGTTGCTGGAATTGCTGAAGAAGACCAGTACCGAGTCTGTCCTGGTTTTTACCCGCACCAAGCATCGCGCCAAGCGCCTCGGAGAAAAACTGAGTAACGTCGGTTATAAAGCGGCTTCTTTACAGGGGAACCTGTCGCAAAACCGGCGTCAGGCGGCCTTGAACGGCTTCCGTGACGGCAGCTATCAAATCCTGGTTGCGACCGATATCGCCGCTCGCGGGATCGATGTCAGCCAGATTTCCCATGTGGTTAACTTCGACATCCCCGACACTCCCGAGGCTTATGTCCACCGTATCGGTCGTACCGGACGGGCCGCGCGGACCGGTGATGCTTTCACCATGATCTCGAACGAAGATACCCAGATGGTCCGTGAAATCGAAAAGGCCCTTGGTCAAAAGATTGAGCGCCATACCCTGAGTGATTTCGATTATACGGTGCCCGCTCCTAAGAAGACGGCTCAGCCTGCCAGACCACCGAAGCAGAAATCGGCTAAACCTGCGAGTAAGTCTGTTGCCGGGCGCAAAGGCCCCAGGCCGGACGGGTTCGGCGCCAGTCCTAATGCCAAGAACCCAGCACCCGGGCGGCGTCGCCCGCAAGCCGGACGCCCGACCTCGGTCTCAAGAGGCCGTTAATAAAATATTGATGACGCCAGGGTCTGGCTTGCTAAGTCCAGACCCTGGCGTTTCATTTTAACTTGCGCTAAGGTACAACTGTCGGAGGAGAAACTGTGAAAATTTGTCCCTTCTGCGCCGAAGAGATCCAGGATGCCGCCATCAAGTGCAAGCACTGTGGTGAGTTCATGACTGGTAACAAACCGCTGGTTTCAGCGGAAGCACAACTCCCCTGGTATCTGCGCAAAACCTTTATTGTGATTGCCATCAGCTTCGTCGGACCGTTCGCTTTGCCACTCATCTGGTTACGCCCCCAAACCTCCCGGGCCTGGAAGATCGGCCTCAGTGTCCTGATCAGCCTCCTCAGTTGGTTCTTATACCAAAGCACAATGCAAGCGATCCAGTCGCTGCAGGAGTATTCCGAGCTGTTGAAAGGGCTATGACCGGTGGCCGACAGAGTAATCTTTTGCCAGGTGGATACTCAGATTGAGGCGGGAAAAAAATAAAAAAAAGGCCGCAATTTGCGGCCCTTACAAGTTACTTCTTAAACTGGATTCTACTCGGTACGGCTAGTGATTTCGATCAAGTGAAAACCGAATTGGGTTTTAACCGGACCCAGAACCTTGCCGATCTCACCACTGAAAACCACCTCATCGAATTCTTTAACCATCTGGCCGGGACCGAAAGAACCGAGTGCGCCACCTGAACGACCGGAAGGACATTTTGAACTCTCGGCGGCGGCTTCAGCGAAATCGAGACCGCCTTCGATTTTGCTTTTAAGCTCAATACAGGCTTCTTCGGTTGGGACCAGGATGTGACGTGCTTCTGCTTGGGGCATGCTTATTCTCCTTGTGATATAGATATTTGAACCTCTGGTCATTTATTACCCCGAAACGATGTACGCGGTCAAACCGGGAGACCATCAAGACACAATCAGAAAACAATCCGGCGACGCATCTCGCCATTATGCCTCGCTTGAATTTAGAGTTCTCATCCTGCGTTTGACGAGTGTGGGCTCCCGTATATTTTTCTCGGGGTTTCAAGTACTTGTTTTTTTAGCTATCCTCTGGCAATCTAACCGCACCAACCAACGACCCTAACCAAAGGATGGCCCTTATGAATCCCAAAGAACATTTGTCTCTTGAAATCACCACCGCGCTCATAACAGCTGAACCGACCCTTCTCAAAAGTACTGATCCGCAACTTATAGATCGTAGGATTAAGGCGGCCCTCGATCTTTTTGGCAGAGTTTCCGAAGCGACTAAGCAACGGTACGAAGAGAGTTCTGCGCCAAAGGCTAACCCGTCCGTTTGAGCCGCAGTAGGCTTATATCCTTGGTGCTTGTGTTGGCGCACCCTAGAGGGTTTCCCTCGCCGTGACGGCTGCTAATTTCGGAAAGCATAACAACCTGCCTTATGCCTGATAACACACCTAAACCTTGGCAGCGGCCAGAACTTTTGCTTTTGCTGATGACCTTCGCGGTCCCGCTGAGTTTCGCCGCCTGGCAGGCGCTGCTGAATAATTTCGCCATCGAACAGGCGGCCTTCACCGGGCGCGAAATTGGGATTCTGCAATCGCTACGCGAGATCCCCGGATTTCTCGCCTTCGGTGTGGTCTTTTTGCTGCTGTTTATACGCGAACAGACCATGGCAATCCTATCTCTGTTGCTGCTGGGTCTCGGTACTGCCCTGACCGGGTTTTTCCCTTCGATAGTCGGGCTATATCTGACCACCGTGCTGATGTCGCTGGGATTTCACTACTATGAAACCCTGCAGACGTCTCTGGCCCAGCAGTGGGTTGCCAAAGAGCACGCGGCCGAAACTTTCGGCCGGTTGATTGCCGTCGGGTCTTTCGCATCGATTCTTGCCTTCTGTCTGATCTGGCTTGGCACACGTC
Organism: Geopsychrobacter sp.; assembly: GCA_041689145.1. Lineage (GTDB taxonomy): Bacteria > Desulfobacterota > Desulfuromonadia > Desulfuromonadales > Geopsychrobacteraceae > Geopsychrobacter. The sequence continues at coordinate 24,863 of JBDNGT010000103.1, read as the reverse complement.
TTCTGGATTGCGATTATCGCTGGCTCTATCTAGGCTTCGGTGGCTTGACCATGCTCCTTACTCTGAGCGCCTGGCACGCATTTCCAACCTTTGCGCAACAGACGGTCCAGCACAAGCATATGGTGCTGCGGCGGCGCTATTGGTTGTATTATACGCTGACTTTCATGGCGGGCGCGCGGCGGCAGATCTTCATGGTGTTCGCCGGATTTCTGATGGTCGAAAAATTTGCTTATTCGGTCAGTGATATTGCGCTGCTGTTTTTACTGAATGCTTCTTTCAACGTGCTTTTTGCCCGTCGTATCGGACGGCTGATCGCGCGGATCGGTGAACGCAATGCCTTGGTCGTGGAATATGGTGGCCTGATTGTGATTTTTTGCGGCTACGCTCTGGCGCCGACCGGCACCATCGCCGCCACCCTGTATGTTCTTGACCACCTGTTCTTTGCCTTGTCGATTAGTTTGAAAACCTATTTTCAAAAGATTGCAGCGCCGGCCGATATCGCTTCAACCGCCGGAGTCAGTTTCACGATCAATCATATTGCCGCCGTCGGAATCCCTGTGGTCTTCGGCCTGCTCTGGCTTAATTCTCACGCCCTGGTCTTCTATCTCGGCGCCGTGATGGCCTTAATTTCCTTGCTGCTGTCGACCTTGATCCCGCGTCAGCCGGGGCCGGGGCGGGAAACCCGTTGGTCTGTTTAATGATTCGAGCTTATTTTTGACACTTTAATGCCGGATATTGCCTGAACTTCTTCTTGTCCCAGGTTGAGGTCGTTTGCACCCTTTGCCCCTATAAGGCAGCATAATCCCATGCCGAAAACAGCCTTTAATGCTATTGAAAACAGCATCTGCGCCTTTCTCGGTGGGGCCAGGGTCACCCTGATTGAATTCGAGAAGGTCGAAGAGACTGCCGAATCGGAGAGCCGCCAGGAGATTCTGGTCCGGTTGATGTTCGATAAGACCTCCTACCTCTTTCGGGCTAATCGTGATGAACTGGCCTTCACCGCCACCGAGGTCGGTTTTATCCAAGAACTGCTCGCCGCCTTTGAGGGGCTGTATGGCGGTTTCTCGGCCCATGGCTATGCGGCCCACTTTCGCACCGCCTTGTTGACGTCACTTACCGACATTGCTGTGGCTCGCTACCTGAGGGGTGATCGCAAGGGCGTATTCTGGCCAGTCCAGAGCCTGATCCAATTGCTGAAGAACCTCTCCTACCAGCGCTACGAAGGGACGCAGGCGACCACCGGTTTTTTGGTCTATCGTTCGCAGTTGGATGATTTTGTCTCCTCGCTCAAGACCTCCCCCTACGACTGGTTCGATCTGGGCAAGGCCCGCCAGCGGATCAATGCTGATTTTTTTCGCAACCCGCTCTCTTACCGTTTTATCGACGGCCTGCGCGCCCTGTTCGTCTGCGATATCAGCATGAACGTCAAGGGGACCATTCAGACCGGCGCGCCGCGTTCGCAAAAGTCGATTGATCAACTTGTCTCTCGGGATACCCAGGCTCTACTCGGCCAATCCGGGGAGGGTGCCTTTGCGATCTTTGTTAACGAGGTCTCGGAGGTTGAGGTTGTGCTTGACAGCGGTCGGTTCCTGGTCTGGCGCAAGGGTTCCTGGGGGGTCTATGATCCCGAAATATTCCGTGAATTTTTTGCCGGCCAGTTGGACAAACACTCGATCGAGGCTCTCATCTGGGCGATCTACGCCCTGTCGAAGTCGCGTCATGGCACGGTGGTGTTGATCGCCCCAGACGGCAGCGATCTGGATGCCTTGCGCAAGGGTTCGGTCGGTGGACGTGGTTCTTTGAGCCGGGCTCTGGTCGAGCATGTTCGCGGCAGCAGGTTAGGTGTTTTGAAACGCTCTGGTGAACTAAGCCGGATTCTCTCTTCGGACGGATTGACGGTCATCAACCGTAAGGGGGAACTGCTCGATACCGGGGTAATTGTCGACACCTCGCAGGTCAGAGGCCTGGTCACCGGGGGTGGCCGAACCACCGCCGCTAGTGCCGCCTCGCACTTTGGGCTGGTGGTCAAGGTTTCCGAAGATGGACCGGTGGAACTCTATTGCGCCGGCAAACGGGTCTACCGCTTCGGTTAGACTGGTTGCGGACGTTGGGTTTTGAGCGCGCCGTGGCTGAAAGTATAACATTTTCGCTGATAATAATTTCAGGCTTCAAACATGACCGTCATTGATGCGGTAAAATCAGACGAAAGATGCCGATCCTCTAAAAAAGGAGTTTGACGACGCGAGTGATAGAGAAGTTGGTGATGCTGGGATTAGTGTTATTGACCGGTTTCGCGACTGTTTCAACGGCGGCGGAACAAGAGTTGACTGGAGTCGAACTGCAGGCGATGGTTGATACCTTTCAGGATGCGTTAGAGAATAACCCGACCAGCCAACCTTCAGATTGGGTGAATCCCGACGACAACAGATCCGGTGCCGTGGTGCCGACCCGGACCTTTGAAGATGCGCAGGGACGGCCTTGTCGCGAATTCGTGAGCAAAATAATTATCGGCGATCAGGAAGAGCAGGGCTATGGTACCGCCTGCCGCCAAGTGGACGGCAACTGGCAGTTGGTCGCCGACGCTCAGCCGGAGACCGTGCCGACACCCGTGCAAATCCGCAACTACTTTGTTGAACCGCCGCTGGCCTATTATGCCTTTCCTCCAGGATTTTACGGTCCTTCACCGATTTACCTGAGTTTTGGTTACGTCTTCCGCAGTGGCAACCTGCATCGCGGCCACCACTATCTGGATGGTCGCAGTTTCCACAATCGTTATCCTACCCGCGTGCGGCAGCATACATATCTTGGAGCACAGTTCTTCCTCCGTCATCGTCTAAATGATGAACTAAATTACCGTAATTGGGATCGACGGAGTCGCGAGCATTATGACCGCAGAGATAAGCGCAGCAATAGATCGGGGAGTGAATGGCGCAAAAGAACCGAAAAGGAGCGCCGCGATCGCAAATGGGACCATGACCGGCAGCATAATTAGCGCCGACTGTTCACACGACTAATTCATTTCGTGCGACAAATATACCCCCCAGCAAAGCCGGGGGGTATATTTGTCAGTTGTCACTGGCCGGTGGGTCTTCCTCCAGATGGTACTTCTTGAGTAAGTTTTCCATCTGCAGTTTCTCCGCCTCCAGCTTAGCCTTGGCCTAACGCCTGATTTCTTAGCCAATTCTTGGCGCGGAATAATCACTAATGACTGCTTCTGGCCTGCAGAACCAACCACATAGCCGAGGCGCAAAAAAAGCATGATGCCGAGAATGGTTAGAATGCTCGGGGTGAAAACCCCGGCAAAGGTCCTCAATTTATGTGTGTCAACTGCAGGTTCAGGATGGCTAGCCATAGTGAGACTCCTTGTGCGGGGAACGGCGGGACTTGGTCGAAGCGCAAGTTTACCCTTCTTGTAATGATGTTACATCAACTAAGCTCAATCACCAGTTTGAGAGTTGCGCGTGGTTGATAGATGCGATAATAATAGTTCTTTCGTTCAGCCACTTTAGCTGTTTTGCCAACGATGAGGTTTCCCGATGAGTCAACTCTTCACTCCCTTGAAACTGCGTTCCGTGAAGCTGCGCAATCGAATTTTTGTTGCGCCGATGTGTCAATATTCCTGCAATGACGGCACGCCAGATGACTGGCATCTGGTTCATCTCGGTAGTCGTGCGGTCGGTGCCATCCAGTTGGGGCATGCCGGGCGTAAGGCATCTGTGCAGCCGCACTGGTTGGGAGGGAAGGGCGTTGCGCTGATAGAAGGCGGTTGGCAGCTCCTGGCGCCGAGCGCGCTCCCATTCAGTCCCAGCTCGCCTGAACCACGGGCCCTGAGCGTTGAAGACCTTGAGCAGATCTGTTCGCAGTTCGAGACCGCTGCATGCCGCTGGACAACTCAAGGCCGATCACCCTTGGCCGTTGCAGTACGAGCGTGCCCGCCCCTGAGCTGAGCTGGGAGCAGACTGTTCCCGGCAGGGGAGTGAAAAGCGTGTTAGGGAGGGAAAAGCGTTGTCTGCCAAAGGGGATCAATGATATAGTTTATCTGCGCGATGACCACGGGGTTTGGCCCTGTGGTCTTTTATTTTTTCGAACTTACAAGTTCAAGGATGGTTGACCCATGATCAGTGCAACAAATATCTGTCTAGCCTACGGCAAACGGACGATTTTCAAAAACGTCAATATCAAGTTCACGCCAGGTAACTGTTATGGCCTGATCGGAGCCAACGGAGCCGGAAAATCGACCTTTCTCAAGATTCTGGCGGGTGATACCGACGCTGACAAAGGGGATGTCAGTATCGCCAAAGGCTTGCGTTTAGCTGTCCTGCGCCAGGACCAGTTCGCCTTTGATGAAGAGAGCGTGTTCAATACCGTGATCATGGGGCATGCGCGCCTCTACGAAGTGATGGCCGAACGCGAAGCGATCTACACCAAGGGGGATTTTACCGACGAGGATGGTGTGCGTTCCGGTGAGTTGGAAGCAGAACTTGCTGAGATGAACGGCTATGAAGCCGAATCAGAAGCCGCAGTGCTGCTCAACGGCCTCGGGATTGCCGAAGAGTTACGCCACAAAAAGCTTAAAGAGCTCGAAGGCGGCGACAAGGTACGAGTGCTACTGGCCCAGGCCCTGTTCGGCAACCCCGATATCCTGCTGCTGGATGAGCCGACCAACCACCTGGATCTTAAATCGATTCAATGGCTCGAGGAGTTTCTCGGCCGTTTTCAGAATACAGTCATTGTGGTTTCGCATGACCGGCATTTTCTCAACCAGGCCTGTACTCATATATCCGATATCGACTTCAGCACCATTCGCACCTATGTCGGCAACTACGACTTCTGGTACGAGGCCAGTGAACTGGTGTTGAAGCAGAAGCAGGACGCCAATAAGAAGACCAGCGACAAGGCGAACGAACTCAAGGACTTTATCGCGCGCTTCAGTTCCAACGCTTCCAAGGCCAAGCAGGCGACCTCGCGCAAAAAACTGCTCGACAAATTGGACATTGAAGAGCTGCCGGTTTCGTCACGCAAGTATCCTTTTGTAATGTTTCAGCCCGAGCGTCCCTGTGGCGATATCATCCTCGAAATCAAGGATCTGACGATAACGCTTGACGGGGTCAAGGTGCTGGACAAATTGAATCTGATCGTCAACAAGGGGGACAAAATTGTCTTGGTCGGCAATAGCCTGGCTAAATCCACGCTGTTGCAGGTATTGACTGGTGAACTTCAGCCGGGAAGCGGCAGTTTTCGTTGGGGTGTAACCATTACCAGTTCTTATTTCCCCAAGGAGAACAGTGCTTATTTTGCCAAGGATCTGAGTCTGATCGAATGGCTTTGCCAGTATCCACCTCACGAGGGGGAGAACTTCGCGCGTGGTTTCTTAGGCCGCATGCTCTTCTCCGGGGATGAGGCGACCAAGATGACCAGTGTGCTCAGTGGTGGGGAAAAGGTCCGCTGCATGTTGTCACGCATGATGCTGACTAATGCCAATGTGCTGATCTTCGACGAGCCGACCAATCACCTCGACCTGGAATCGATCACCGCACTCAATAACAGTCTGATCGGTTTTAACGAAGTGATTTTGTTCGCTTCGCACGACCACAAATTTGTTTCGACCCTGGCCAATCGGATTATCGAACTGACACCGGGTGGGGTGATCGACAGGGTGATGAGTTTTGAGGAATATCTGGAGAGCGCTGATATCAATGCATTGCGTGCGCAACTATGTGATGGCGAAGCAGAGCTGAAGCTTTAGAGTATCGGATCTGGAACAATCCCTTTTGAATCGGAGGTTTTATGGATCAATTAATATTTATTTGGGTCGTTTTTGCCGCAGCGGCAGTCTCGATGGCGAAAAGCAAAGGGCGTAATATCTATCTGTGGATTGCAATCAGTTTGCTGATCGGGCCTTTTGCGGTATTGATCCTTGCTGTGCTGAAGACGACCTCAACCGGTGACACAAGCTATCATTAATAATGAAGTCTAAAAAACCGGATCAGAGTGTCTTTACCGAAGCCTGGCAGAATATGTTTGCCGATATGGGAAAATTTCTTCCTCAGAAATTACGTGGTGGCAAGAAGCCGTGGAAACTGGCCCTTGTGCTGCTGTTGATTGAATTAGTTGTATTCGGGACAGCGGGAAAATTTCTTTACGATTGGCTGACTAGCTGAAAGAGAGATGCTGGGAACGATTGTTGGTGACATTATCGGTTCACGTTTCGAGTTTCATCCGATTAAGTCATGTAACTTTGAGCTCTTTGCCCCCGGTTGCCGTTTTACCGATGACACGATACTGACACTGGCGACAGCCAATGTGCTGCTTAAGCTGCAACCCTTCCATGAAAATTATCACGTTTTTTATCATCTCTATCCCGAGGTTGGTTACGGTCGGCGCTTTCCATCCTGGGATTCCAAGCGCGAAATCCTCTTATAATTCCTATGGGAACGGCGCGGCTATGCGTGTTGTCCGGTTGCTTGGTCTGCTGACGATTTGGACCAGGTTCTCGAGCTTGCGTGACAAACAGCCCTGCCGACTCATAGCCATCCGGAAGGGACCGGGGCGCAGCGGTGGCCGCAGCAATATCCATTGCGCGCAGCGGGGCGGAAAAACCAGAGATTCGGGCGGGTGTTCGGCTTTGCTGAATGCGAGCCCGGCGCGGACCAGATTCCTGCGCCGATAGCCGCTGCGCATTATGCTCTCTGACCTCAGCCCGGCAGATAAGGGGATAGAGTAGTGCGGCATTGTCACTTTCAGTTCGTTTTTAGCTGTCTGCCGATCAAATTCAATTGGTGTTGGCGTTGCGCGGGATCAACCCCTATGCCGGCTAAAACTGCCGGAAAACGATCCGGCCGTTAAACAGGGTCATGTCAACATGAACCTGGGGGATTCGGGAGGCCGGCAATGTCAGGATGTCTTCACTGAGGACGGCGATGTCCGCTTTCTTGTCCGCTGCCAGTATACCCAGATCCGTGGCATTATGCACTGCGGCCGGGGTCGCAGTATAGGCTCGCAGAGCCTCTGCCACCGTGATGCGGTTCTCGGGATGCCAGCCGTTCTCGGGCGTGCCGTTGGCCCGCTGCCGCGTCACCGCCGCGTGGATGCCGACCAGCGGGTTTGGATCGCACACCGGGCAGTCAGAACTGAACATGACCGGCACGCCGGTGTCGAGCAAGGGACGGATGGCGTAGGCCCAGCGCCCCTTTTCCGCCATCGTCGTATCGATGAGCTTGATATCCAGCGGCAGATTGGACGGCGTCATACCTATGGCGATATTCAGGTGGCGCAGTCGGGCAACATCCTCCGGCCGGATCACCTGCACATGTTCGATCCGGTGCGGGATGGCGGGAGCGAGGGCACCGGAGCGGGCACGTGCAGCTTCGAGCGCGGTAAAAATGTCGATCACTTCACGGTTGGCCCGATCGCCGATCGCATGCACCATCACCGCTAACCCCGCCGTGTCGGCCTTGTTGATTTCCCGCGCCAGGGCCGTCATATCCATTAACGGCATGCCGTGTTCTGCATCCAGGTACGGGTCGATCATCCATGCACTGCGCGCACCCATGCCACCATCGGTGAAGTACTTGATGTGGCCGATCCGCAGATGGTCATTGCCGAAGCCGCTGCGTAGACCGAGGCCGATGATGTCGTCCAGGCGATGTCCCGGCAGGCTGACCCACGAACGGAGCGCGAGACGCCCCTGCCGGTCCAACTCTTGGAAGGTGCTTAACGCGGCGGCACCGTCTTCGTCCGCCATCAGCCGGATGTCGTGAATTCCGGTGATCCCCAAAAAGTGAAGGTCCTTGATCGCATCCTCGAAGGCTGCCATGGTCTGGTCTAACGCCGGCGGGGCCACGGCTTGACGGGCAAGATTGATGGCCAGTTCCCGCAGTATCCCGGTCGGCTCTCCCGCGGCATCACGATCGATCCGGCCTTCGGGTGGATCCGGCGTGCCGGCGTCGATTCCGGCCAGGTCCAGCGCCCGGGAGTTGGCCGCCGCCAGGTGCAGGTCGCAGCGCCAAAGCAACACCGGGTGGTCAGGCGCCGCCCGGTCCAGGATCTCCCGGGTCGGCATGCTCTGCTCGTCCCAATCGGTTTCGTTCCAGCCCTGCCCCATGATCCATTGGCCCGGGGGGGTCATCTCTGCTGCAGTGTGGACCCTGACAACCAACTCCTCTAGATGAGTGATGTCGTCCAGCTTCACCCCTTTTCTTTTGAGAGCCCATTCGTAGAGGTGAAAATGGGTATCGATGAAACCCGGCACCGCCAGCCGGCCGGCGAGATCGATCATTTCGGTATCATCGCCAGCCAGTTGCAGCAGCTCAGTGCTGTCGCCGACCGCCAGGATACATCCCCGGCCGACGGCTAGCGCCTCTGCGAACGGCTGGTCCGGGTTCTGGGTGGCGACCTTGCCGTTAAAGAGGATGATTTCGGGATGAAATTCAGTTCTTTTCACAATAAAAATCCATGCGGGAAGGGGTCAGCACCATCGACGACGAACTGCTGGTAACCGGTGATCTGGGCGTTGCCGCGGAACTGGCCGACGATGCCGGGGTAGTCGCCGATGGTGGTGGTTCTGACGATCTGCCCCTCGAACACCGTACCCAGTGGGCTGGCATTGGTATAGATCTGACCGGGAGCGAGTTTCCCGCGGTGGTGAAGCAGGGTCAGCTTGGCGGTGGTGCCGGTGCCGCAGGGGGAACGATCCATGTGGGATTCGCCGTAGATCACGCAGCCCTTGCCGGCCCCGGACTCTTCATCTTCGTCATAAAACTCGGTCACATCCACGCTGTGCACCTCCGGCCGTTCCGGGTGGGAGACCTGAAATGCCCGGTTGGCCGCTTCGATGATCGCCATCCCCAGGGAGATCAGCCGCGGGCTGTTCTCGACGCTCAGGTCGAGGCCGATCGCCTTGGCCGACACCATCGCGAAAAAACCGCCGACACAGACCAGATCGACCGGAACCTTACCGAAACCGGGGATGTCGAGCTCAAGGTCGCTGGCAAACACGAAGGAAGGGACCATGTCGATGCCGACAGATTCCACCCGGCCGTTGCGCACCCGGGTATGGGCATCCAGCGCTCCCGACGGGGTGTCGACCCTGATCAGGGAGTCACCCTCTGCGGCGGTCAGAACTCCGGTTTCGATCAAGCTGACCACGGCGCCGATAGTGGCGTGGCCACAGAGGTACGGGTAGCGGCGGGCATCCATGTAAAACAGCCCGAAGCTGCCCTGCGTACTGACCGGCTCGGTCACCACCGCCCCCATGATAGCCCGATGCCCCCGGGGTTCATGGGTCAGCAGGCGGCGAAGAGGGTCGTAGCGCTCTTCAAAATGGTTCCGTTTCTCCTGCATGCTGCTGCCGGGCAAAAGACCGACCCCGCCGACCAGCAGGCGAGTGGGTTCTCCTTGAGTATGTGAATCGATGGTGTGAATTCGATCAGGATAACGGGCCAGAAACCCGGATTCGATCCGGTCTAGTCTGAGCATGACTCTTCTCCTTGATTTACTCTGGTGCTGCATAGCCGTGGCAAAAAAGACCTGAAAGAGCAAGGTCTGCTTTCAGGTCTTTTTTAGAATGCTTCCCTGCCGCAACGGCCCGTCGACTTATTCCACGGGGATCAGATGGCAGTGGTGCGGCGAAACCTGCATGCTGACGGTCTCGCCGATCTCGTGGACCTGTTTTTTCATCATACAGATGACGTGGATTTCGCGTCCGGGACTGAGTTCGATAAAATAACTCATCTCTCCGCCCATGTAACTGCGGTCGGTGATGCGGCCTTCGAAACAGTTCATCCCTTTTTCCGATTTGGTTGTGTCCTGGGAGAATACATCGAGGCGCTGGGCGCGGAGGATTATTTCCACCGCGTTACCTGTGACAAACCCCCCTTTGTTCTCGGCCAGCAGGATATCCCCGGTTTCGATTCGGACGCTGATATGAGCGTCGTCGACTTTCACGACTTCGCCGTGGATGAAGTTGGAGTGCCCAAGAAAATCGGCGACAAAATGATTAGTCGGTTCGTTATAGACCGTCTCGGGAGAGCCCTCCTGCTGTTGTCGACCCTGGTTCATAACCAGGATCTTGTCCGACATGCTCAGCGCTTCCCGCTGATCATGGGTGACAAAAATTGTGGTAACGCCGATCAACTGCTGGAGGTTGCTCACCTCGCGGCGCATCTCTTCGCGCAGATTCTCATCCAGAGCCGAAAGCGGTTCGTCCATCAGCAGGACATCCGGTTCTATCACGATGGCCCGTGCCATGGCGATCCGTTGTTGCTGACCGCCGGATAACTGACTCGGCATACGTTTCTCTACGTCGGGCAGGCGCACCATTTCAAGGGCTCGCGTCACCTTCTCGCGGATCTCATCCTTTGACACATTCCGGTACTTTAGGCCAAAAGCCACATTGCCATATATGGTTTTGTGCGGGAAAAGGGCATAGTTCTGAAAGATCATGCCCAGATTCCGCTTGTGCGTCGGCGTGTCGTTGATCCGTTTGCCCCGGATCAGGATGTCTCCCGCGGTAGGTTGCTCGAGACCGGCCACCATGCGCAGCAAGGTGGTCTTTCCGCATCCGGAAGGGCCGAGCAAGGTGACCAGGCTTCCTTCTTCGATCTCAAAATCCAATTGATCAACGGCAACGATGTTGCCGAACCGCTTGAATATCCCTTTAAACTGGACCATTGGTGGTTTCTTACTGGTTGCCAATCGACCCTGCCTCCCTGTGTTGGTGTTGTGCCTGCCGAGATCGGCCCAATAAACCAGGGGACCAACCTCGGCAGGCACATGACATGCCTGAATACGTTTTCAGTCAACGATTCAGCTGCCTGCCTTGATCCGATCCCAGGTTTCGGTCCATTCCAACTGATTGGCGTTCCAGTAGGCCGGGTCGGCAAACTGATAGCCGTCCAGTTTGCCCGTGGCATCGAAGGCCGGCATCTTCTTGATCTTGTCAGTCAAGGTAACCTTGGTCGGGTCGAGGCTGGGCGGATAATTCTGCCCTTCGGACACAGCGATGGCCGCGGAGGGCTCCAGCATGAAATTGAGCAACTTCTGGGCGACCTCCAGGTCGGTCCCCTTAAGAACAAAGAGATACTCCATCCAGGAGTAGGTTCCTTTGGGGGAGAGGTAGCCGATCGGGTGACCTTCCTGCTGCAATGCCGCCACTCGCCCGGACCAGGCCACCGTGGCGTAGATCTCCTCATTGGCCAGCAGGCTCATCAGCTCGGCACCGGAGCTCCAGTACTTTTTCATCAGGTCGCGTTGCTCGCGCAATGCCGCCCAAACGGCTTTTAAATCGGTGATATTGTTTGGGCTCTGGCCGGTGTGCAGGGCCGCATACCACATGTTAGTCCGGAAATCGCCGCCCCAGCTGCCCATTTTGCCTTTCAGGCTCTTGTCCCACAACAGCGAGGCGCCGAGTTTCTCGGCCTTCTCCTTGCTGATCTGTTTGGTGTTGTAGGCGATACCGGTCTGTCCCAGATCGTAGGGGACGGCCGAAAGGGTGCCCTTGGTGATATCGCGTAGCGGTTTGATCATGGACTCCATGACATTCTTGAGATTCGGGATTTTCGATTCATCCAGCACCGAGGCAAAACCGAGCTCCGCATAGCGGGCATAATCGAAAACCGCACTGAGGTGGGCGATATTGAACTCCCCGCCCGGCGGGTAGGACGCCTTGACCCGCGTCAGATAGGAATTCATGTCGCCGAATTCGCCGTCGATGACCGCGATCCCGGTGGCCTCGGTAAAGGGTTTGAAGGCGTACTTGCGAAAGGCCTCAGAGGTTGCACCGCCCCAGCCGTCGAAGCGGATCGATTTTGCCGCCCAGGCGTCTTTTACGACCCCTCCAAAGGGGGAACCCACCAGTCCCATGGTGGCACCGGCCAGGCCAAGGTACTTGAAAAAGTGCCGCCGACTGAGCTCGCCATTCTTGTACGCCTCATAAACTCGATCCAGTTTTTCCTTGGTTACGATGGACATTGGTTTCCCTTTCGGTTGATAGGTTGACAGAGAAGGTTCCTACCTTGAGAACTTGCGGGACAGATACCCGGCCAGCAAAGGGGTGGAGATGGTCAGCACGATCATCACGGCCCCCAGCGCATTGATCTCCGGGCTGATAGAGTTTCTCAACATACTGAAAATCTTCACCGGGACGGTCTGGTTCTGGGCCGTGGACCAGAAGAGGGTCGCCGTGATGTCATCAAAAGAGATGGTGAAGGAGAAGAGGGCCCCGGCGAGGACGGCCGGCAGCAGTAGCGGAAAGGTGACTTCCTTGAAGACCTGAAAGGGGTTGGCACCCAGGCATTTGGCCGCCTCCGCGTAATCTTTGCGGATCCCCCCCAGCCGCGCCTGGACGATCAGCAGCACATAGGGCAAGGTCAACACCACGTGCCCGATCACCAGCAGCGCGAAACTCTTGGGCATTTGCAGAAAGCGCAGGAAGAGCAACAGGGCAACCCCTAAAACCACCTCCGGAACCATGATCGGCGACAGCAGCAGGGTGTTGATCGTGTTCTTGCCCGGGAATTCGAAACGGATGAACGCCAGGGAGGCCAGGATGCCGATGGTGGTGGAGACTAGCGCGGTCAGTGCGCCCAAGATGAGGGAGTTTTTAAAGGCATCGATGATCGAAGCGTTATGCGCCAGTTTGACGAACCAGCGCAGACTGAGGCCTTCCATCGGGAAGATCCCGAACTGCTTGGGGTTGAACGCAAGCACGATAACCACGACGATGGGGGTGAACAGAAAAAGGTAGACCAGAATCGTGTAGATTTTGATCAATGTCCATCCCGCTGAATTATTTTTCATAGCTCACTTACCCTGCAGACTCTTGAAGATCTGGTTGATCCCCAGGTAGCGGTTGTAGGTCCAGACGATCACGAACAGCAGGCTGAGCAGGATCACGCTGATGGCCGAACCGAACGGCCAGTCCAACGTGCCGATCACCCGCTGAAAAATCAGATTGGCGATCATGTTGTTGCCCGGGCCGCCGAGAATCATGGGCGGCAGATAGGTACCGGCCGTCAGCACGAAGACCAGCAGGCAACCGGCGCTGACCCCCGGAAGGCTTAAAGGGAGGGTCACTTCACGAAACGCCTGCCATTCGGTGCAGCCCATGCTGCGCGCGGCTTCGAGCAGACTTTTGTCGATCCCTTCCAGGCTGACGTAGATATTCAGCATCATGAATGGCAGCAGATACATCAGCAACCCCATCAGAACACTGAACTCATTGTAGAGCATGGGGATGGGGGACTGAATCAGCCCGATTTTCAACAGAAAATGGTTGATCAGTCCCGAATCGCCCATAATGTTGATCCAGCTCATGGTGCGGATGATGAAACTGACCCAGAACGGCAGCATAATGAGCAACAAGAAAACCTGTTTAAAGCGGCTTTCGCTGCGGTAAAAAAAATAGGCGGGGATGTAACCCATGACAACGCAGAGGATGACAGACTCAAAGGCGATGCGCAGCGTGCGCAGGAGGATCTCAGGGTAAAAAAAGTCGGCAAAGAATTTGGCGTAATTACCGAACTGGAAGGCAGGGATGTCGGCACCGCTCGGAGCACGCAGCCAGAAACTGTAGACGATAATAAAACAGACTGGGACGACAACTAGCAAGAAGACTGCAGAGATCGACGGCGCCAGCAGCGCCCAAGGTTTCCATTTGCCGGATTTTAGTGCCCTTGTAAAAGGGGGCAAGACAGCCTCCATGAACGAAATTGAATTTGATTTTGGCCAAAGAAGCGACTGACTCCAATGGCCAACAAGCTTTGCAGCTATTGTGGATGGCTGCGATTACGATTTTCGTAAATACGTTACGTACTTAATGTCATTCCTATAACCTTGTTATAGGTCTGTCAAGCATAATAACCATTTACCCGGCCGCTGCACGTCCATCGGCTTAATGTCTCACTAATCACGACAACATATCTTTGCATGATCCACGCTTCAGACCCGCTTCATTTTGGAAGAGGCTACGCTGGTGAAATCGATTTTTTTCTGCTAATATTCGAAAACACTTCAATTTACTCATGAATTCGAGGTCTCGATGCGAAATCGACATTATCTATATTTGCAGATCCTGACTGCATCACGGATCTTTATCGCCGCTATTCTAGCTGTAGTTTTTGCCGTTTATGGTTTGAACGCCTGGACGATTCTGGCGGCCGCGATTCTGGGCGGCATGGCAGAGCTGACCGACCTTTTTGACGGGATGATGGCGCGTAAATATAACCTGACCAGTGATTTTGGCAAATTCTTCGACCCCTACACCGATTCGATCGCGCGCCTGATCATGTTCTTTGCCCTGGCCCATGTGCATCTGGTCCCCCTCTGGTTACCGGTCTTCATGGCGTTGCGTGATGTTTCGGTCAGTTATATCCGTCTTTTTGCGATGAAGGCCAACGTCGTAATGGCTTCGCGGCTGTCGGGCAAGGTTAAGGCCTGGGCCCAGGCAGTCGGCTTTTTTCTGCTGCTCGTAATCGGATTTCTCGCTCGCTTTGACTTCGATGTCACAATGCTTGTCCCTTATGTCTCTTTGATTATTCTATTGGTGACCCTCTGGTCGTTGATCGATTACGCCTTTTATCTATATGTTCTTGTGAAGAAAGATGAAGGTTAAAACATCCTCTGACATTATTAGGATGTTTGGCCGTTTGTTGGGGAGGGACGAATGAATCATGTCCTCTACGGACTGGTTGCAGGTCATCGCCAACGGCGGGTACTTGGACGTCTACTGTCCGAGGCTCCTGACTTGGCGACGGTTGACGTCGATCTTGCTGGGTTACAGGCTGAGGGCATCCGCGCCTTGGTTTTTGACTTTGATGGCGTCCTGGCCCCGCACGCTGCCGCAGAACCGGTGCCGGAGACCCAAAATTTACTTCTTCAGGCTTTGCAGCTCTTCGGCGAGGGTCATATCTATATCCTCAGTAATAAACCCTCGATCGAACGTCTCGATTACTTTAGACAGCATTTTCCCGGTATTGTCTTTATTGGCGGGGTGCGTAAAAAACCATATCCCGATGGCTTAAATAAAATTTTTGCTCTCGGTGGCTACACCTCTGCCCAGGTTGCCTTGCTCGATGATCGGTTGATGACAGGCGGCTTGGCCTGTTTACACTCAGGGAGTAAATTCGTCTATATATCAAAGCCTTTAGTCGACTTTTCTAGACATCCCGTTAAGGAATCTTTCTTTGCCTTGTTGCGTTTTTTTGAAGTCTCGCTTGCGCGTTTTGCTGCCTGAGATCACTGTTGATCCAGGTCTGATTCGCTGCAGACCTCAATTCGTTGATAACTGTCTCAAATTCAAATCTCTGCTTGTCTTCCCGCAACTCGCGAAGCCCATCTCTATGTTATCGGTCCGGGTTTAAGCCCTGACTCTCTGTTGAATACACCTGCCCAGCGGGTGTGTCTCTCGAACCGTACAGTTGATATTTATCAGGTATTTTCTCTGTTCGTATTGACATTTGGTGTAGTTGCAGAATAATATTCTGAAATGATGAGTGAAGAGAGAACATTCGACGAAATTGACTTGAGAATTCTGGAGATTCTTCAGGAGAAGGCCAGGATCCCTAACGCTGAGGTCGCGCGTCAGGTCGGGATGGCGCCTTCTGCGATTCTTGAGCGGATCCGTAAACTCGAGCAACAGGGGATTATTCAGGGCTACGAAGTGCGACTCAACCCGGCACACTTCGGTCAAGGGCTGGTGGCTTTTGTCCAACTTCAGGTGGCGGGTGCGGTTGATGTCGGCCCGCAACTTTCAGAAATTCCCGGTGCGCAGGAAGTTTTCCAGCTGAGTGGCGACTGCAGTTATCTGGTCAAGCTGCGCGTTACCTCGCTCCATGAACTAGGGCGCCGCCTGCGTGAGGACTTTGCTGCGATTCCTAGTGTCTCGCATGTCAGTGCGCAGATCGTCCTCGATATTCTTAAAGAAACCCGCAAAATAAATCTGAATCAATAAGGAGTATGCCCTATGCCAATGTCCAACGCTTTTAAAGCTCGTTTGCAACCGGTGGTCGCAGAGATTGCTGCCCACTACGGTACCCCGTTTCATATCTATGATGAGGTCGGTATCCGTCAGACAGGGGAAGAGCTGACGGCCGCTTTTGCCGGGATTGAAGGTTTTCAGGAGTACTATGCGGTCAAGGCACTACCGAATAAGCGGATCCTTCAGATCATGTCCGAGATGGGTTTCGGCTTCGACTGCAGTTCGGTTCCAGAGCTGATCCTCAGCCGCGAGGCCGGTGCAACCGGCGAGAAGATCATGTTCACCTCAAACAATACCACCGTGCAGGAGTTCAACTTTGCCGCGCAGGATGGCGGCTGCATCCTCAATCTGGATGATATTCTGCTGCTCGACAAAGTCCCGCAAATGCCGGAGCTGGTCTGCTTCCGTTACAATCCCGGACCGCGCCGTACCGGCAACGTTATCATCGGTAATCCGGTCGAAGCCAAATATGGTGTGACCCACGAACAGGTGGTTGATGCCTATTGTCTGGCGCGCGAGAAGGGGGCGACCCGCTTCGGCCTGCACACCATGGTCGCTTCGAACGAGCTCGATTATAGTTATATGGTTGAGACTTCACGCATGCTGCTGGAGATTGCGGAATTGGTTGAGAAGGAGACCGGCATCCGCTTCGAATTTGTGAATATCGGTGGCGGCTGCGGTATTCCCTATCGTCCCGAGCAGAAACCGCTTAATCTGCAGGCAATGGCGCAGGAGATCACGGCGCTCTTTGACCAGTTCAAGACCATCCACGGCTATGCGCCGAAGATGGTGATGGAGAGCGGGCGATTCATGACCGGTCCGCACGGGGCGCTCATCACCCAGGCGATCAATCATAAGGACACCTATCGCAAGTACGTCGGGGTTGATGCCTGTATGTCGGCGCTGATGCGTCCGGCGATGTACGACGCCTACCATCATATTGATGTCATCGGCAGTGAAGGGCGTCCGACTGAGGTGATCGATCTGGTCGGCTCCTTGTGCGAAAATAACGACAAGTTCGCCGTCCAGCGCGAGCTGCCGCACATCGAAGAGGGTGATATGTTGATGATCCATGATACCGGTGCGCATGGCCATGCGATGGGCTTTCAATACAATGGTCGCCTGCGGCCCAAGGAGTTACTGCTCTGTGCCGATGGTCGTGTCGAACTGATCCGACGCGCCGAGACCAACGAAGACTACTTTGCAACCATGACTTTTGCAGCGGACAGCATCAATCCGCAAAATCAAGGCTGATCGTGCCCCATGGAGATACGGGGCCGATCATCCCGAGCGGGCTGATCGGCCCGCTCGAGATCGAATCGCTTGCCTTTGGCGGCAATGGGGTCGCGCGTTTCGATGGCCGCGTCATCTTCGTGCGCGGCGCCGTCCCCGGCGATCTGGCCTGGGCGCGCCTGCTGCGCGAGAAGAAGCGCCATGCCGAAGCCGAAGCGGTGCAGTTTGACCGGGAGTCGCCGCAACGCTGCACCCCGGTCTGTCCGATCTTCGGGGACTGCGGCGGCTGTCAGTGGCAGATGCTCCCCTATGCCGAGCAGCTGCGGCATAAGGAGCAGATCTTCCGGGATACCCTGCAGCGGCAGTGCGGCGTTGCAGAGGGGCGGATCTCCCCTATCTTAGAATCACCCGGCGCATGGCACTACCGCAGCCGGGTGCAGTTCAAGTGTCATCTGCATGCTGACGGTAAGCTGGCGCTCGGATTTTTCCGTCACGCCAGCCATGTTGTGATCGACATCCAATCCTGCCCCGTCGCCGCCCCGGCCTTTAATCAGCTCTTGCCCGCGCTGCGTGAAATCCTGCAGGGTAGTCCCCATGCTGCACAGTTGACCCAGATCGACATGGAGGTTGGTGATGACGGGCAGGTCCGGTTGGTGCTGCACTACGCGGGGCGAGATGGCGCCGAACTGGTTGAATGTTTGCGCCCCCTGCAACAGCAACATGCATTTGCGCTTTTTTTGCGCTCCGGCTCTAAATCCACACTGCGCCAAATTGCTGGCCCAACCGACCTGAGTATCGAGGTCGATACCCCCGCGCTGCGGCTCGCCTATGGGGCAGGGGGGTTCGCCCAGATCAACCTGGCCCAGAACCGACGGATGGTCGCCGAGGCCTTGCGCCTGGCGGCACCCGAAAAGAGTTGGCGCGTTCTCGATCTCTACTGCGGCATGGGTAATTTCAGCCTGCCTTTAGCGCGACGCGTGGCTAAGGTGGTCGCGGTTGAAGAACACGCTGGCTCGATTGCGCAAGGCAAGGTCAATGCCCAGCTCAATCGGATCACGAACATCAATTTTCTGGCTCGCTCCGCCCTGGGGGCTTGTGCCACCTGTGCCGGGGAGCAGGGGTTTGATCTGGTCGTGCTCGACCCGCCGCGTTGTGGTGCCAAAGAGGTCGTTGCCGATCTGCTTGAACAACGCGTTAAGCGTATCCTCTATGTCTCCTGCGATCCGATGACGCTGGCGCGGGATTTGAAACTGCTGCTAACGGGCGGCTACCGCGTGATCGAAAGCCGCCCGCTGGACATGTTCCCACAGACCTATCACTTGGAAAGCGTGACGTTGCTTGAGTTGTCAGCTCTCTGCGATTCGAACAGATAACATGGCAAGGGTCAATGACTTGTCGGGCTACTTCAAACCGCCCTCGCTTGCCCGAAGATTTAAGCTTGATGCTTTCGCAAAAAAGCAAAATATCCAATGGCTAAGCAAAAAGAGCCAAATGCAAGGCGCGAAATTTTCAAGCAATGAGGCGTACTTACGTACGTCGAAGCAGCGAGAGAAATTGCAGCAACGCAGCAGTTGGTGAGTTTTTGCGACGCCATCACATGTGGGAGATTCTATGAACATTCTTGTCACCGGCGGTGCCGGTTATATCGGTACCCACACCCTGGTTGAACTGTTGAAAGCCGGCCATCAGGTGGTGGTCTATGACAACCTGTGTAACAGTTCCCCGCTGGCGCTCGAGCGGGTTAAGCAGATTAGCGGGCAGGCGGTCAGCTTCATTCAGGCCGATATCTGCGACCGTCATGCTCTCGATCAAGCCTTTGCCGCGCATCCGGTCGATGCGGTCATCCATTTCGCCGGACTCAAGGCGGTTGGCGAGTCGGTTGAAACGCCGCTTGCCTATTATCAGAATAATCTCAGCGGCACCGCGACGCTCTGCGAGGCGATGGCTGCGGCCGGGGTCAAGCGCCTGGTCTTCAGTTCTTCGGCCACGGTCTATGGCGATCCGCAGAGTCTGCCGATCCGCGAAGATGCCGCCACCAGTGCGACCAACCCTTACGGGCGGACTAAGCTGTTTATTGAAGAGATGCTCCGCGATCTGCAGAGCGCTGACCCCGAGTGGCGGATCGCGCTGTTGCGCTACTTCAACCCGGTGGGCGCTCACCCCTCGGGCCTGATCGGTGAAGATCCACAGGGAGTTCCGAATAACCTGTTCCCTTTTATCACTCAGGTTGCGATCGGTCAGCGCGAGGCCCTGTCGATCTTCGGCGGGGACTATGCCACCAGCGATGGAACCGGGGTGCGCGATTATATTCACGTCGTCGACCTGGCGCGCGGTCACCTCTGCGCTGTGGAGCGTCTCGTGGCAAAACCCGGGCTGTTGACCGTTAACCTCGGCACCGGTCAGGGCTATTCGGTCCTGCAGATGATCAATGCGTTTGCCGCCGTCAGTGGGCGCGAAATTCCCTATCGGATCGTCTCCCGTCGTCCGGGAGATATCGCCAGCTGCTATGCTGATCCGAACCTGGCCCGCCAGGAACTGGGCTGGACCGCCGAACGCGGTCTTGAAGAGATGTGCCAGGATGGATGGCATTGGCAGCAGACCAATCCACAGGGTTATCGGAACTAAAAAGCCTGCCTTGTTTCACTTTAATCACCTTGAGTGGTCAACTTGCTGCTAATCGAGGGGATCGAAGACCTCTTTCCCCAGATAACAGAGCGGGCAACACCAGTCTTCAGGCAGGTCCTCAAATGCTGTCCCGGCAGGGATGTCGGCCATTGGGTCACCGACAGCAGGATCGTAGATGTAGCCACAGTTGGTACAGATATGACGCATATAAACTCCTTGGGTTGGTTGCTACAGGATCCCTTTAGGATATTTCAAAAGATCGGTGCGGATCGGCATGAAGTAGATATCCCATTCGCCGTTGCGTACAAATGGTTTTCAGTAATGACCTGAGCTGAAAAAATATAGATTTCCAGGTGTCTGGATTTCCAGGCATCGGTCGGCAGTCCAGCCTTGACACAGGTCTGTTCCAGAAAGGTTTGACGGCCCCAACGCTGCTCAGTCGCGACTTGAGGCAGCAACACCCCGCGACTGTAATCTCTTTCCAGGTAGATCCCGTGGGTTCCGACCTCAATCTGGCTGATGTCATCGATCTTTTTCAATGGTGAGAGAACGGAGATATCGAGACTGTAGTTGCCGATATCCTCGCGACTCATGGCATGAAACCGCGGATCTGCGGTTGCGGCGGCGACCGCCAGCTGTGCGACCTCGAGGTAGAGCGGTTGCTGGCTGGTGAAGTGGCCGATACAGCCGCGGAGTTTCCTGCCCATGTTGATCGTGACAAAGCAGCCCGCCGATTGGTTCAATGGCGGATCCTCTACCCCCCGCGGTGTTGGATCTCCCTCGGTTAGGCAGGTATCGATTGCGCTACGTGCAATGCTGAGCAGCTCTTTGCCCGTTTCTTCATCTAAAAGCATAATGTTTCCCCCAGGTCACATAGATATTTGAGCTCTGTCAGCTCGGCGATAATAGAGTCTGGAACGGACTCCTGGCAAGCGGGTATCCCGAAAAATGAGTGGTCGATGGTGGGAACGTATGGTACCCTCGTACTCGGTCTATTTTTGTCGGAGCTTGCTGTTGAAATTAATTTTGCACTTTTCTTCTATCTTCCCCCTGATCCGCATAACCCTGTCTGCCCTGGCTTTACTTGGACTTCTGGTCGGTTGCGGGCTGAATTCGGCAACCCAAAGTTCTGAATTGGCGCTTGTCGATCTGTCCGCCGCTGAAGAGCTGGCCTTAGGTCGAATCGCCAACTTGCAGATCATTCAGCAAAGTGGCGGGAGCTATCTCGACCAGGAGTTTAACACGTATTTTAATCTTGTTGGCCAACGTCTCGCTCATCAAGCCTCTCGTTCTGACCTGTCGTTTCATTTCACAATCACCAACGATTCCACCCCCAACGCCTTCGCTCTGCCGGGTGGCTATATCCTGCTGAGCCGTGGTCTCTTGGTCACCCTTTCGAGTGAAGCTGAACTCGCGGCTCTTTTGGCCCATGAAATTGGGCATGTGACCGCAAGGCATCTTCTGCAGGGAGGGGCACATCAGGCCATCCGTCCCACCTCTGACAGCCTGGGATGCCCAGCCGATGATCTCGTTGCGAGCCTTCAGGCCATGCGCTATACGCCCGCGCAGGAGGCTGAGGCTGAGCGCCGCGGAATCGATATCATGATTCTGGCCGGCTTCGATCCGCAGGGCGCGGTGCAGTTGCAGGAAGACTTTTATCGTGAAGGGGGGAAAGGCGATGCCACTACTGGGCAGACGGGATTTTTTCAAAGTCACCCTTTCTCAGTTGATCGGCGTGACGAAGATCAGCGCTATATTGAAGACAACTATCCCCTGACCAATGGTACTGGACAACAGAATCTTGAATTTACGCAAGCGACTCAAAGCCTTAAGCGAACCCGGCAAGGCTATATCCTCTGTGACGAGGCCCACCAGTTAGAAACTCAGGGGCAGGTTGCCGAGGCGATCGCGCTTTACCATCGCGCCTTGTTTGAGGCTCCGGAGGAACCCTTGATCCTGACGAGCCTCGGGCTAGCCTATCTGCGCAACGAGGATCTTGTGCCAGCCCGTCGCTATCTGATCAAGGCGATCAACCGACAGGCCGATTATTATCGGTCGCGGCTGGCGCTCGGGTATATCTACCAGCAAAAAAAGGAGCATCTGAAAGCACTGGAGCAGCTTGAACTCGGGTTTAAACTGCGGCCGACATTTGAGGGGGGATTTATGCTGGCTGAGGCCCGTAATAATGCCGGAGATAAAGAGGGTGCGCGACGACTTTATCTGGCCGTGGCCAAGGCGGATGCTGCGGGAAAATTAGGACGCAATGCTCTGGAGCGTTTAAAGATGTTGGGGCAATAAATGGACTGGCCGCTACCTGTGATTGGCGAAAAAATACTCTGGCAGGGGCGGCCCGCGCCGCGCTGTTACACCTTTCAATATTGGAAGCAAGCGTTGGTCGGGAGCCTGCTCTTTTTGGTCAGCAGCTTCTGGTTGATGTTGGCCTTGCAGTTGATCGGCGAGGGGCACCCCCTGTGGTTGATGTTTTTGCCGCTGCCCCTGATCGCCGCCAGCCTTATATTCGGGCCGCTCCAAATTCTGCTTGCCCGTTGGCGCTGGCCGAAAATCTTCTATCGGTTGACCGATACTCAACTTTTTTTTGCCGCCGGAAGATCTGCACCGCTTTCGGCAATCATTGATGTCAAGCTGAAAAGGCAGGGGGAGTCTCTGGCTAGTTTGCGGCTCGGTGTATTTGGGTCGAAACCGTTAATTCTGCATTGTATCGAACAGCCGGACCGATTACTCTCCCTACTCAACGAACATTGTCCCCAACTCAAGGCTTGATTCTTGACCGGCAAGAGGAAGATACACCCGATTTAGCAACCTTCTCGGTAGGATTAAATAATAAAGATGGAAAAACGCTTTTATCTCGAAACCTTCGGCTGCCAGATGAACGTCGTCGATTCCGAGCGGATCGTTACGCTGCTCGGCGAAATCGGTTACCGCCAGGTGGATGCGGCCACCGATGCCGATCTGGTGCTGCTTAATACCTGTAGCGTGCGCGATAAGGCCGAACGCAAGGTCTATGGTCATCTGGGGCGCTTTAAGCCGATCAAGGATCTGCGTCCCAAATTGATTATCGGCGTCGGCGGCTGCGTCGCCGAGCAGGAAGGGGAGAAGATGTTGGCCGAGGTCCCTTATCTCGACCTGGTCTTCGGCACCCACAATGTCCACCGTCTGCCCGAGCTGGTGCAACTGGCCGAACAGGGCAAGCGGCGCCAGAGTCTGACCGGCTTTCTCGATCAGGAGACCCGCCTCAACCTGTTTCCACAACGCAGCGAACTCGACACGGTCACGCGCTTCGTCACCGTCATGCAGGGCTGTGATAACTTCTGTACCTACTGCATCGTGCCGCATGTGCGGGGGCGTGAAATCAGCCGGCCGAGCGCCGAGATTGTCGCCGAGGTTGAGGCCCTGGTCGCCCAGGGTGTACGCGAGATCACGCTGTTGGGGCAGAACGTCAACTCCTACGGTAGCAAGCAGGCTGGCGAGATCAATTTTGCGCAGCTGGTGCGTCAGGTCGCCGCGGTCAAAGGGCTGCTGCGCCTGCGTTTCACCACCAGCCACCCCAAGGATCTTTCGGACGAATTAATCGCCTGTTTCGCCGAACTGGATAACCTTTGCCATCAACTGCACCTGCCGGTGCAGTGCGGTTCCGACGAAATTCTGGCCCGGATGAATCGCGGCTATGGTCGTAAGGCCTATCTGCAGACGGTGCAGAAGTTAAAAGCGGCCTGCCCCGATATCCGCCTGTCGACCGACATCATCGTCGGCTTTCCGGGGGAGACTGAAGAAGACTTCCAGCAAACCCTCGATTTGGTCGATGAGGTCGGCTATGCTGATGCTTTCACCTTCCTCTATTCGAAACGGACCGGAACCTCTGCCGCCGAGCTTGAGGATAAGACCGGTGCGCGGATTAAGCAGCAACGCTTTGAGCGGCTACTTAAGATGCAACAGAATAATAGCCGTAATATCTGGGAAGCGGATCTTGGCAAGCAATTTCAGGTGCTGGTCGAAGGGGAGAGCCGGCAGGGGGATGGCCAGCTGTTTGGTCGCACGACCGCCAACCGGATCGTCAACTTTACCGGTACTCCCGACATGATCGGGACCCTGGTCGAGGTTGAGATTACCCAGATCTTCCGTAATTCAAACCTCGGTGAAATGCTCAACCGCTAAACTATCCTCTTTGCCCTTCTTGGTGCTTTTGGTGCCTTGGTGGCTATTTCATAACCGAATGGAGATTGACATGATCGATCTACACACCCATACATTTTTCAGTGATGGCGAACTCGGCCCGGCCGAACTGGTGCGCCGCGCCGCAGTCGCCGGTTACCGCGCGTTAGCGATCACCGACCACGCCGACCAGAGCAATATCAAGGCACTGCTCGAGCGGTTGCGTCCGGTGGTCGGTAAACTCGGCGAGGCCAACGGCTTAATTCTGTTGGCCGGTGCCGAGCTGACCCACGTACCGCCAAAGATGATTGCTGATGTCGTTAAACTGGCGCGTGATAGCGGTGCGCAGATCGTTTCGGTACATGGCGAAACGATTGTCGAACCGGTGATCGAAGGCACCAACCGCGCCGCGATTGAAGCCGGGGTCGATATCCTGGCCCATCCCGGCCTGATTTCCGTTGAAGAGGTGCAACGCGCCGCTGAAAAAGGGGTGTTCATCGAGGTGACCACGCGCAAAGGGCACTCCCTGACTAACGGCCATGTGGTCAAATTGGCGCTGCAGTACGGTGCCCGTCTGGTGATCAATAATGACGCCCATGCGCCGGGCGATCTGCTCTCGCCCGCGATGATGCGCAAGGTCGCTATGGGCGCCGGCATGACCACAGCTCAGTTCGACGAAGCACAGAATAATTCCATGGAACTCGTCAAAAGGGGTAAGCATGCTGCCTGATTCTGAATTCAATTTCTTAAAGGAGCTGGTCGAAGCGCCGAGCCCTTCGGGGTTCGAAGTCCCCGCGCAACGGGTGATTCGGCGCCATCTTGAGCCGCTCGCCGATCAGGTCGAGGTCGATGTCATGGG
>JBDNGT010000102.1:0-10463 GCA_041689145.1 Geopsychrobacter sp. | reverse complement strand
GGATTGGAACCTTACTCCGGTCTGCTCAAGGCGAGTTCGTACCAGCGGTTCCCGATTCAGGATGTTTCGGTACCGGAATCGCGGGAGTTCACAAAAGCCGTTCTTGACGCTAGTGACGATTATATCAGCCGGGAACAGATCGTTTACGTTCATTGCCGGGGCGGCATCGGGCGAACCGGCGTGATCGTCGGATGCCGGCTGGCACGACATGGCCACAAGGGACAAGCTGTATTGGATCGATTGCGGGAGATCTGGAAGCAGTGTCCCAAATCAAAGTACAAAAGTTCGCCGGAAACAAGGGAGCAGGAAGAGTACATCCTAGCCTGGGATGAAACTCCATGATAAAGTAGGGCAGACATGAAGCCTTTCACTTTCATACATGCTGCAGACCTGCACATCGACAGCCCCTTCGTCGGGCTCCACACCGAATCTGAAGATGTCGGCCGGGCTTTGCGGCTGGCGACCCGTAACGCTTTTAAAAACCTGGTTCAAGCTTGCCTCGACCACGAGGTCGATTTTCTCCTCGTCGCGGGGGACGTTTACGACGGCAAGGACCGCAGCGTCGGGGCGCAGTTACAGTTCCTCGAGGGCCTGAAGCGGCTCGCTGAGGCCGACATCAGGTGTTTTGTGGTCCACGGCAACCACGATCCGCTGGATGGACGGCTCAGCGCTCTCGCCTGGCCGGATGAGGTTCACCTGTTCGGGCCGAAGCCTGAAACGATCGAGGTACCGGTTGGCGGGGAAGCTGTCGCGACGGTAACCGGCGTGAGTTTCCCCCGGAGCGACGTGCGAACGAACCTTGCGAAGAAGCTCCACCCTCCCCCCGGCGACCTCTTCCACATCGGACTTCTGCACTGCAATGTGGGCGCCGACACCGGTCACGAATCTTACGCTCCGTGTGAGCTGCGCGATCTCCAGGATTCCGGAATGAACTACTGGGCTCTCGGCCATGTTCACGAGCGAAAAATCCTCGCACGTGACCCCCACGTGGTCTATCCAGGTAATCCGCAGGGTCGCAGTATCCGCGAGCCGGGCACCCGCGGCTGCTACCTGGTAAAAGTCGACGGCGGCGGTGAAATTGACCTCGAATTCCTTCCCCTCAACGTCGTGCGGTGGGCAAGGGGTGAGATCTCCATCGGCGACCTCGACACGCTCGATCAACTCGAGACTGTTCTCGAGGAGGCAGCCGATCTGCTCGCGGCGGAAGAAGAGGATCGCGGACTCGTCTGCAGACTGGGGCTTGTCGGTCGAGGCGCCCTGCACCAGGAACTGGCCTCGCCAGGAGCACTGGAAGATCTTCTCGATCGCCTGCGCGAGCGTTTCGAGGCCCGCGATCCGGTCCTCTGGGTCCAGCAGATTGACTCCGAAACCCGCCCCGACATCGACCTCGAAGCACTGGCCGGCGGAGAGGATCTCCTCGCTGAGGTTTTTGCAGTCACGCGCGAGTTCCGGGAATCGGGGGGAGACGTCTCCGACCTGTGCGCCGTCCTGGCCGATTGTTTCGACAACTCCCGCGTCAAGAAGGCGGTCGACGCGCCGGGCGACGAAGAGTTCAGGGAACTGCTCGCCGCGGCCGAGATGCTGTGCGTGGATCTCCTCACGGCACAGGGAGAAAAGCTGTGAGAATCCGCGACCTGTCTATCGATGGGTTCGGTATCTTTCATGAACACGAACTCCGTGAACTTCCAGGCGGCCTGGTAGTTCTCACCGGTGACAACGAGTCGGGCAAATCGACGCTGCTCGCCTTTGTCCACACGGTACTTTTCGGATTCCCCGACAAGCGCACCAACGAGCGACACTACCCTCCGCTTCGTGGCGGTACGCCCGGCGGTCGACTCGTCCTTGTCAGCGCGGCGGAAGGGGTCGTCACGATTGAGAGGAAAGATGGGGCCCGCGGCGGTCCGGTGACGGTGAGCTTCGAGGATGGCCGTACCGAGGGAGACGCCGCGCTCCGCCATCTCCTCGGCGGTACCACACGTTCCCTCTATCGCAACCTGTACGGTTTCAGTCTCACAGAACTGCAGCAGATGGAACCGTTGAACGACGACGAGGTTCGTGACGTGATTTACGGCGCGAGCCTGGGCACGGCAGCCGGGGCACTCCCCGCGGCGAGGAAAGCCCTCGACGGTCGTCTCGACGATATCTACAAACCGGGAGGTCAGAAACCCGAAATCAATATGGCGCTCAAGGATTTCGAGGCAGTGCGTACAAACCTGCGGGACGCACAGAGCGGGATCCGGGATTTTGAGGAGCTTTCCCGCCTGATCAACGAGCGCGCCGTTGAAATCGAGAAGCTCACCGTGGAGCTGAGGGGACGGCGCGAACGACTGGCCCACGTAGAAACCCTCTGCAAGGTCTGGGATGACTGGATCACGCTGCGGGATGCCGAAACGGGCCTGGCTAAGTTACCCGAAGGTGCGGGGGACTTCCCGGACAATGGATCGACACGTCTTGAAGACCTGATCCGCGCGCGCGACGAAGCGAAAGCGGAACATGAGCAGGCGAAGAACGACCTTGCGGAAGCGATGACGGAGTTGGAGAGTATTGAAGCAGACGAGTCCTTTCTTAAGCTCGCAGCGGGAGCCCACGACCTGGCGCTCGAGCTTGCGGCTTACCAGAAGACCAGCGACGACGTCGTCGAGACCCGCGCCGGCATCCACGACGAGAAAAAGCGGGTCACCAGCCTTCTCACCGAGCTTGGAAGCGGCTGGGACCTGGAGCGCGCCGCCGCGATCGACCGATCTGTATCGGCAATTGAAACTATCGATCGCTTCGAGCGCAAGCTGGAGGATGCCAGGCGTTCCGATGAACGAGCTGCCGATGCCCTCAGGACAGCCGAAGCGTCATGTAAGCGAGCATCGGAGGACGAGCGCAAAGTACGCGATCGAGTGAAGAGCATCGAGATCCTCGATCTCGAGATAGACCCCGCTGCGTTGAAAATAATTCGTGACGGCAAGATCGAGTTCGTCGGCCTGGTGCGCGACCTGCCGAGACGGGCCAGCGAAGCGAAGGCAATCACCGAGACCCTGGAAAAGGCTCTTCGCGAGATATCGCCGAGCTGGACACGGGAAGATCTCGAATCTTTCGATTGCTCGATCGCCGCGCAGCAGAAGATCGAGCACTTCGAGGACCGCCACGCCAAAGACCAGGGCACGCTCGACAACCTGGAATCTGAATTGAAACGCGTGAAGAGACAGGACGCCTCTTTCGACCAGGAACTTGGGGACCTGCAGACTCGACTGGACAAGCTGGAGGCGCCATCCGAAGATCGTGCCGCGCTGCTGGCCCGACGGACTGCTGTCCGCGACCTTTCAGACCTCATGGGGGAAAAAGCTGCACTCGACGCGCGATCCCAGGCCTGGAAGGACGCGCGGCGAACGATCGGCACTGGCAAGTTCCGTGTGGAGACGCAGCCGGACCTGCGGCGCATCCTCCTTATCGCGGGACTGATCCTCATGGGACTCGGGGCAGTTGCGGGCGGTCTGCTGCTTTGGCTCGGCCAGGCGATAGGCGCAGCAATCGGCAGCGGACTCTGCTTCGTTCTTGGCCTTGGATCGCTGGCGATGCGTTCTAAACTGGCTCCATCCGCCGAAACGACTGCCGGCGATTCAACCCAGGACATCGACGTCACGGATCCAACTTCAGAGCTCGCAGCCAGGAGCTCAAAACTGACAGAGCAAATCACGGTCCTGCTGAACCAGGCGGGGTTGGAGAGCGATTCAAATCGATTCCCGTCCGCCGGGATTCTCCGTCGCTCGCTGGACGAAATTGACCAGCTGCTCGCGGCCCTCGATGAGCGCACACGCATCTCGGCTGATGTGACCAGGATTTCCGGGCTGAAGGAGAAGACACACGACGAACAGGGAGCTCTATCAGGAGCGACTGACGCCGCACGGGCGAAACGGGAGCAGGGACTCGAGGAATGGACAGCGCACGTCTCCGCGATTGGACTACCCGCCGACCTCTCCCCTCGAACAGCCCGACTCGTCTTCGGCAAGGTCGAGAGCGCGAAGGCACATGCGCAGCAGGCACGTGATCGCGAAGATCGGGTGCAGGGCATTCATCGCGCCATCGGTTCGTATGCTGAATCTGCCCGCAGGATACCGCAGCTGCTGGAGGCCGCCCAGCGTGAGCCGCAATTCCTCGTCGAAGCACTCGACGCCCTCTTTGCGAAGGTGAAAGCGGGCGAGGAATCCGCCCAGGCCCTGGCAGGCGAACGCGGTTCTCTCCAGCTCGCCGTCAAGAATACGCAAGTGTGCGAGAAGGACCGGGAAAAGGCGGCTGGGATTGCCGAAGACGCGACTGCCCAGCTCGCGGAAACCGGCAAGGATTGGGAGACGTGGCTGAAGGAACGAAGCATCGACGACAAATGGTCTCCTCCTACGGCCAGGCGAGCGCTCGAGTTGGCGACCGACCTGGCTGAGCGGTCCGAAACTCTCGAGTCACTGAAAGAGAAATTGCACCGGGGCGAAACCGCACAGGGAGAGTACCAGGAACGGTTTCGGGGAATCCTGGAATCTCTCGGACGGACCTTTCCTCCTGAAGACGAACTGCCGAGCGCCGTCCGCAATCTTGAGCGCGAACGAGTAGACCAGGAGAAGCTTTATAATGAGCGGGAAGCGCTGACACGCGAGTTGGTAAAGCCGAAGAGGCGACTCGAGCAACGCAAACAGAAACTTGGCGAGGTCGAGCAGGATCTTCGCGACCTCCTGGCCGAGATCGGTACGGACGACGTCGAAATCGCCCACACCCGTGCCGCCTCGTACACACGGTATAAGGAGACCAGCGCGACAATTGAAAACCTCTCGAAGCGGATCCGCCTCGTGGCTGGCGTAAGCGATCTCAAGGATGTTCGGGAGGAACTGTCCGCAACCTCACGGGAAGCACTGGGCGCCGAGGCTGAGGAACTCACGGACGCGAACGAGCCGGACCAGGAGCGCCTTAAGCAAGCCGGTCGCGATCAGGCTACGAACGAATATCAGCGAGCCGAGCTCTACTCGGAAAACCGTGTCGCCGAGCTTCGATCGGAGCAGGAAGGTATCAGCCATCGCCTTCATCAACTGACCCGCGAGTGGGCGCGCCACCGCCTCGCGAAACACCTGATGGAAGTCGCCAAGGAACGGTTCGAGAAAGCCCATCAACCGGAGGTCATCAAGCAGGCAAGCCATCACTTCGCAACCATCACGGGAGGCGCCTATACCAGGGTTTTTTCCCCGCACGGCGAAGCGCGCATCGAGGTGATCACCCCTGAGGGGAAGCGGAAGGGAACTGAGGAACTGTCGCGTGGAACCGCCGAGCAACTCTACCTCGCCATCCGCTTCGGCTTCATCGCTACACCCCATACCGACCGCGAGGCGCTTCCTATCCTGATGGACGATGTTCTCGTTAACTTCGACCCGCGCCGGGCAAAACGCGCAGCAGAGGCTGTCGCCGAGATGGCGCACACGCACCAGGTTCTCTTCTTCACCTGCCACCCTGCGACGGCCAAAATCTTTACCCGCCTCGATTCAGGAGTCCCGGTAAAGATCATAGAAATGAGCGCCACCTGAGAATTCACTCCCCTCGCCACACACTTGTCCATTTTCGATCAATGTCGTAGTCTACGGCAGTAGGGGAGCAAAGAGGAACGCCCATGTAATTATGCTTTTCCTTTACCGCTCAGACCAAGATCAACTTCAGACTTCATCGGCGGTAACAGCGGAAGTCCGTACTCCTCAACCTGGTCTAAATTTAAGGCAAGCATTAAAACTTCAATATCAGCACCGTGGCTCAGGGTTTTCAGTCTTGCCTTAATATCCAGAGTCATGTCGTTACCGCCAGGGTCGTGATCGCCCAAGTGAAGAATTATCGTTTTTAAACCACCATCTGCGTATTTTTGGAATCTTTTAGCAGCGGCGTACATCTCACTTGCAGACATGTAGCCATGGCTTAAGTGTTTTTTTTATGAGATGGTGCATGAAACTCGAAAGGGTAGATTGTCGCGTTCGGATATCTATATCGTCCTTCATGACTGTCAAGTGCTATTTTTATCCTCCGGCAAAATTTTCAATATCTGCGGCAGAGAAATTTTCTAATTTCAGATACCATATTTGTTAACATGTAAAATGAGTGATAAACGGGTGGATTTACTCGATTCCTTCCTCTTGGTACTTTGCTCCCATGAAATCCCTTGCGTTATGTGATATTATAGAACGGCATTATATCTTGACAGCGTGCCTTTAGTTCTGCTTTATTGTCTTTGATTAATTGCTAACTATCTAAAATAATTCGAAAAATTTAGTTTTAGTGAATTTTTTTAGTCATCTCAAAATATCCCAAATTTGGAAGATCACAATAACGTTCATAGGAGAACATTGGTATGTCTGTAACAAAGTTCAAGAGAATATTGGTCGCTAATCGCGGAGAGATCGCTATCCGGATCTTCCGTGCTTGTACCGAACTTGGAATAGGGACGATCGCTCTTTATTCTGAGCAGGATCGTCTCTCCTTGCACCGCTACAAGGCAGACGAAGCCTATCTGATCGGCAAGGGCAAGGGGCCGATTGATGCTTATCTCGATTATACAGAGATTGTCGACTTGGCGCGTAAGAAGGATATCGATGCCATCCACCCCGGCTATGGTTTTTTGTCGGAGAATGCCGATTTTGCTGAGGCCTGTGAACGCGCCGGGATCGCCTTTATCGGACCGACTGCGGATATTATGCGCAGTCTCGGTGATAAGGTTGCTGGTCGCAATGTGGCCATGGCCGCCGGGGTACCGATTGTGCCGGGAACTCCGAAGCCGGTAGCGACCCAGGAGGAGGCTTTACTTTTTGCCAAGGAATGCGGTTATCCGATCATCGTCAAGGCTTCTGCCGGTGGCGGTGGGCGCGGCATGCGGGTGGTGCGTAATCAGCAAGAGTTGAAAGAGGGTTTGCGCTCTGCCGCTAGTGAGGCTGCGGCGTCATTCGGCAATGCCGAGGTCTTCATGGAGAAATATATTGAAGATCCGAAGCATATTGAAGTTCAGCTATTGGGTGACAACTACGGCAATCTGGTTCATCTCTACGAGCGCGATTGCTCAATTCAACGTCGTCACCAAAAAGTCATTGAGGTTGCCCCGGCGCTGTCACTCTCCCCGAAACAGCGTGATGAGGTCTGCAATTATGCACTGGCCATCGGCAACACGGTTAAATATCGCAATGCTGGAACCGTCGAATTTTTGATGGATGGTGCGGGTAAATTTTATTTCATTGAGGTTAACCCGCGGATTCAGGTCGAACATACGGTCAGTGAATTGATCACCATGCGCAATCTCGTGCAGGCTCAGATTCTGGTTGCGGCGGGCTACAAACTGTCTGATCCCGAGATCGGGATCAAGAACCAGAAAGATATCGAGTTACGCGGGGCGGCCATACAGTGCCGCATCACCACTGAAGATCCGACTAACAATTTTGCGCCAGATTTCGGCAAGCTCAAGGTTTATCGCAGTGCTGCCGGGCTTGGAGTCCGACTGGATGCGGGCAGCGCCTATGCCGGTGCCGAGATTACTCCGCACTACGATTCGATGCTGGTCAAGGTCTCGACCTTCGGGCGGAACCTCGAGCAGGCGTCACGCACCATGAACCGCGCTTTGCAAGAGTTCCGCATCCGTGGGGTCAAGACCAATATCAGCTTTCTAGAGAAGGTGATCACTCACCCAGTTTTTTTGGCGAGCAATTGCAATACCTCGTTTCTCGATACCCATCCTGAGGTGTTTGTGTTCCCGGTTAAGCAGGATCGTGCCAACAAAATCCTGTCCTATATCGGACACACTTCGGTCAACGGCTATCCAGGGATTGCGCCGGCCAAGCGTCTGCATTCCCGCGAACTACGTGACGCGACCGTCCCGGTTATCCCCTATGGGCAGCCACTGCCACGAGGCAGTCGGGATGTCCTGCGCGAAAAGGGGCCTGAGGGGCTGGCGACCTGGGCACGTAAACATAATCATTTGCTGATCACCGATACCACCATGCGTGACGCCCATCAGTCATTGATGGCAACCCGGATTCGAACCGCTGATCTCGAGCGGATCGCCGAGGCAACTGCGCATCTGGGTGGTGGTCTCTTTTCGCTCGAGATGTGGGGCGGTGCGACCTTTGATGTGGCGATGCGCTTTTTAAGTGAAAATCCATGGCAGCGTCTGGACCGGTTACGTGAAAAGATCCCCAATATCTGTTTCCAGATGTTGTTGCGTGGCTCCAATGCGGTCGGATATACGAATTATCCCGACAATGTGGTGCAGGAATTCGTCAGGCATGCCGCCCAGGGTGGCATCGATATCTTCCGTGTTTTCGATTCGTTGAATTGGACCAAGGGGATGCAGGTGGCGATGGATGCGGTGCGCAAGGAAGGAGCTGTCTGCGAGGCGTCGATCTGCTATACCGGCGATATCATGGATCCGAAACGTGATAAGTATCCGCTTGAGTACTACGTAAGCATGGCCAAGGAGCTGGAGAAGATGGGCGCGCATATTCTGGCGATCAAAGATATGGCTGGTCTGCTCAAGCCGTTTGCCGCTGAAAAGCTGGTGAAGGCTCTCAAAAACGAAATCGGGATCCCTATCCATTTGCATACCCATGACACCTCGAGTAACGGTGGGGCGATGTTGCTGATGGCTGCTCAGGCGGGATGTGACATTGTTGATGCGGCGCTCTCCTCTGTCTCTGGCTTGACCGCTCAACCGAATATGAATGCCTTGTTGGCGGCTCTTGAGGGGACAATCTGGGATCCTCAGCTCGATATGCCAGGAATTCAGCAGTTGGCCAACTACTGGGAGACCTGCCGGACCTACTATGAACCGTTCGAGTCCGAACTGCGCAGCGGGACCGCCCAGGTTTATGAGCACGAGATTCCCGGTGGCCAGTACTCGAATTATAAACCGCAGGTTGAGGGGATGGGGCTCGGGCATCGTTGGGAAGAGTGCAAGCAGATGTATCGCAAGGTCAACGATATGTTCGGGGATCTGGTTAAGGTTACGCCTTCGTCGAAGATCGTCGGTGACATGGCGATGTTTATGATTCAGAACAACCTTGAGCCCGCCGATGTCATGGCGCGCGGCCACGAACTGACCTTTCCCCAGGGCGTCATCGATTTTTTCAAGGGGATGATCGGCCAACCTTATGGTGGCTTCCCGAAAGAGCTACAGAAAATCATCCTTAAAGATGAAGAACCCTTGACCTGCCGCCCGGGTGAATTGCTGGAGCCGGTTGATTTTAAAGCAAAAAAGGCTGAGCTTGAGTTGAAGCTTGAGCATGAGCTGTCGGATCGAGAGGTGTTGTCTGCGGTGCTCTATCCCGGGGTCTTCGAGGAGTTTGATCGTTTTCGTCAGAAGTACTCAGATACCTCGGTGCTGCCGACGCCGGTCTTTTTCTATGGTCTTGATGTTGGTGAAGAGGTGACGATCGACATTCAGGAAGGAAAGACCCTGATCATCAAACTCAATGCCATCGGCAAGGTTCGCAAGGATGGCACGCGTACTATCTATTTTGAACTGAACGGCATGCCGCGCTCAGCCGTCGTAACGGATCTCTCGGTTCAGTCTGATGTACTCATTCGGGTCAAGGCTGAAGCGGGGAATACGCATCAGGTCGGTGCCCCGATGCCTGGGAAGGTCTTTAAACTGTTAGTATCCGTCGGTGATGCGGTTAAGGAAGGGGAGACCCTGCTGGCGACAGAAGCGATGAAGATGGAGACTAACGTTAAGGCCAAGCAGGCTGGCACCATCAAGGAAATTCTCTTTGGTGAGGGTGACCTGGTTGAACAGGGGGATCTGCTGGTGGTTTTTGAATAGCGTTGTGAAATGTTGGCGCTCATAGCGTCTTTTAACTCGTGATTACAGTGCTGGTATGGCCGACTCTTAAAAAGGGTCGGCCTTTTTTATGGCTCCAAGCCATTCATGGCGAGAGCGAGTCGATCGCGAATTTCACGACTGCTGCTCATCTGTAAAATTTCTGCGGAAACCTTCCGCGCTTGATCCAGCGACACCTTGCGGAGGAAGTCCTTGAGGTAGGGGATGTAGGGCGCCGAAAGTGAAAACTGATCTATTCCCATGCCGATCAGGGCGTAGAGGCAGCTGTTGTCGGTCGCCATCTCACCGCACAGGCAGAGGTCGATCTGCTTCTCTTTTGCTACTTCAACCAGAGAGGCAATCGCTGAAAGCACGGCCGGGTGTAATGGGTCGTAGTAGCCTTGCACCAGCGGATTGGAGCGGTCGGCGGCCAGCATATACTGGATGAGATCATTCGTTCCGAGGGAAAAAAAATCGACTTCTGCCGCGAGGTGCGGAGCCAGGCGTACCGCCGCCGGAACCTCGATCATCGCTCCGATTGGAATATCGCTCAGAAAGTCGATCTGCTCCCTTTGCAGTTGGCCCATGGCGTCAGTGACCAGTTGTTTGCAGGCCCTTATCTCTTCCAGGTTGGAAATCATTGGGAAGAGCAAGC
>JBDNGT010000101.1:0-17054 GCA_041689145.1 Geopsychrobacter sp. | reverse complement strand
GCCTCATTGATCAGATTGGCCAGATCAGCACCAGAGAAACCCGGAGTTCCCTTCGCGATCGCATCCAGATCAACATCATCGTCCATCGGAACCTTGCGTGAGTGGACCTGGAGAATACGGCTACGCCCTTTAATATCAGGGAGCGGAACCACCACCTGACGGTCAAAACGCCCAGGCCGCAACAGAGCAGGATCAAGCACATCGGGACGGTTGGTTGCGGCAACCAGGATAACCCCTTCATTCGATTCGAAGCCGTCCATCTCGACCAGCAACTGATTGAGGGTCTGCTCGCGCTCGTCGTGCCCGCCGCCAAGGCCAGCACCACGGTGACGACCTACGGCATCAATTTCATCAATAAAAATGATACAGGGCGCATTCTTTTTCCCCTGCAGAAAGAGATCCCGCACCCGACTGGCACCGACGCCGACAAACATCTCGACAAAATCGGAGCCGGAGATGGTGAAGAAAGGAACCCCGGCTTCACCGGCGACGGAACGTGCCAGGAGAGTTTTACCCGTACCAGGAGCTCCGACCAGCAGCACCCCCTTGGGAATTCGGCCACCGAGACGAGTAAACTTCTTCGGATCCTTGAGGAATTCAACGACCTCCTCAAGTTCCTGCTTCGCCTCATCGACGCCGGCGACATCCTTAAATGTCACCAGCCCCTGTGTATCGGTCAACAGCTTGGCTTTACTCTTACCGAAGCTCATCGCCTTGCCGCCACCCGACTGCATCTGGCGCATGAAGAAGATCCAGACCCCGATGAGGAGCAGAATCGGCCCCCATGAGATCAAGAGGGTAAACCAAAAACCCTGATCATCAACCGGCTTGGCCTCGATGGTGATCCCCTTTTCTTTTAGCTCAGGAATCAGCTGCATATCCGGCGGCGCAGTGGTTAAAAATTTGGAGCCATCCTCCAAGGTGCCGCTAATCTGCGAGCCCTGGATTGTGACATTCGTCACCCGTCCTGACTCAATATTACCTAAGAGCTCGGTATAGTTGATCTTTTTTTGGTCGGTCCCTTTTTGGCTCATCATATTGAAGAGCATGATCATCAGCAGCGAGATGACCAGCCAAAGGGCAAGATTTTTCTGAAATTGACTCACAGGACCCCCTATGGAGTTCTTAAGCTAAAGCAGGTCACAAAGTGACCCGCCGGATGGGTGAAAGTGTCGGAAAAGCTATCATAGATGAACCGGACTCACAAGGGCTTTGTTACCAAATCTGCGCTCTCCAGCAGCCTGACAACAAGGGTCTCTCGACCGTCAGCGGTCACCGGCGCCAGTACAGAGCGGCGCAATCCAACCAGCCATAAAATTTCGTCTCGATTCAGCATCAGGGGCAAGGAGAGGCGGTGCTCTTTTTCGAGCTTCAAGTCGATCAGAAAATCCTTGAGTTTGCGTTGCCCCTGCATTCCTGAGGGCCGAAAACGATCCCCCGGTTGCAGGCTGCGCACGCGCAAGGGAAACTCCAGACCTGTCGCATCAAACGCAACAAGATCGGATCCTACAGCGTCAACTTGCGGTCGTAGTTCAGCCAGCAAGACTCGCCCGTCCGGTAAAGTCAGGGGCTCACCCACTTGCAGTTGCAGATTAAACTTTTCAATTTGGGGTGGGGTCTTGCGTAACCATAGCTGAGCATACCGACGCGCTGCCCAGCAATCAGGCAGATCAAGCTCAGCCTGAGACCGTCCCTTAAGAAACAACCCATGCAATGCCTCCAGATGTACCGTCTCGATCGATTGCAGGTCGCCCCGCAAACGTCTCAAACCCTCACGCAGTAGACGCATCTGCAGAGCAGGATGACATTCGAGAAACGTCTGGCGATCCAAGCGCAGGCCATCATTACTCGACAATAGCAACTTTGGCCAAACTGAGGCCATGTGCCGCTGCCAGAAATCCTCCTCAAGTTGAAATTGCCGAATCAAGGAGGTCAGTCTCTGGGTGATTTGCGGATTATACTCTCTTAACTTCGGCAATAATTGGTGACGAATTCGATTGCGCAGAAATCCTATGTCTGAGTTACTGCTATCCTCCACCCAGGTAAGTTTCCGCTGCTCGGCATGCGCTAAAATTTTCTTGCGCGAAAAACCGAGCAGTGGGCGCCACCAGAGCCCAGACAATGACGACATACCCTGCAGCCCGCTTATGCCACTACCACGCATCAGCCGCTGCAAGAAGGTTTCGGCCTGATCATCTTGATGATGTGCCAGAACGATCCGGGCGCAACAATGATCTTCAGCCCATCTCAGCAGCGCCTCGCGCCGAGCCACACGCCCAGCGGTTTCAAGACTCATCCGACTCTCTTTGGCCAGCCTTGCCACATCAACCGTTTCGGTGTGGCAGGGGATATCCAGCTTGGCGCAGAGTTTATAAACGAATGCGGCATCACCGCTGCTTTCGGAGCGGAGCTGGTGATCAAGATGAAGAACCTGCAGCTTCAACCCAAAACCAGCGACGGCCCGGGACATAAGATCGAGCAGGACGACCGAATCGACGCCACCCGAAACCGCCAGCAACAATACACTGCCTTCGGCAAGTTCCGCCTGTTGGACAATTTCCCTAAATTCCTTCTCCACAAAACCCTCGATTGAAGTACAGTCATTATCGAATCATTTTTCAAATGTGACTATAAACCAAAAAAGCCCTCCCCGGAAATGGGAAGGACTTTTAAATTGGTGGCGGTGCAGAGATTCGAACTCCGGACACTGCGGATATGAGCCGCATGCTCTAACCAACTGAGCTACACCGCCAAACTCTATCTTCACTCCCTAAGGAGGATCGGCTTTGGTTGCGGGAGAAGGATTCGAACCTTCGACCTTCGGGTTATGAGCCCGACGAGCTACCAGACTGCTCCATCCCGCGACACGACTGGAGGAAAATATTACTCTACCGAAAAAATGTCAAGAAAAAACGGTCAGGTATTTCACCACTTTAGCGGCGTTTGACAAATCCCTTGAGTTTATCTTTTTTCTCGGCAAAGGCTTGGACCTGAGTTGCGGCAACCTTATCGGCATAAGGGCCGAAAAGGACCCGATACCAAATCCCCTTTTTTCCCAAATCCGCCTCGGTTATGAACGCGGGGTACCCCTTTTCCCCCAGTTCGTCACGCAGAATCCCGGCGTCAGCTGCCGACTGCGAGGAAAATACCTGCACGACCCAGGCTCCCCCCTTGACAACGGCAGGCAGCCCCCCGGAACCAGCAACGCTCACCGGCACTGCATCCTGGGGTGGAGCCGAAACAGAGGTCGAAGAAGGAATCACGGCCGACAGCGCGTCCCGTTGCTGAGCCACAAACACAGGCACCTTGACCACATCGTCAACCTTCGGCTTCTCAACCTCTGGCGGCAGATTGATCCCGCTACCAATCGGAGCCATTTCTTCCTTCGACAAGTTATCGTAAAACGATAGCTTGTCCTTTTTAGGTTCAGAAACGACCGGCACCGGGTCGACAGGTGCGACCAAATTGTCATTCACAATAATCCGTTGTGGCGCACTGGCCTGTTGAACGACAAGCGGTTCCTTGCCATGCCGCTCTACAACAATGCCCAACACAAAACTGGCTACAGAAACAACCAACACCAGAGCCACCAGCAACAGCGTCTGTTTTTTTTCAACACGCCGCTGCACCCGCGTTTTTGCTGTCGCCCTCATATCCATACCTGTCCCCATACGCTGTACATCTCCGCGAAAAACATGACTACTCACCCACCATTGGTGCTCGGTCTTCGCCGGAGAACTGATAGATCAACTCACCCTCGCGTACCATTCCCAGCTCTTTACGTGCAAGCTGCTCCCAATAGTCCCGATCTGTTTGCAGCAAACGGATCTCTTCGCGTAAATGGGTCTGCTGCTCTTGCAATACTGACAACTGCTGTTCAAGGTCCTGCTTGTAATGATAGGACTGCAAGGCCCTTAACGCGCCACGGTCTCCCAACAGTGCAAAGCCGAACATCACCAGCACGACCAGAATCAGCCAGAATGGGAACATCTTCTTTGCCGGTAATCCCGGCTCTTTGTCTACAACCAATCCAACCTCCGCGCTTCGTTCTTGAGCTTCTCACGCGCAAACTACAGCGTCAACCCTCTTTTACTCACACCGCCATGTCCATTAATTGCCATAGTTTCTGCCGGATTTGCCAACTTCGCCGATACCGCCCAGCGTCAAAGTAAACATGATCGAACGCTCCTCTTCGCGCTCGCGCAGGGTCGTGTTCAAACCCCAGCATTGACGGCGGAGATCAAGGCCGACGACCTGCTCAAGCAGCTTTGACTCAAGGATGTCATAACGTTGTTCATAATGAAGATAGAGGGGTTTCAACAAGGCAACATCGAGAGTGAAATTAAGGTTATCGAGCTTCCCGATATCGGTCTCGGGGCGCCGCTTATGGTAGACGACTCCCAGACGGTTCCCCCGGCCATCCCCGACATTGCCGTCAACCGTAAAATAGGGAATGCGGTTCAGCTCCATATCGTAATAGAGATCTAATGCCAGCGCGCTATTGGCAGTGGGGCTCAAGTTCAATTGGGTCCGCAGATCGGTGAAGGGGTCCGCATCACCTTCGGCTTGCAGGTCATAGTCCTGGGAAAGCTTTAGCCAGGCAACCTCGCGTTGCGTCTCCGCCCCCTCGCTCCCACGCCATTTTCCGGTCAACCGCATCACCAGAGCATAGCCCAGAGAGTTGCGTTCAGCCGACTGATCGTAGCGATCAAAAGCCGGCAGTTCATCGCCGAGATTAGCCTCGCTCCGATTATAATTAAGCTCGGACTCGATGCCGTGCAGCCAACTCCGCCGACCTCCGCCAAAAACCCGGAACAGACTGCTCGACAGACGTGCCCTGATGGCCGAACTGCCGAAGGAGTCGCTCAGACCATCCTCAAGCTGAAAATACTGACGCTCCCGGTAGCTGTACTCGGAATCGAACTCAAGCCCCTTAAACAGATAACTATGCAGCCCAAGGGTCGGGCGCAGCATCAGCCGCTTGCCGGTCGCTCCCTCTGACCGCCTGAAGTCAGTATAGGAGGATTCTAAACCCAGATAAAGAGGGGTCTTTGCCAGTCGCCAGGGAGCGATTGAGAAATCGATCAACGGCGCAGCCTGCCACGGCGGGGAGTCATCGGTCTCCAGATCCTTGATCGACTTGACCTGGGCCGTCAAGCTGGCTTTTGACCATCTTTGATTAACAAAGAGGCTGCTGATGACCTTCTGCTGGTTATACTCGCCGACAACCTCTCTATAATCGGCGAAAAAATCCCGTTCATTCACATACTCGGCATCCACCACCAGTCGCGCGCTATCCGCTAGCTGACCGAAATGCCGCCAGTCGAGCGCCCAACGGTTGCCTCCCGCCTGCGCAAAAACCGTGTACGCCTTGAATTCTCCCCGCTGGTTGTGTCCGAGTATATAGCGATACTCAAATCCCGTACCGGTCCCGAGTTTGGATAGATGATCCAGATAAAAGGTCGCATCCGTATTTCGCCCCAGCACCTGATACCAGGCGGTCGAAAACACAGTGCCGAGCTTATCGGAAAACCCGAGACTCGGCATCAAAAAGCCTGATTCACGCTCGGTCTTGAGCGGGATCTTCACATAGGGCAAATAGAAAGCAGGGATGTCCTTGACATAGACAAGCGCATGTTTGGCGGTAAGATAGCGACCGATAGTCACATCGGCCACAGTTGAACCAAGCGACCAGGCCGGCCGTTCCCCGTCACACAGGGTGAAGTGGCCATCGTAGACGCGAAAGTGGGACGGCCCCAGACGTTCGAGCCGCTGCCCGGAAATCCGCAGAGATTTTTCCTGCCAGTAGGCCTCCCCCTCATCAACAATACCGGTCCCCTGCGATAGGTTATAGGTGATGTGCTTACCGCTCAGCACCTCACCTGGCGCAGTAAATCGAGCATCCCCAGTGGCTTCAACCTCACCGGTTTGTTGATTCCACCAGAGCTGCTCGCTGGTCAACTGTAAAGCACCCTGGGAAAGACGGGCTTTCCCCTGCGCGTAATAAAGACCACGCGCCTCGTCAAAGTTGAGTTGCTCGGCCTCAAGATCGACCGGCACCCCCGGATCGAGTCTGGGGGGCTCAATGGCATACGCCGACTGAGTCGCAAAGAGGAGTAAAAGTATAAACAGGCAAAGCGGTTTCAGTCTCAAGATGAAGCCTCCGCCAATGCCAGGCAGCGACTGCGCACTGTTGACACCAGGAAAAGTGAGCCTGCAACCAAAATATGCTGACCCGGACGACGGACATCCAGGGCGCGTTGCAGCGCGGCGTCAGGAGAAGCCAACATTTCGCCCGCGACACCGGCCTCGGCAGACAACTGGAGCAGTTGATCCGCAGGCCTCGCCTCTTCAGTCTCGAGCGTAGTGGCAAAGACTCTTGAGGCATGAGGCAGGAGTGGCTTCAAAATACCGGGTGCATCCTTGTCTGACTTGAGCGCAACCACCCAGAGCAGATCATGCAGTCCCTGCTCGACCAGATATTCGGATAGGGCAAAGGCCGCATGCGGATTATGTGCACCATCAAGCAGGATATCCCCACACCACTCGAGCCGTCCGGGCCAGCGTAGGGCAACCAACGATTGGTGAGTGACGGTTGAGTCAAGCGTCCCCAACAGGGTTTCTGCCGCGGCAATCGCCAGTGAAATATTTTCACGTTGATACTGACCGGCTAGACCCGATTCGATCTGAAATAGAGCCGTCTGCAGGCCCCGATAATTAAAATGTTGTGGTGCCAAATCCCAACTAAAATCGCGGGCGGCCAAATAGAATGGCGCCTTATTTTCATCGGCTAACCGTTGTAAAACCGCCAGAACTTCCGGCTCCTGCCTCGCGCTGATCACCGGCACCCCGGGCTTGATAATACCGCCCTTCTCGGCGGCAATCTGAGCCAGAGTATCGCCAAGGAGCACAGCGTGATCCAAGGCGATTGGTGTAATGATACTCAACTTGGGATCAACGACATTGGTGGAATCGAGTCGACCGCCAAGCCCAGTCTCCAGAATGACCCAATCGACGGCCTGCAAGGCAAAAATCCGTAACGCCATAGCGGTGGTGAATTCAAAGAAAGTCGGGACAAAATCTGTGGCACAGGAACGAATCGCCTCGGTCTGAGATATGACCTCGGCCTCGCTGATCGGCTGGTTGTCAATTCGGATCCGTTCGGTGAAGCTGTGAAGGTGGGGGGAGGTGTAAAGACCAGTTCTCAGGCCATGACCGCGTAAGATCTGCTCGAGGGCGGCTGCGGTCGAACCTTTGCCGTTAGTCCCGGCGATATGGACAATCCGCAACCTGTGTTGCGGATTGTCCAAACGCTCAAGAAGACGGTGGGTATTCTCAAGCCCGAGTTTTATCCCAAAATGCTGCAGGCCGTAGAGATACTCGAGGCTGGACGAATAGCCCATGCCGGATCAACTTTTGGTGAAAATGCGTAGGATTTGTGAAAGACGGGCCTTCATCTCGCTCCGCGGCACAATCATGTCAACCATGCCGTGTTCGAGCAGGTATTCCGAGCGTTGGAAGCCATCGGGCAGGGTCTGCCGGATCGTCTGTTCGATGACCCGCGGCCCGGCAAAACCGATCAAAGCACGCGGTTCGGCCATATTAATATCCCCCAGCATAGCAAAGCTGGCGGTCACCCCACCGGTCGTTGGGTCGGTCAGGATAGAAATAAACGGAATGCCGGCTTTTTTCAGTTTAGCGAGCGCCGCGCTGGTCT
The DNA here is from genome assembly GCA_041689145.1 of Geopsychrobacter sp. Taxonomy (GTDB): domain Bacteria; phylum Desulfobacterota; class Desulfuromonadia; order Desulfuromonadales; family Geopsychrobacteraceae; genus Geopsychrobacter. Next base: position 9,337 of record JBDNGT010000101.1, on the reverse strand, counting down.
TGGCCATCTGCATCAAGGAGAGGATACTCTCCTGCATCCGCGCGCCGCCCGATGAGCTAAAGATCATGACCGGAGCCTTGGCCTCAATCCCCTTTTCGATTGCCCGCGTCAGTTTTTCACCCACCACGGATCCCATACTGCCGCCCATAAAGGAGAAATCGAAGACACCGACGATCGTCGCCAGGCCGTCGATGGTGCCGCTCCCACAGATGACCGCATCACCGTCACCCGCTTTTTTGATCGCATCACGGATCCGGTCCTTGTACTTTTTGGTGTCCTTAAACTCCAGAAAATCGACCGAACGAATGTTAGCGTCCATCTCGACAAAGGAGTCTTCATCCAGAATCAGATCGATCCGTTCCCGGGCACTGATCCGGAAATGGTAATCACACTTGGGGCAAACGTTCAAATTACGCAAGATCTCTTTCGCGTAAATGATCTCCTGGCAGTTTTTACATTTGGTCCAGACCCCTTCAGGCATCTTGGTTTTTTTCTTTTCAACTACCGCATCTGACGCTTTTTTCCGCTGAAACCAAGCCATGAATCAACCTCTCTTCCACAAACTGTTTTTTTGATCTCTGCCAGAAAGCGCGGATCTATATCAGATCTCCAAAGTTTCGTTACCGATCAGGACCGTCAAATGTGGACAACCCCTTAAATGCTTCAGCAGTGAACTTAGCGAGACACTCCTGTTCCTTATGAAATAAATATACTGGAAGATCGTCCCAGTCGAGTCTTGACAACTGATTTTCGAGCAGAGTCGGTATAAAAATCAATCGCCAATAGCGCTTAGTTGGTTATGCCCGGCGGCAGCGGTCCAGAGCCTGACGCAGGTCGCAGACAAAGGAGTGCACTCTCTGTTGCAGATCCGAACTCTGGCCATGCTCGGCGATGATCTTGACCAATGCGCTACCGACCACAACGGCATCGGCGTAACTACCAACCGTTGCGGCATCCTCGGGAGTCGTAATCCCAAAACCAACCCCGACAGGAATCGGGCTCAGGTCGCGGACCTCGGTCACCGCCTGACGGATATCTTCGGGATCGAGACGCCGAGAACCGGTGACACCGGTCATCGACACATAATAAAGATAGCCGCTCCCCAGCGCTGCCAGGTCCTTCATCCGCGCAGGTGGCGTCGTCGGTGCCAATAGGGTAATCAGATCGATTCCGGCTTTTTGCAGCGACGGCAGTACCTCTTCGCTCTCTTCGGGCGGCAAATCGACCAGCAACAGCCCATCAACCCCACTCGCAGCGGCATCAACGGCAAAACGCTCCACCCCGTAGCAGTAGACCGGATTAAAGTAACCCATCAGCACGATGGGGATTTGACTGTCTTTACGCACCTCAGAGACCAAATTCAGCACCCCAGAAAGGCTGGTGCCAGCGGCCAAAGCACGTTCTGAAGACGCCTGAATCGTTGGTCCGTCAGCCGAAGGGTCAGAGAAGGGGAAGCCAAGCTCTATCAGGTCTGCGCCGGCAGCGGCCAGAGTGTGCGCCAACTCAACACTGGTAGCGAGATCGGGATCCCCGGCCGTGATAAACGGGATCAGACCGGGACGTCCCAGTTGTTTGAGTTGCGCAAATAGCGGATCAATACGACTCATCGAATTCCCTGAAGCGTGAACGGTCCCTGCAATAAATCAAAGTGGCAAGACCAATTAAAAATAAGCCTCCGCAGTCTAATCGACCAGACGGGCGGTTTCAATCCTTTTCTCTGACCACCGGAAGCTGCCCATCCAGAAAAAGGGCAAGAGTATTCAACAGTTTCTGTTGATACTTAGAAAAGGCTTCCTCGCCGGTAAAACGGGTGAGAAACGCCTGTGGGCCGCGCACATAGTTTTCAATCGTCACAAGACTGCCTTCTGCGTCCGGTTCGAGTAAAAATCGGGTGCCTGCGCGACTCCCTAAGACGCCGGGACCTTCCCAAGCCAGTTCTTTAAGCGACCTGACCCGCGACAGCCTGGCCGGGTCGCTTGCCGGCATCCCCTTCAGCCGCAGCTCAATTTCGCTACCTTCGGTCAACGATCCAACAAGCCACGCTTCGTCCATTCCCGGCCACCAATCGGACCAGCGGTCAACGGCTACCAGGATCTGCCAAACGTCTCCCGGAGGGGTGGAAAACCGGGCATGACTCTGAACCTCAAAATGGCTTTCGCCGGTCGTCGTCAGCAGCATCGCAAAGGAGAGTCCGAGGATCAGCAGCAGAACGATAATCTTTTTCAACATCGGGATCCTGATCTCCGCGCACGAAAAAGGGCCTATAACCGCGGATCAGCTTTTTTTCGGTTGGCCCGGCCTGCCACTTGGCCGCCGCCGACTCGGTTGCGGGCGACGGCCCACGTCCTCTTTCTTACGGAGAGGCTTAGGTAGGCGTCTCCTGCGGGCGACCCGCTTATATTCGAAGCAGAAATCTTCATCGATCGGCATCATACTCGGAATTTTATGCCCGAGATAATCCTCGATCTCATCCAGCTGGAAGACCATCTCTTCGTCGGCGAAGCTGATCGCATGACCACTGGCCCCGGCCCGTGCTGTCCGACCGACCCGATGGACGTAATCCTCCCGGTCCTGGGGCAGATCGTAGTTAACCACATGGGTAATGTCATCAACATGGATGCCGCGCGAAGCAACATCGGTTGCAACCAGAAAGCGGATTTCACCTAACTTGAACTGGTCGAGGATCCGCATCCGCTTTTTCTGCGGCACATCGCCGGTAAGAACCCCTGCATTAAACCCGTTAGCCTCAAGCAGATCGCCCAGCCGCTCCCCTTCGATCTTGGTGTTGACGAACAACAGCATCCGTTCAACGCTCTCCTTTTCACGCTTCAAAAAACCGTTAAGCAGGGCGAACTTTTCCTTGCGTGAAACGTGATAGAGAATCTGCTCGACATTTTCCGCCGCCACCTGCTTCGGCTCTATCGAAACCTTCTCGGCAATGTTCATAAACTCATAGGCCAACTCCATCACCTGTGGAGAGAGGGTCGCCGAGAAGAGCATGGTCTGACGTTTTTCAAAGGGGGGTAATTGACGCAGGATATAGCGCAGATCCTTGATGAAACCCATGTCAAACATCCGGTCAGCCTCATCGATCACCAGCATCTCGACCCGGTGCATCGAAAAGACCTTCTGTTTGAAGTAGTCGATCAAGCGCCCGGGAGTGGCGACGACAATATCGACCCCGTCCTGCAGAGCTTGGCGCTGCTTGTCGTAATCCATGCCGCCGAAGATAGCCTGCACCCGCAGGCCGGTGTGACGCCCCAGAATCTCGGCGTCGCTGGTAATCTGCACCACCAGTTCACGGGTCGGCGCCATGATCAGGGCGCGCGGATTACTGCTGGTATCTTTCTCGCTAGCCAACAGTCGGGTGAACATGGCAATCAAAAAAGCGGCGGTTTTGCCGGTGCCGGTCTGCGCCTGAGCGGCGACATCCTTGCCCAGGATCGCCAGCGGAATTGATTCTTCCTGTACTGGGGTCAGTGTATCAAAACCGGCCCCCTCGATTCCCTTGAGAACCAGATCGGGCAAGTTAAATTCGGTAAATTTCATGCTTCCCTTTCGGGCGAATTTGTTAATTCGTCCATTAGATAAAGACCTGGGCAGACACAGGGGTCTGCCCCTACAACTGGATGTCCATCGCCTCAGCGACGGTATGGATGTCCTTGTCTCCGCGACCGGAAAGGCAGACGACGATTATTTGATCGGGCGTCATACTCGGCGCCAGTTTCAGGGTATGGGCAATGGCATGAGCGCTTTCAAGCGCGGGGATAATCCCCTCGACTCGGGTCAGACGCTGGAAGCCATCGAGAGCCTCCTGATCGGTAATCGAGACGTACTCGGCTCGGCCGATTTCGTACAGATGTGCATGTTCAGGACCGACTCCAGGATAATCGAGACCGGCCGAAATCGAGTGAGCGTGATCGATCTGACCATCGGCATTTTGCAGCAGATAGGTCTTGTTGCCGTGCAGCACCCCCTTGGCCCCGGCGCTGATCGAGGCGGCATGTTTGTCCGTATCGACCCCGAGACCCGCAGCCTCAACCCCGATCAGACGGACAGCTGTATCGTTTATAAAGGGGTAGAAGAGCCCCATTGCGTTAGATCCGCCACCGATGCAGGCAAGCGCCGCATCAGGCAGGCGCCCGGCGGCAGCGAGGATCTGTTCCCGCGACTCCGTACCGATCACCGACTGAAAATCACGCACCATCTCAGGGTAAGGATGCGGCCCGGCCGCCGTGCCGATCACGTAATAGGTGTCGCGTACGTTGGTGACCCAGTAGCGCATTGCGTCGTTCATCGCGTCTTTCAAGGTCGCCGTGCCGCTGGTGACTTCGTGGACCCTGGCACCAAGCAGCTTCATGCGAAAGACGTTGAGTGACTGACGACGAATATCCTCGGCCCCCATGAAGACGTCACACTCCATGCCGAACAGGGCGGCAACCGTAGCGGTGGCAACCCCGTGTTGACCGGCGCCGGTTTCAGCGATCAGCTTTTGCTTGCCCATCCGGCGAGCGAGCAGAATCTGGCCGACCGTATTGTTGACCTTGTGCGCACCGGTATGGTTGAGATCTTCGCGCTTCAGATAGATCTGCGCGCCGCCCAGTTCTGTACTCAGGCGCCGCGCATGATAAAGCGGACTGGGCCGTCCAACATACTGGCGCAGATAATAATCGAACTCTTGCCGGAACGCCGGATCCTTGCGCGCCTGAGCGTATGCTTCTTCGAGCTCGAGCAAGGCCGGCATCAGGGTCTCTGCGACGTAGCGCCCACCAAAATCTCCAAAATGCCCACGAATATCAGGCTGCTGATAACTCATACATTCCTCACCTGGCGGATAAATTCCGTAACTTTCGCCAAATCTTTTTTGCCTGGTGCCGACTCGACTCCACTGGAGACATCGACCGCATAGGGTCGCACCTGACGGATCGCCGCCGCAACATTCTCTGGGCTCAGACCGCCGGCCAGAATCACTGGGTGACTGCCGGCAAAATCCCTGAGCAGTGCCCAGTCGAAGGATTCACCACTACCGCCGTAAACCTTTTCCGACCAGGCATCGAGCAGCAAGCCTGAAACCTGATAAGTCGCGGCCTGCAGCAGGCTTTCCACACCCTTCACCCGCAACGCCTTGATCACCCGGCGGCCGGGATACAAGCAGTCCTGCGGGGTCTCGTCGCCATGCAGTTGAATAAGATCGAGGCCACAGCGAATCATAATTGCCTCTATTGTAGCACGCTCGGCGTTGACAAACAGACCGACGGTGGAGACGAAGGGCGGGAGAACCTTGATAATTGCCGCGGCCTGTTCAATTGAAACCGCACGCGGACTGGCCGGGTGGAAGACGAAGCCGAGCGCATCAGCTCCGGCCGCGACTGCGGCCAGGGCGTCTTCACCTGAGGTGATACCGCAAATTTTAATCCGTGGGACAGTCATAGCCGCGCTTAAAAATCGACTTTAGGCAGATGTTTGAGCGATTCGCTAATCGCCTCGCTCGGATATTCGTAATCCTCAAGTTGACCGGCAAAGAAAGCATCATAAGAGGCCATATCAACGTGACCGTGGCCGGAGAGGTTAAATAGGATCGTCTTCTCCTTGCCCTCCTCCTTGGCCTGCAGCGCCTCGTCGATTGTCGCGCGGATCGCGTGGGAGGATTCCGGGGCAGGAATGACCCCCTCGGTCCGCGCAAAGAGCACCGCTGCCTCGAAGCAGCCGACCTGGCCGACCGCCTTGGCCTCGATGATCCCTTCGTGCAGCAGTTGTGAAACCAGCGGTGAAGCACCGTGGTAACGCAGGCCACCGGCATGAATCCCCGGCGGCATAAAATCGTGCCCCAGGGTGTACATCCGCGAAATCGGCGCCAGCTTGGAGGTATCACCATAATCGAATGCGTAGACCCCCTTGGTCAGAGTCGGACAGGAGATCGGCTCGGCGGCCAGCAGACGGATGTTTTTACCGTTAGCCTTGTCCGACACAAAGGGGAAGGCGAGCCCTGCGAAGTTGGACCCGCCACCGTGACAACCGATCACCACATCGGGGTAATCACCGGCCATCGCCATCTGCTCCTTGGCCTCCAGCCCGATCACGGTCTGATGCAGGCAGACATGGTTGAGCACGCTGCCCAGCGCGTAACGCGTATCCTCGTGGGTTGCAGCATCCTCGACTGCCTCGCTGATCGCGATCCCCAGCGAGCCGTTGCTGTTCGGGTCGGCCGCCAGAATGCCGCGCCCCGCGTTGGTCAGGTTGGATGGCGAAGGGATGACGTTGGCCCCCCAAAGCTGCATCATGCTCTTGCGATAGGGCTTCTGCTTATAACTCACCTTGACCATGTAAACTGTACATTCGAGGCCGAACTTCTGACAGGCCAGCGCAATCGACGCGCCCCACTGCCCGGCGCCGGTCTCACTGGCGATCCGCTTGGTCCCTGCAAGCTTATTGTAATAGGCCTGCGGCACGGCGGTATTCGGCTTGTGGCTGCCGGCCGGCGAGACCCCTTCGTACTTGTAGTAGATTTTGGCCGGAGTGCCGAGCGCCTTCTCCAGCGCGTGGGCGCGGAACAGTGGCGAAGGACGCCAGAGGCGCAGAATCTCGAGGACCGGCTCAGGAATATCGATCCAGCGCTGGGACGACATCTCCTGCTCAATCAAAGCCATCGGGAAGAGCGGCAGCAGATCATCCGGACCAACCGGTTTCCCGGTCCCAGGATGGATCACCGGCGCCATCTGTCCCGGCATATCGGGGATGATGTTGTACCACTGCTTGGGCAGTTTATCTTCGGGCAGGATGATCTTGGTCAGCATGTTCTCTACCTCCAGGTCAGTTCAAAAAAAAAGATGGAGCGGGGCTCCCCGTCCCACACTTCACAATTTACGTTTTATCCCAGTAACTCTTGGAGCTTGGCCCCGATATCGCCCTCACGCATCAGGCTCTCACCGACTAGAAAGGCCCCAGCGCCAGCCTGTTGCAGGGTCTCGATATCGGCGCGGTTACGGATCCCGCTTTCGGCCACGATCAGACGTTCGGACGGAATCAACTTCGCCAGTCGAGCGGTCGTTGCCAGGTCGGTGACGAAAGTCTTCAGATCACGATTATTGATGCCGATCAGCTCACAGTCGGTCTGCAGAGCCGCCTCAAGTTCTTCTTCGTTGTGCACCTCAAGCAGCACGTCCAGCCCCAGTTCGCGGGCGATGCCACTGAATTTCTGAAGTTCGGCAACCGAGAGCATCGCGGCGATCAGCAACACCGCATCGGCTCCATAGACCCTTGCCTCGACGATCTGATAAGGATCGCAGATAAAATCCTTGCGCAGCAGAGGAAGCGAAACCTGCTCACGAATCAGGCCGAGGTAGCGCAAGTGTCCGTAAAAAAACTGCTCGTCGGTCAACACCGACAGACAGGTCGCACCATTATTCTGATATATTTCAGCAATCTCGATCGGATCAAAATCTGCGCGGATAATCCCTCTTGACGGGGAGCCCTTCTTGACCTCAGTGATCAACGCCGTCCAGCCAGACTCGCCGGCAGTGTGCAGAGCACGGGCAAACCCACGCGGCACGTCTCCGATATCCCCGACCCGGGCCTGCAGTTCAGGCAACGGCATCACGTCCTTAGCCGCGGCGACCTCCTGTCGCTTTACCTCGACAATCTTATCCAAAATCATTTTTTAGTCATCCGTACCAGGGCTTCAAGTTTGGCCAGGGCCAGCCCAGCATCGAGCACCGCGGCAATCTGATCCATGCCGTCAGGAATCGACTCGGCAAGACCCGCGGCCATCAACGCGTAGGCGCCATTCAAGACCACGATATCGCGCTTGGGTCCTTTTTCACCAGACAGGATCGCGCACACGATCAGGGCATTGGCATCGGCATCGCCACCCTGCAGCGCTTCAAGGCGGCAGCGTTTGAGGCCAAATTGTTCCGGCTCGATCGTTTCGAGCTCGACCATCCCACCGGAAATAACCGCCACCTTACTCGGGCCGGTCAGGGTGATTTCATCCATGCCGTCATCCCCATGGACGACAAACCCGCGTTGGCATCCAAGCTTAGCCAGAACTTGCGCCAGCGGCTCAACCAGTTCGGCGCTGAAAACGCCGAGCACCTGACGGTTGGCACCCGCCGGGTTGGTCAAGGGCCCTAAAACATTGAAAATGGTGCGGATCCCGATTTCACGGCGCGGGCCGATAGCGTGCTTCATCGCAGAGTGTAGCGCCGGAGCAAAGAGGAAACCAATCCCGAGTTCATCGATGCACTTGGCGACCATCGAAGGGGTCACGTCGAGATTGACGCCGAGTTTTTCGAGCACGTCGGCACTGCCGCAGGTCGAAGAGACACTGCGATTGCCATGCTTGGCAACCTTGCCGCCACAGGCTGCAACCGCCAGCGCCACGGTGGTTGAGACATTGAAGGTTTTTGTCCCGCTACCGCCGGTGCCGCAGGTGTCGATGATCGTCTCACGATCGACGTTGATCTCCTCGCGGTCGATGTCAACCACCCCCCCGACTCTGATCGGCGTTGCCCGTTCGCGCATCACGCGCGCGGCGCCGGTAATCTCGGCGACGGTTTCACCTTTCATGCGCAGCGCGGTGATAAAGGCCCCGATCTGTGCCGGTGCTGCTTCGCCGCCCATGATCTGGTTCATGACCTCAATCATCTCCCCCTCGGAGAGATCCTGCCGCTCCACAACCTTGGCAATCGCCTGTCTGATCATTTTTTCGCCTCCCGGTTGACTCTGTAAACTCAGAAAAAACTTAGCCACCAAGACACCAAGAGCACCAAAACAGCGAGTGCCCTTCTTCGTGGACTTGGTGCCTGGTGGCAAACTAGCCTTTGGTTTCTCGACTCAGCTTCAAGAAATTGCCTAGCAGCTGCATACCGCAGGTGGTCAAGATCGATTCCGGGTGAAATTGCATACCCCAGACCGGCAGCTCGCGATGCTCAAGCGCCATGATCACCTCGCCATCGGTCCAGGCGGTGATCTTCAGACACTCGGGAAAGCTGGCCCGCTCGGCAATCAACGAATGGTAACGTGTCGCTACGAAAGGGTTGTCGATCCCGGCAAACAGCTCACTGCCATCATGTTCGATCATGCTGGTCTTACCGTGCATCAGGTTGGCCGCGCGCACCACCTTGCCACCGAAGGCTGCAGTGATCGCCTGATGCCCCAGGCAGATACCGAGCAGCGGAATCTTGCCGGCGAAGTGTTTGATTGCTGCGACCGAGATCCCCGCTTCATTCGGCGTGCAGGGACCGGGGGAGATCACCAGATGCTGCGGCGCCATCTTTTCAATATCGGCGATCCCCAGCTTGTCGTTGCGCACCACTTCGACCTCTTCCCCCAGCTCCAT
>JBDNGT010000100.1:0-3678 GCA_041689145.1 Geopsychrobacter sp. | reverse complement strand
TTGAGGAAAAACCCGTCATCTGACTGAAACTGGGGTCGGCTGCTGCCGACCCCAGCAGGTCAATAGTCAGACAAAAGTGGAAATTGCTCAACCAGTCAAAATAATCAGAAAAATTTGAACCATTTAAAATGGGGAACAACACCTACCGACTTCCGTTGGCTGATGGTGTGTTTGGCCTTGATCGTTGAGATTGAGCAGTCAGGTTGTGAACACCTGATTGCTCTTATGAAGGGGAGTATTGCTGGTTTTCTATGGAATTGTAACTAGGAGCCCCCTCCGTTGCTACGATGGCTAGTGTACTGATTTTAATGGTGGTTAGCTAGGGGAAATACTCGCGGAAATGATCTTAAAACTCAGGTTAGCCAGGCAAGTCCCCATAAATTATCTTTAGATTTATTTTTTTAAACTAACAATGCCAACATCAATCCTAATGCTCTATCTGATTTGGTCTCAAATTAACAGGTTACGTCAAGATGGCTCGCAGTATTCCAAATACAGCCGCACCTAAAACAAGATAAAGGAACCAATTTGCGCCACTATCATCTCGCCTCGATTTAACTGCAGGCACGGGAGCCCCTTCTTTGACCAGCCCAGCTAAATCATTCACAACCCAAACTGAAAATTCATGTTTATGAACATTAATGACTGATTTTGCTAATTTAGTGATATCTGGAGAATGTAAAATCTGTCTTTGTAAAACTGGGACTTCAGATTTAAGCTTCAAAATCGCAAGCTCTCTGTCCTTCTGTCTGAAGAAGTTTAAAAGAGTTTCGTTGATTCGGACATCACCACTTGAGAGCCAGCGGAATCTATTCTGCACAGCTTCAGGGAGACTATACTCATTCACAGACTTTTCAAGCTTCTCGCAAGCCAGCGCCAACACACTTTCAACAGGAGCTTCTGGTCCAACCATGATTGAGTGCCTTGAACTCGGCCCAAAATGCTTCCAAACATTTCCTGCCAACTCATATTTCTTATCTAAGGGCATTCGGGGAGGCAGGTGATCAAATAGCCTCTTTGCCACTAATCCAGACATTTTCCTGCTGCCACTTTTCCACTGACTATATGCGTCCCTTGCATATAGCTCTTTCACGGAACCAAACTTAGCGCCATATGAGTTCAAAAGACTCTCTAGCTCAGACGCTGAAAGCGAAAAAAAGTATTCCTTTACATCCTTATCACTTCCCCCAATTTCAGCAGAGAATTCTTTAGCCTCTTCTATATGCCTTAAAGCAGCTTCCCTACCATATGATGAGCTCCTTCCTGACCTATGCCTTCTCGCCATCAGTTCCCCCTCGAAAACATGCCTTTTATAACACTAAGGATACCTCTTGATGTATTCCCGATTGATATATGTACAAGGTAATTACCGCTACTTAGCTCCCTACTGATAGCCACACTAGTCCCTGCTTCAGAATCTAGATATTGTGAAAGCTGTGATAATGATTCGACAACTGCTTCAACCAACAATTCTTTTTCTATCGGACTCAAAGATGATTTCTTTAAATCTTGCTCGAATTTAAAGAGCTTTTCTTGGCGGTCTAAAGATGATGATATAGCTATTTTATATCGAAACATCTCCTATCCCCTTAAGATAAGTGCTGCAACAATTACAACTACAGCGACTACTATCACTATAATTATGGTTCGATCCTGCTCCCCCCTTCCAGACCTTGTCATCTTCCCCGATGCAGCACGATCCGTGTTCCCAATAACAACTTCGGTTCTTCCAAGTGAGCTTGTTTGTGAATGCGTTATAGTAGCATGAGCATCTGCCTGGGTTGCTCGTTCAGTCTGAGCAGTAAAGGAGGAGAGTGCTGAATCCAATGCCTGGACATCTACACCCATTTCATTTGCCTTTTTCTGTACATCAATTATTCCTTTTGCATGCTGCATTTTAAGCTCACCAACTTCACTTTCAGACAAGCCCGTCAGGTCAAGAAGGTCTTTCTGGTTCAACTTAATGGCTACCTGCCCAACTGTCCGCTCAGCTAATTCTTTAGAATCTGAATCTAAGTCGTTTTTTTGCTCATTCATAGATATTCCTCCGATGGCTTACTGCGAACAGAGCCAGACATGAGAATTGAAAGATATCTCCAAGTCTCCTAATATTGGGATTCCACCATCTGTTACTGGACACATATCTATCTTGGTACCATCAAGCGCAGACCAAAGCCTATGATCATCTGGCAACTTGCTTTTACGATTACAGACTGAGCAGGTTATGGACATAGCTAGCTATCGACTTCCGTTGGCAATAGTGTGTTTGGTCTTGATCGTTGAGACTGAGCAGACAGAGTGTGATGCCTGGTTGCTCTTATAGAGGGGAGTATTACTGAAAATGGTAACTAGAAGCCCCCTCCGTCATTACGATGGCTAGTGTACTGATATCAATAGAGGTTGGCCAGAGAAAATAAATCAGAGGGTTGATCATAATTACTCTGGTTATTGAATCCTTTATGGAAAATGTTTTGTGTATCTAAAAACTAAAAAAGATCTATCTAATGATTACCTGAATCAGTGAATTTGTAATTATACTTTTCTCCCAGATATTTGATAATTAGCTGATTTTACGTGTATTTTTTGGTATTATGGAGTCGCATCTAAATTCACCCAAGGAGATTTTTCTGTGACTTTTCCGCGATTCACCATCGAGCAATCCGACACTGAATTCTACACCTCACAGTCCGGCATGGCGCTGGTTGGACTGGCCATTAACCGTTACACGACGCTGGCCTCACGTCTGGCTAAGGCGGCACCCTGTCAGGGGACCGCTACCGCTGATGTCCTGCGCAGTTATCTCGGTTTGCTCTGTCAGGGCAAGAGCGACTTTGCGGCGATCCACCCCTTCTGGGAAGATGATGAGTTTTTCTCTGCCGCGCTGGGAGTGAAGAAGGTTCCCTCCCCCGAAACCCTGCGTCAGCGTATGGATAAGGTCGCTGAGGCGGCACGCTGGATTGTTAACTTTTGTACGGTCGAGTTTCTCAAGAAAGCCAAACCCACGATGTCGACTCTGTCCACGGGGCATATGCCCCTGGATATGGATGTCTTCACGCAAGATAATTCGAATACCAAAAAAGAGGGTGTTTCCTGGACTTACTGTAAGTTTAACGGTTTTGCGCCCATCGCGGCCTGGTTGGGCTTGGAGGGCTGGTGTCTGGAGATCGAACAGCGTCCTGGTTCGCAGCATTCGCAAGTTGGTTTTGTGCCTTTCCTGCTCCGAACAATCTACAAGGCCCGGCAGTTGACCACGGCCCCATTGCTGGTACGGCTGGACAGCGCTCATGATGCGATCGCCACCTTGGTGACCTTGATCGATGAGAAGGTCGATTTCATCGTCAAGTGGAACCCGCGCAGAGCCGACGTCCCGGCCCGGGCGTCCGAGGTCTTTGCCCATGGCAAGATGGTGAAGCAGGACAAGAAGGGTCGGATTGCCATCATGACCGAAACTGTCGAGCGCACCTACAAAAACGAAGATGGTAAAGAAAAGACCATCAAGGTGCGCCACGTACTGCGGGCCACCCAACGTAACTTCGAGAAGGATGGCACCCCGCTACTTTTTCCCGATGTCGAGATTGAAGGCTGGTGGACCAATCTCACCGTCTCGAAGGACAAGGTGATTGAACTCTACAAAGGACACGCCCTCTGCGAGCAGTATCACTCTGAAATCAAGACCGA
>JBDNGT010000099.1:0-21938 GCA_041689145.1 Geopsychrobacter sp. | reverse complement strand
GGCGAGTAGGCAAGGGGCGGCGAACTCGGTTTCGTTCAAAATATGGCAGTCCGAGCAGTTTGATCAGATGCGCGGCCCGCTGGCGCACCCTGATCGGGTGAATCTTCGGGTTGTATTCAGATAAAGTTCCAGGATTCGCCCCTTGGTCAGCTCATGCTCAAGGCTCTGGGCGATCACCAGCTCCCGCAGCTTGCGCAGCAGCGATCTGTCGCGGGAGAGGTACAGGTTCTTGGCTAGCTGCTGGGTGATGGTCGAAGCGCCCCGGACCAGCCGCTTGCGCTTGAGATCATTGATTCTTACTCGCTTAACTGTGAAGGGGCTACCCAAGGCCAGGCGGCCTTAGGGGAAACTGTGAGCATCCTTTATTTCAATTTCCCGGAGATGACTGCGGACCAGGACCGACGCCCTGATCCGCGCTAAGGGAGAGGATTCAGGCGCTCTTCGGTCCGACGAAATCTTCGTCGCGCGTGCAGCAGTATTCAATCACGTCGGAAATGCTGGCGGTGGGAATGCCGCGCCAGAAGATCTGCCATTTACCCGCGAGATGATAACCATCGGCCTGCTGCTGATACCAGGTGTTGAATGGATTTGTCCGGTTGGAACGCCAGAAGAGGGGACCCTGGTCGGCGCAGACGGCGCGCCAGAGTTCCAACGCCAGTCCCTCGCCGCGCGCTTCGCGCCCGACGGCGTACTTGGAGAGATAGCGCCCGGCAGGGTGTTTTTCAAGCAGCACAGCCCCCCGGTAGTTCTGCTCAATATAGCTGTCGCTGATATTGCCCAGGAAGGAGAGGCTTTTCAGTTTCTTGCCGAAACAGGCTTCGAGCAGCCTGATCAGTCGGGATTGATCGGTGCCGTCAAGCCCAGCGACATGCTGGATGATGCTCCCCTTGCGAAAAAGCGTCCCCGCCCCCTTGACGGTAAAAATCTCCTGCAGCAGATTGAGCGGCGAAGTGACGCTCAGGTGAATCCCGGGCCGTTCTTCGAGCAGTTTCTTGCCCAGTCCCAATAAGTCGAGATCCAGGGCTTGTACCGGGGCACAATTTTCCACCTGGGTATAGACGTTGGGCAAAAGTTCACCAGACGCATTTTTCAGGCCGCCGGCCGCACGCACCAGATGAACACGCTGGGCAACCTCGGGCACCAGCTGGAGCAGCGCCGTTTCAAGATCGAGATTTTGCGCTACCAGTACCGGAATATTCTCCGCCCGGCTGGCGCGTTGAATGAACTCCTGTGCTCCACCGTTCTCGAGCGGATGAAAAACAAAGATCGCCTCGCGGGCCAGCAGATTGCGCAGGCGTTCGGCCTGTTCACCGCACAACAGGATGGCCGGAATCAGCTCCAGCCGCAGCAGAAAAAGCAGGTCGAAAGCCAGCACCTCGGCCCCCGCTTCGATACTCTCCTGATCCGGACAGAGCAAGGCGAAGCAGGCGGAGCGTTCGGCCTTGAACTTGTCAAGATAGAACTCGTAGTCTTCTCGGCGGCCGATACTGTCGAGAAACATCCGGATCGTTTTATTCAAGGTACTCATAGCCACGACCTGTCAAAATAAATATGGTTGGCGGTAAATCCCCGGCAGCATGTCCGTCCCGGTGGATGAAGGCAAACGTTCGGGTGTTTGAAACCGAATTATAGAGCGTACTGCGCCAAAGAGCCAGAAAGTCGTCCCCGGAATTTTCAGCCGTCATGTTTCTTCCATCCTGAAGGCTGCTGAGTTAATATCATCCTCCATTCTGCCCTGGAGTCGCGATGCCTTTGTCCCTGCTGTCACCAACCTCGATTTACGCGCCGCGCCCCTGTCGGCTGCTCTCTGTTACCGATCTGACCTCGCAGGAGAAGCTCTTTCGTCTGCAGCTGGAAGACGGCAGCGAGCTAGGACAACAACCGGGACAGTTCATTCAGGTGTCGATTCCCGGGCTGACGGAAGCGCCTATCTCGGTCGCCAGTTCGCCGAGCCGGGCGGGTTGTTTTGAACTGGGGGTACGGAAGGCGGGTCTCTTGACCCGTGCCCTGCATGAGCTGCGGCCCGGGGCTCAGTTGGGGATTCGCGGCCCCTTCGGACGCTCCTTTCAATTGGAGGCCTTACGCGACCGGCATCTCTTACTCATCGCCGGGGGCTGCGGTCTGGCTCCCTTGCGTTCGTTGATCCAGTACTGTCAGGACCATCGATCCGCGTTTCGAGCGGTCCATATCCTATACGGCGCGCGCTCACCGGACGATCTGATGTTTCGTGATGAACTTCCCGGTTGGAGCCTTGACCCGAGTTTCAGCTGTCGTTATACGGTGGATGCGATCCCTGCGACCCCCGCGACCTCTTGCTACGATGGGGAGTACCATGGGGAGCTTGGTCGGATCACCTCGCTGCTGGACGATATGCAGCTGTCGGCTGCGCACTGTTGCGCCGTGGTGGTCGGCCCGCCGCCGATGTATCGGCCGGTGATCGCGAAACTGCGCGCCATGGGACTGGTCCGCCCGCAGCAGATCATGCTGTCGCTCGAACGGCAGATGCGCTGCGGGGTCGGCAAATGTGGACATTGCAGTATCGAGCATCTCAGTTGTTGTTGCGACGGGCCGATCTTCTGGCTTGAAGAGATCGAGCATTTGCGCGGTGTGTTATGAACGCAACCCTGACCACCTGCCCCTATTGCGGGACCGGCTGTAATTTTTATCTGCTGACTGACGACGAGGGTCGTTTGAGCGGGGTCGAGCCGGCGGGGAATCATCGGGTCAGTCGCGGTCAATTGTGTATCAAGGGGTGGAACGCCCACGCCTTTGTCGATCATCCCGATCGCTTGAAAACGCCGCTGATTCGAAAAGATGGCCGCTTGCAACCGACCGATTGGCAGACCGTACTCGACCTGATCGACACCAACCTGGCACGGATCGCCGCAACCCATGGCGCAGACAGTTTGATGTTCCTCTCCTCGGCGAAGGTCAGCAACGAAGAGAATTATCTTTTGATGAAACTGGCGCGTGCCGGCTTCGGGACCAATAATATCGATCACTGTGCGCGGCTCTGCCATTCTTCGACCGTGACCGGGTTGGCCGAGACCCTCGGTTCGGGCGCGATGACCAACAGCCTGGACTGTTTTGACCGCACCGAGCTGATCTTTGTCATCGGCTCGAATACCACCGAGCAACACCCCCTGATCGGCAGCCGAATTCTGCAGGCGGTGCAAGGGGGCAGCCGCCTGATCGTCGCCGATAGCCGGTTGATCCGCTTGACTCGGCACGCCGACCTGCATCTGCGCCATCAGAACGGCAGCGATGTTGCTCTGCTCAACGGTATGATGCGCCAGATTCTGCGCGACGGCTTAGAGGATCGGGCCTTTATTGCCGACCGCACCGAGAATTTCGCCGCGCTGCAGGCCGGGCTTGAACCCTACTCGCCGGACTATGTGGCGAAAATTACCGGTCTAAAGCCCCGGCAGATTATCGATGCTGCGCGTCTGTTTGCTAAGGCCGAGCGGGCGATGATCGTCTTTGCCATGGGGATTACCCAGCATAGCCACGGTGTCGACAACGTGCGGGCGGTATCGAACCTGGCACTGCTGACCGGTAACCTGGGGCGTCCCGGCACCGGAATCAACCCGCTGCGCGGGCAAAACAATGTGCAGGGCGCCTGCGATATGGGGGCGTTGCCGGACGTTTTAACCGGCTACCAGAAGGTGGCCGATCCGGCCAACCGGCAGAAATTTTCCGACGCCTGGCGGGTGAGGGTGCCGGAAAACCCCGGACTGATGTCGACCCATGCGCTCGAAGCGGCCGCCGCAGGACGGGTGCGCGGCATGCTGATCCTCGGTGAAAATCCGGTAATGTCTGATGCCAACCAGTCCCGGGTGCGGCAAACCCTGGGTACGCTGGACTTTCTGGCGGTGATCGATATCTTCCCGACCGAAACCACGCAGTTGGCGGATGTCGTTCTCCCCGCGGCCTGTTACGCGGAACGCGATGGCAGTTATACCTCGACGGAACGGCTGGTCCAACTGGGGCGCAAGGCGGTCGAGCCGCCGGGCCAGGCAAGGTGCGATTGGCAGATCCTGGGCGAGCTGCTGCAGCGCCGCCATTTAAAAGGCGACTATGTCGATCCGGCGGAGATCATGGCTGAAATTGCCGACCTCACCCCGACCTACCGCGGCATCAATCATCAGCGCCTCGAAGAGGGCGGGCTGCCCTGGCCCTGTCCGGAAATTGACCACCCCGGCACGCCGATTCTCCACGTTGAAGAGTGCACGCGCGGGCGCGGACGTTTCAGCCCGGTCAACTACCGGGCTTCGGCCGAACTGCCGGATCGCGATTTCCCCTATCTGTTGAACACCGGTCGCAGCTATTTCCACTGGCATACCGGCAGCATGACCCGGCGCAGTCATCTGCTCGATCGCGAAGAGCGGGGCGCTTTCGCCGAAATCAATCCCGAAGACGGCTTGGCTTTGCAAATTACCGAACGGCAGCCGATCCGCATCAGCAGCCGGCGCGGATCGATCTCCGTTGCTGCTTGTCTGACCGAGCGTGTTCCGCCGGGACAGGTCTTTATTCCGTTCCACTTTACCGAAGGTGCGGCCAACGCCTTGACGAATGATGCCCTTGATCCCGAATCGGGGATCCCCGAATTTAAGGTCTGTGCGGTCAGGATCGAACCATGCTGAAGCACCTTAACCGCCGCGATTTGAACCGGTTGCTCGCGCAGCTCAATACCGAGTATCGACTGCAGGTGCCGCAATGCTTCGGTGACGGAACTCGCCAGTTGGCGCCCTACGCCGGCGAGGAGCTTTCCCTGTCCGGTCCCCGGCCACAGCGCAAGCCGACCGCCTTCTTCTTCCCGCAGACGCAGATGCTGTTGCGTATCGCCCAGGACGGCGTCAGCGAAATCCCGCAGGCCGCGGGAAAGCACCTGGCCCCCTTGGCCCCCTTAGCTTTGGTGGGGCTCGACCGGGCCGACCTGGCGGGGATTGCCTTTCTCGACCGCTTCTTCATGGCCGCACCGGCCGATGATGTCTATGTACGGAATCGGCAGCAGGCGTTGTTGGTCGGCTTGACCGGCGCGGCGGGGCCGGATAACAGCTTTCTGCCGCTGGCAAACGGCGCTTGCGATATTGAACTGATCGCCGTGCGGGGTGCTTGGCTGGCGCTGGGGCATTCTGAAGTCGGCCAGCAGCACCTGGCCGACTTTCCACCGGGGGATTTGAACCAACTGGCGACCCTGCGCCAATTGAGCGCCGCCGCCGATCCCCTGGAGCCACTATATCGGGCCAGTCTGTTGTTGCGTGAGGATCGCGTGCCGGATGAATTCTGGGCTGAGATTGCCGATCGCTGCATCCTCTGCAGCGGCTGTAACCTGGCCTGTCCGACCTGCAGTTGTTTCTGTGTTCAGGATCGTCAGCGCTCTCTGGGCACTGATCGGAGCCGGGTCTGGGATTCTTGCCAGCTGGATGCCTTTATGCGCGAGGCCAGCGGGCACAATCCGCTCGGCACCGAGACTCTGCGGACCCGACGGCGGATTCAGCATAAGTTGGCGACGGATGTCGAGCGTTGGGGGGAGATCGGTTGCGTGGCCTGCGGTCGTTGCGATCGAGCCTGCCCCACCGGCATAGGCATCCTGGCGGTGAGCGCTGAAATCGTCAAGCGTTATGGGCTGGCTGAGCCTTCCGCTTCTCATCCGCCCATGGATTAATATCGCTATTGTCCCCTTAAAACACGAATTGCGCCTTGAGGGAAAGCGTTCTGTACATCAAATTCCCGCTCCAATCCGCTGGAAATAAATCGACAAATGGAGTAGTCTGCGTCTCTTTAGTCAGGTGCTCGATCCCCTATTTAGAGCAGAAGAAATCACATGGTCAAAGATAAGATCTACGCGCAACCGCAGGAGGTGATCCCTCCGTTTGAATTCAATTGCCAGGTGGTCGAGGTGTTCGACGACATGCTCGGCCGTTCGGTGCCGCTGTATCGCGAGAGCGTGCTGCGTCAGGCTCAACTGGCGGCGCGCAGCTATCAGCCGGGGACCCTGATCTATGATCTCGGCTGCTCGAACGGTAACCTGGGGATGGCGCTCTGTGCCGAGATGAACGGGCGCGAGTTCGAGCTGATCGCGGTCGACAGTTCGGCGCCGATGCTCGCGGCCTTTGCCCAGCGTCTGGCCGGCAGCACAGATAGCGGTGATAGCGGTGATAGGGAGCGGGTCGCGCTCAAGGAGCAGGACATCCGCCTGGTGCCGCTTGAAAACGCCTCGGTGGTGATCATCAACCTGACCCTGCAGTTTCTGCCGCTGGCTGACCGCGAAACGCTGCTGCGCAAGATTCATCAGGCCCTGGTGCCGGGCGGGCTGCTGTTGCTGAGCGAAAAGCTGGTGCATCCGCAGGCGCCCCTGAACGAGCTGCAGCAGGAGTTTTATTACCGCTTCAAGGCGGAGAACGGCTATTCACAGATGGAGATCAGCCAGAAGCGCGAGGCGCTGGAGGATGTGCTGGTTCCCGAAACCTTGGAGGCCCATCAAGAGCGTTTGCAGGCCTGCGGCTTTGCCGGCATCGACGTCTGGTTGAAGTGGTTCAACTTCGCCTCGCTGCTGGCGCTGAAAGCGGACCAGTGATGGAGCGCTTTCTTGCAGATGCCGCAACCCTCGGCCTGAGCCCCTGGCTGGACGAGCTCCGCCAACTGCTCGAAGTCAAGCAGCACTACATCACCCAGATCGACGGCAAGGGGAAGCGCTATCTCGGCGTCATGGAGCGTTTGTTTTCGGTGCAGCCGTCGGCGTTCGACTTCACCAACGCTGCGGTCAGTATCGGCCAGGCGGAAGATCTCAGCCCGCAGCAGCGTGAGGAATTGACCCTACTGCTGCACCAGCTCGACCCTTGGCGCAAGGGTCCCTTCAAGCTGTTCGGGATCGAGATCGACAGCGAATGGGTTTCTTCGCTCAAGTGGCAAAGGGTCAAAGATCAAATCGCCCCGCTCAAGGGGCGCAGGGTGCTCGACATCGGCTGCAGCAATGGTTATTACCTATTCCGCATGGCGGCCGAAGAGCCGCAGCTGTTGCTCGGGATCGAGCCCTACCTGACCTTTTACTTTCAGCACCTGCTGTTGCAGCATTTCGCCCGACTGCCGAATCTCTACTGCCTGCCGGTCAAGTTCGAAGAGTTACCGCCGATCAATAATTATTTCGATACGGTCTTCTCGATGGGCGTGCTCTACCATCGGCGTTCGCCCCTGGATACGCTGGTCGAGATGCACCGCTGTCTACGGACTGGCGGTGAGCTCGTGCTCGAAACCCTGATCATCGAGGGTGGGGAGGACCTGTGTCTCTGCCCGCAGAAGCACTATGCCAAGATGAATAACGTCTATTTCCTGCCGACCGGCGCCTGCCTGACGAACTGGCTCGAGCGGAGCGGCTTCAGAGATGTGCGCTGTATCGACATCACCCGCACCAGCAGCGTCGAACAACGCGAAACCGCCTGGATGCAGACCGAATCGCTGCTTGATTTTCTCGATCCGACCGACCCGACCCGCACGCTGGAGGGCTATCCGGCCCCCTTGCGTGCAACCTTTTGCGCAGCTGCGAGGTAGTAACGCCAGGCACGCTGAGCCTAAGGGGAGGTGTTTGCTTTGTGGCCGCTCAGATAGCGTCCGAGGAGCAGGCTCAGGCCGAGACCGAGCAGCAGCCCCACTGCGTTGGCCAGGATGTCGAGCAGGGAGAAGCCGCGGTGGGGGATGAAATGTTGGAGGATTTCGATCAGGATGGAGTAGCCGAGCAGGCTCAGGAGCTTTCTCCTCGTGTACCCAGGCAGGGGGTAGGCCAAAGACGCAGAGAGGTAGAGCGCGAGGTAGCCGATGGCGTGCAGCAGTTTGTCGGAGACGCTGAGCATCGCTTGCGGTGGGGCAGGGGTCAGGCTCAGGTAGATGCAGAAGAGCAGGAATAGCCAGAATTGCAGATGGCGTATAATATGGCGTACAGGTTTCATGGCTTCATGCCTCGTCTTAAGAACATCCCCCGGTTTTGCAACCGGGGGATGTTTCATTCCATCTCATCTACTGGTGCTTAAAGACCGAGCTTCTTGAAGAAGTCGTTCCCTTTGTCATCGACCAGAATGAAGGCCGGAAAATCCTCGACTTCGATCTTCCAGACAGCTTCCATGCCCAGTTCCGGGTAATCGATGCACTCGACCTTTTTGATGTTTTCTTCGGCCAGTACGGCCGCCGGTCCACCGATCGACCCGAGGTAGAAACCACCGAACTTCTTGCAGGCGTCGGTCACCTGCCGGCTGCGGTTGCCCTTGGCGATCATGATCATCGAGCCGCCGTTCTCCTGCAGCAGGCCGACGTAGGAATCCATCCGTCCCGCGGTGGTCGGACCGAAGGAGCCCGAAGGCTTGCCGGCCGGGGTCTTGGCCGGACCCGCGTAGTAGATCGGGTGCTGCTTGAGATAGTCGGGCAACGGCTTACCGCTGTCGAGCACCTCCTTGAACTTGGTGTGGGCGATGTCGCGCCCGACCACGATGGTTCCCTTGAGCAGCAAGGGAGCCCCGACTTCGAGCTTGGAGAGGTCGGCGAGGATCTCGCTCATCGGACGATCCAGGTTGATCTGGGTGCCGTGGCTGTGCTTGCCGCGATACTGCTCGGGGATCAGGCGACCCGGATTGCGGTCCATCTGCTCGACGAACAGGCCATCGCGAGTGATCTTGGCCTTGATGTTGCGATCGGCCGAGCAGGAGACCGCCATACCGACCGGGCAGGAGGCACCATGACGGGGCAGGCGGATAACCCGCACGTCGTGGGCGAAGTATTTGCCGCCGAACTGGGCGCCGATCCCCAGATCCTGGGCGCCCTTGAGCAGTTTGGCTTCGAGCTCGATATCGCGGAAGGCCTGACCGTGGTCATTCCCGACACTCGGCAGTCCGTCGAGTTCCTTGGCGGTCGCGAGTTTAACGGTCTTCATGCAGGCATCGGCCGAGGTGCCGCCGATGACGAAGGCGATATGGTAGGGCGGACAGGCGGCGGTACCGAGATACTTCATCTTGGCGACCAGGAAGTCGTAGAGTGTCTCCGGATTGAGCAACGCCTTGGTCTCCTGATAGAGCATGGTCTTATTCGCAGAACCGCCCCCTTTGGCCACAAACAGGAACTTGTAGGCATCCCCCTCGGTGGCAAACAGGTCGATCTGGGCCGGCAGGTTGGTGCCGGTGTTTTTCTCTTTATACATGTCGAGCGCCACGGTCTGGCTGTAACGCAGGTTCTCTTCGGTGTAGGTCTTGTAGACGCCTTTGGAGAGGAACTCCTCGTCCTTAACACCGGTCCAGACCTGTTGACCCTTCTTGGCGACGATTGTCGCGGTGCCGGTATCCTGGCAGACCGGCAGTTCGAAATTGGCCGCGATTTCGGCGTTGCGCAAGAAGGCCATGGCCACGCCACGATCGTTCTGCGAGGCTTCAGGGTCGCTCAGAATTTTCGCGACCTGTTCGTTGTGCTCAGGGCGCAGCATGAAGGAGACATCCTTCACTGCCTGGTTGGCGATGATGGTCAGGGCCTCAGGGGCGATTTTCAGAATCCCCTTGTTATCGAATTCGGCGACGCTGACATATTTTTCCGAACCTTCAATTTTGTAATAGTTGGTTTTGTCTTTCGCTAATGGGAAGGGGTCCTGATAAAAGAAATTGGGCATAGGTTTCACTCCTTGTTAATTGAAAGGGCATGCAAGCTATGTTGCGGCTCATTGGGAACAGAAGAATTTATATTATATGTATATTGTATACAGTTGTCGAGAGTCAGATTGAACTTAAATCCACTGCTTTTGCTGTTATTTATGCATGCGTTTTTTCAACTATATTTCCTCTCCTGCAATTCAAGGGTAACCCTCTCTTCTCCGCATTTTTGTTTACACTCATACCACCGATTTGCCGTTCCTGCATAATTGACAAGAATGATCAGGTATGCTAGTCGTGTAGATGATTTTTTGAGTAATCAGGAGCTCCAAGCGGGTTTGCCTGGGTTTTGGTTCGATGGCATCTGGAAAGGAAAAACTTATGTTTGCGCATCTGAGAGATGATTTGAAGGCGGTTTTTGATCGTGATCCGGCCGTACGCAATGTTTTTGAGATTATTCTTTGTTATCCAGGTTTTCACGCTATGCTTTTTTATCGTGTTTCACATAAACTCTGGACCCACAAATTCTACCTCCCGGGGCGCTTCATCTCCCACCTCGGCCGCTTCTTTACCGGGATAGAGATCCATCCGGGGGCCAAGATCGGGCGCGGCTTCTTTATTGACCACGGCATGGGGGTTGTCATCGGTGAGACCGCAGAGATCGGTGAGAACTGTACCCTTTATCATCAGGTGACCCTCGGCGGAACCTCCTGGGCCAAAGAGAAACGGCATCCGACTCTGGGCAACAACGTGGTGGTCGGTTCCGGCGCCAAGATTCTGGGACCTTTCACGGTCGGGGACAATGCCAAGATCGGCTCCAACTCCGTGGTAGTCAAAGAGGTCCCGATCAATGCCACGGTCGTCGGTGTCCCCGGACGGGTGGTCGTCTCAGGTGAGATCCCCACTGGTGTTGATCTGCAGCATGGCAATCTGCCTGATCCGGTCGCCAAGGTGGTGAACTGCATGATGGATCAGATCCACAACCTTGAGAAGAAGGTCAGTGAGCTGACCTGCGAGCAGCAGCGCCTCGTAAAAGAGCTCGACCGTCAGCGCGAGACCGAGGCGGCCGGCGAATGAGATTGTCTACCAAGGCACAGTATGCGGTCCGCGCATTGGTCAGCTTGACGCTCAACGGCGATGGCACTCCGGTATCGATCAAGTCAATTTCGGCTTGGGAAAACATCTCCCTGGCTTACCTGGAGCAGTTGTTCGTTAAGCTGCGCCGGGGTGAAATTGTGCGGAGTACCCGCGGACCGGGTGGTGGTTACCTCTTGGCGCGACCGGCGGCTGAAATCAGGATCGATCAAATTATCGACATGGTCGAAGAGACCTTGGTGCCGGTCTCCTGTATGGATGATGATGGAACCTGCGGTTGCCCGTCACAGTGCGTGACCCATGCGATCTGGCAGGGCTTAGGTGCGCAGATTCGAACCTTTTTAGCCTCTAAAACCCTCGAAGATCTGGCGGCTGAAGGACGTAAGCGGCTCAACAAATCCAGCGTCTGAGGTTGCCTGTCTTTCGCTCTCTCCCCAAGGCTTTAATGTGAAGCAGATCTATCTTGATCATAATGCGACGACCCCGCTGCGGGCCGAGGTCTTGGACGAGATGCTCCCGTATCTGACCGGGCATTTCGGCAACCCTTCGAGTATCCACTGGGCCGGACGGGCGGTGAGCGGTGCGCTTGAAACGGCACGCGAACGGGTCGCGGCCCTGATCAATGCCTCTCCGGCTGAAATTGTCTTCAGCTCCTGCGGGAGTGAGGCGGATAATTTCGCCATCAAGGGGACGGCTCACGCGCTGCGTGCCAAGGGTCGCCATATCATCACCACGGTCGTCGAACATCCCGCCGTCCTTGAGAGCTGCCGCGCCCTTGAACATATGGGCTGGCAGGTCAGTTATCTGCCGGTCGATAGCGAAGGTCAGCTCGATCTTAAGCAACTCGAAGCTTCGATAACCAGCGAGACGGTGTTGCTCTCTGTCATGTGGGCTAACAACGAAACCGGCAACCTGTTTCCGATCGCCAAGATTGGTCAAATTGCGCGCAGACACGGGGTGAAATTCCACTCCGACATGGTGCAGGCGGTCGGTCGCGTGCCGCTCGATGTCGAGGCCGCCGGTCTCGACCTGGCCGCGATTTCCGGGCATAAATTTGGCGCGCCCAAGGGGGTTGGTGCTCTCTATATCCGCTCGGACCTGCGGCTTGAACCCCTGATCCATGGCGGGCATCAGGAGCGTAACCGGCGAGCGGGCACTTCGAATGTTGCCGGGATTGTCGGTCTGGGTGCGGCGAGTCAACTGGTTCAACATGAGCTGACACAGACGGCCCTTAAGGTTCGCGGCCTACGCGACCGCTTAGAAGAGGGTCTATTTGCCGCGCTGGATGGCCTGCGGTTGAATGGGGCTGCCGAGCCGGACAAGCGCCTGCCCAACACGCTCAATCTCAGCTTTGCCGGGGTCTCCGGTGAGTCCTTACTGTTGAACCTCGACCTCAAGGGGATTGCCGCCTCTTCCGGTTCCGCCTGCAGTTCAGGAACTCTGGAGTCTTCACCTGTGATCGCCGCGCTCGGGTCCGACCCTTTATTGGCCCAGTCGAGTGTTCGTTTCAGTCTGGGGCGGGAGAACAGCACGGATGAAATTGAGTATGTTTTAAGCCTGCTCCCGGCGATCGTTGCGCGCCTGCGCAGGATCAGCCCATTGGCAGAATAGTGGATCTTGAATTAGCTATTTTTTGTAGATAAATTGGGTACTTGGATGGTGTTGATTAAGGTTATCTCTAGCAATAGGGGATGGCTCTTTTTTGGGAGATCCTCCCTTTTACACATGAATGGATAGAATAGTTGTGAAAAAAAGAGTGGTGGTCGCGATGAGCGGCGGAGTCGATTCCTCAGTGACTGCCGCCTTGCTGCAGGAACAGGGGTATGACGTGATCGGCATGACCATGCAGATCTGGGATTATTCCAGCTTTACGGCGGTCAATGGAGAATCCTTCGGCAGCTGTTGCAGCCTCGACGATGTCTATGATGCACGGCGGGTTGCCGAGGGGCTGAATATCCCCTTTTACGTGATTAACTTTGAAAAAGACTTTCAGCGCCACGTCATCGACAATTTCTGTGCTGAATATTTTGCCGGGCGCACTCCTAACCCCTGTGTTTTATGTAATCAGGTCTTAAAATTTGATCTGTTGATGAAGAAGGCCCTGGAACTGGAGGCCGATTTTATGGCGACCGGGCACTACGCGCAGATTCTTGAGCGCGATGGCCGGTTGGCCCTGGTCAAGGGGCTCGATGATGCCAAGGATCAAAGCTATTTCCTGTTTACCCTGACCCCGGAGCAGATGGCGAAAACCCTTTTTCCGTTGGGCGGGATGACGAAAGAGGAGGTTCGGGCGCATGCCGTGCGCTTCAACCTGCGGGTTGCCGATAAGGCGGAAAGCCAGGATATCTGTTTTGTGCCCGACGGCAACTACGTACGCTTCATCGAGGAGGAAAGGGGAGCCGGCCACCGAGATGGAGAGATCATCCATCATAGCGGCAAGGTCCTCGGCCGGCACAACGGCATCTATCGTTATACGGTGGGGCAGCGCAAGGGTCTGGGGCTGAGTTGGACGGAGCCGCTCTATGTCGTCGGCATTAACGCCGAAACTCATCAGGTGATCGTGGGCGAGAAAGCCCTGCTCAGCCGCGGTGATTTTGAACTGCACCGCTGCTTGTGGAATATCCCCCGCCCGATTGCACCAATCCAGGTCGAATGTCGCATCCGTTATCGGCATCAACCGGTGGCCGCAACCGTCACGCCCCTGGCCGATGGCGGTGCAAAAATCCTCTTCAATCAGGCGCAAAAGGGGATAACCCCCGGTCAAGCCGCGGTCTTTTATCTGGATGATCGTGTCATCGGCGGCGGGTGGATCGCATGAAACCGAGTTTTGCAATCGTCACCCTGGGGTGTAAGACCAACCAGTTTGAATCGGCGGCGATGGCCGAGAAACTGTCGGCCGCCGGTTACCGGCAATGCGATTTTGAAGAGGGGGCTGATCTGCTACTGGTGAATACCTGCACGGTCACCGCCAATACCGATGCCCAGTCGCGCAAGTTGATCAGGCGCGCCCGGCGTAACAACCCCCAGGCGCGCATCGTCGTCACCGGCTGTTATGCCCAGGTCGATGCAACCGCCCTGGCCGAGCTGCCCGGCGTGTCGTTGGTGCTCGGCAACCAGGAGAAGAACGGACTACTTGAACAGCTGGCCTCTCACGATGACCAGGCCAGGATCGCGGTTGGAGATATCCGCAACAGTGACGGCGAGGTCGCCCTTGAGGTCGCCGGCGAAGCCCAGCGCAGTCGTGCTTTTCTGCAGATTCAAAACGGCTGTGATGCCTTCTGCTCCTACTGCATTATCCCCTATGCCCGTGGGCGTAGCCGTTCCGTCGAACCGCCTGCGATCCTGGAACAGGTCGCGGCCCTGGTCGCGGCTGGGCACCAGGAGTTGGTCCTGACCGGCATCCATATCGGGCAGTACGGCAAGGATCTCCATACTCCAACCGACCTTTTGGCCCTGCTCCAGCAGATCGAACCGCAGCTTCAAGGGGCACGATTGCGGCTCGGGTCGCTTGAGCCGATGGAACTTCCCGCGAAGTTACGCAGGTATATCGCCGCATCCGATCAGATCTGTGCCCATTACCATATTCCACTACAGGCTGGCAGCGACCGCGTTTTGCAGGCGATGAAGCGGAACTATACGACGCAGTTTTTTGCGGAATTATTGCAGGATCTGCGCACCCGGCAACCACACGCCGGAATCGGGATCGACCTGATTGTTGGTTTCCCCGGCGAAAGCGATGCTGAGTTTGAAGAGACCTACCGATTTGTTGACTCACTGCCGGTCAGTTATCTCCACGTCTTCCCCTACAGTCGCCGTTCCGGCACCTCCGCCGCATCCTTAGCCGGACAGATACCAGTCAATATTGCGCGCCTGCGGGCGGCACGCATGCGCCAACTAGGGGAAGAGAAGCAACGGCAGTTTGCGCGTGATTTTGTAGATCTGTCACTTGAGGTGATTGCCGAAGCGGGCTTTAAGAAGGGGAAGATGCGCGCCGTGGCAGATAACTATCTGAGTATTCAACTGCCGGCGGACGAAACCCTGGTCGGCAAACGGCAACGGATCAGGGTTACGGGTTATCGACGACAGGGGCTGGAAGGGGAGATGGGTTCTGCCTGAAGCCTCAGGATGTTCAGCTTTACTCTAACGACTGCGCTTGCAGAAATGAGCGGATCTGATGCAGTGCGTCCAGGTCCACGTCAAGAAACTGGATCCCCATCCCGGGTGGTAGGTTTGTTTTTTGAGGAGAGTCAGGGGAGTTTACCCAGGTTACGCGCCCTTGGCAGCTGATCGGCGGCTCATCCTCTGACAGTTGAAATTTAAGGGTCAGTCTTTCCTCTTCGGGCAAAGGGTTTTCCGTTTCAAGAAATAGACCGCCTGTACTCAGATTCACTGAATAATCGGTGATTTTTTTCTCGCCGTACAATACCTGCATTTTAACCGGCGGTCTTGGTGAGGTACGTTCAGCCACCTCGAGAAATTTCCAGACAGTTGCCATGAACTGCCGGCGCTGGATCGGTTTGAGCATGATATCATCGCATCCGGCTTCTCGACAGAGCGCATGATCTTTCTCTTTGCCCACGCTTGTAACCATAACGATCGGAATATTCTTCAGTTCTGGGTTGTTTTTGACCAGTCGGCAACACTCATCCCCATTCATTTCCGGCATGTAAAGATCCAGCAACACAAGATCTGGTCGATGCAGAGCAATCATCTCATAGGCATGTTGCCCATTATGTGCCACGAGAATCTCGAACTCCTCCCGCTGCAGAAACTTTTTTTCCAATTCGAGAAAAAAAACAACATCGTCAACAAGAAGTATTTTTAGTTGATTGGGCATAGGATCTTCCCCTCATGGAGCGATGGTTTTCTTCTGCCGGAAAGGCTGGAGAGATTCTTCACTTAATAAATCTCAGTTTTCTGTATAGCACGGTGAGTTCGAAGCCCTCTGGTCGATAAAAATAAGATATAGTTAACGTATCTTACCGATTATAAAACGTCAAGAGCCATCAGAGCCTATTCATCGAATAGCTGTTGCGCCTGTCCGATTCTTATTCCGCGTGGGGGTCGTTCATTCTTTGTCGATAAGCACAGGATTCCGGCAACCATTTAAGTTCCGCGATCTTCTCTGGAGTCAATTTGATGCAGTCAGACTCGATCTTCTGGCGCTTCTCATAAACACGACACAGGCGGGTATGGATATCCAGGTGACGACAGGGCACCTGAGTTTCGATAATGCGCCCCTTGCCATCGATCCCTTTTTCGAAGCAGCAGAGCCCGCAGCGACGGCAGAGATCTTCCCAGTTGTCAGCGGACTCGGTCAAATTCATAGGATAAGGCTCTCCGCATGTGAATAGTTGTCGCCAGTGAGAGAAGTGCTGATGTGCATCTGAACCTCCATAATATATATTTTTTCTTGCGAAAGCATCAAGTTTGATGCGTTCGCAAGAAAAAAAAACATCCGCTGGCTAAGCA
Source organism: Geopsychrobacter sp. (assembly GCA_041689145.1). Taxonomy (GTDB): domain Bacteria; phylum Desulfobacterota; class Desulfuromonadia; order Desulfuromonadales; family Geopsychrobacteraceae; genus Geopsychrobacter. The sequence goes on along the minus strand of JBDNGT010000099.1, from coordinate 5,748 downwards.
AAAAGCGCCAAATGCAAGGCGCGAAATTTTTGAGCAATGAGGCGTACTTACGTACGTCGCAGCAGCGAGAGAAATTGCAGCAACGCAGCAGTTGGTAAGTTTTTGCGACGCCGGTAAAATTAGCCGTTTTAAGTTGCTAAACCACAAGATAACTGCTAATCCTGAACCGGCTGAAACAACCAGATTATGGCAGACTAATGATCTGCCGCGGTTGGTGAAATTGCTCAAAACTCGAGAGTTAGTCACGAGTCACACCGCATGGGAAGTCTATGATTTGTTGCGGACCGCGAGAATAATGAGTCCTTCTGAAACGATGACAGGCAATATTTATTTAGATAATGCGGCGACCAGCCATCCGAAGCCCGCAGCCGTCTATCAGCGGACTCTTGAGGCTCTGCGGTGTGGCGGAAACGCCGGACGGGGCGGGCATGATACCAGCATGGCCGCTGAGCGTCTGATCTTTGCGGCACGAGAAGCGTTGGCTGATTTTTATACGGTTTCCGATTCGAGCTGTTTTGCTTTTACGCTCAATGCGACAATGGCGATTAATACTGCGCTCTTTGGGCTGCTCCGTGCCGGTGATCGGGTCGTGACCAGCAGCATGGAACACAATGCCGTGACCCGTCCATTGCGGCGACTAGTCGACCTTGGTGTCGAGGTCGAAAAAGTTCAGGCTGATCGTCATGGTCGGGTCGATCAGCAGCGCCTGCGGCAGGCCTGCCTAGCCCGGTCGACGCGGCCGACGCGACTGTTGGTCTTAAACCACTGCTCGAACGTCAATGGCCAGCTGCAGGACATCACCGGTCTTGGCAGCTTCTGCCGGGAACAGAAGATCCTCTTTCTGCTCGACGGTTCTCAGAGCGCCGGGTCTTTTCCGTTGGCGCTTGAGACCGAGCAGATCGATCTTTATGCAGCACCAGGGCATAAAAATTTGCTCGGCCCTGCCGGAACGGGCCTGCTTTATGTGCGTCCGGGGCTGCAGCTTGAACCCTTATTTTATGGTGGAACCGGGGGCAACAGTCATTCTGACCTGCAACCAAAGAGGATGCCGGAACGTCTAGAGTGCGGCACCCAGAACCTTGCCGGGATTGCCGGCTTATTGGCGGCGGTTGAATATCTGCAGGAAGAAGGGCTCGACCCCCTAAGAAGGAAGGTTGAACGCCACCTGCAGAGGTTAGTAACGGCCCTCGTGGCGATCGACGGTGTACGCCTCTATGCTGCCGATCGGATCTCGCACCAAGGGGATGCTCTTTCCTTTACCGTAGATGGTCTGGATCCGGCGGAAATCGGTTTTCGACTGGACCATGAATTCGGTATCGCGGTGCGTGTTGGTCTGCACTGTGCTCCCGATGCTCACCGGACCCTGGGGACCTATCCACAGGGGACGGTCAGGGTCAGTCCGGGGATATTCACCAAAGACGCAGACATCGCCACATTTCTTGCCGCAATCAAGACGATGTGTAGCTGATGTGTAGCTGATATGTGCTGATCAGGGTTGATCGTTCGTTCCCCTTCGCTTACTGCAATTTTTTTGTTTCACTCCTAATGGCGGCATGTCATCAGCAGGGAGTCATCTATGAAAACCTATGTGCTTGACACCAACGTTCTGCTGCACGATCCGCAGGCCATATTTCGCTTTGAGGATAATGATGTCATTCTGCCCTTAACGGTCGTCGAAGAGATCGATCGCTTTAAGAAGGAGCAGAGTGAGACGGGCCGCAATGCCCGCCAGATTTCGCGGATCATTGACGGTTTCCGCAGTCAGGGCAAACTTGTCGACGGTGTGCGTCTTCAAGGGGGGGGCCTGTTTAGGATCGCGATCTTCCGTGAAGAGGCGATGCAGCGGTTGCCGCCTGAACTTAGGGATGCGCATGCCGATAACCGCATTTTAGCCGTGGCCAAAGAGTTGGCGGAAGCCGGCGGCAATACGGTCGTGTTCGTGTCCAAAGATATCAACCTGCGGATCAAGGCTGACACCATCGATCTGAAGGCCGAGGATTATGAATCCGATAAGGTTTCGATCGATGAACTTTACTCGGGAACCTCGGAGCTGCAGGTCTCACAGGAGCAGGTTGATCAGTTCTACGAAAAAGGGGAACTCGAACTCATCGGTGATTTCATCGCCAACCAGGGGGTAACCCTGGTCGATATCGCCAACCCCTCGCATTCGGCCATTGGCCGCTACGATGCGCTGCAGCAAAAGCTGCGCCCGCTGGTGCGGGCTCCGAAAGACGGAATCTGGGGGATCCATCCGCGCAATCGTGAGCAACAATTTGCCCTTGATCTCCTGCTTAACGATGATATCCGAGTCGTGTCTCTGGTCGGCAAGGCCGGAACCGGCAAAACCTTGCTGGCGATTGCCGCGGGCCTGTTGAAAACGGCCGATGAATCGGTTTATAGCCGTCTGCTGGTATCGCGTCCGGTCTTCCCTATGGGACGTGATCTCGGTTTTCTGCCGGGCGATATCGAAGAGAAGCTCGCCCCCTGGATGCAACCGATCTTCGACAACGTTGAACTGCTCCTCTCGAGTGTCGAGGACGGGGGCAAGCGAAAACGCGGCTACCGCGAACTGATCGACCTTGGCCTGATGGAGATCGAACCGCTGACCTACATCCGCGGTCGCTCGATTCCACACCAGTATCTGATCGTCGATGAGGCTCAGAATTTGACCCCCCATGAGATCAAAACCATCATCACCCGGGCCGGGGAGGGGACTAAGATTGTCCTGACCGGCGACCCCTATCAGATCGACAACCCCTATATTGACGCTTCAAGTAATGGCTTAACTTATTCGGTTGAACGTCTTAAAGGGCAAGACATTGCCGGTCATATGACCTTGACCAAAGGGGAACGTTCGCCGCTGGCTGAGCTTGCGGCGAATCTACTTTGAGTATTAACCTATGCTGCTGTTAGCTATCGAATCTTCCTGTGACGAAACTGCCGCCGCCGTGGTACGTGACGGCCATGAAATCCTCTCGAATCTGATTGTGTCGCAGATCGACATCCATGCCCGGTTTGGCGGGGTTGTTCCCGAAATTGCCTCGCGCCAACATCTGCAGGCGATCTGTCCACTGATCGAAGCGACGCTCGATGAGGCAGGGGTCAGCCTGGAACAGCTCGAAGGGCTTGCCGTGACGCGCGGGCCTGGTTTGATCGGCGCCCTGCTGGTCGGGGTCTCGTATGCGAAAGCCCTGGCCTTTGCCTGTCAAATTCCGCTGGTCGGCGTCCATCATATCGAAGGGCATATCCTTGCCATCCACCTGGAACAAAAGGTCACCTTCCCTTACCTGGCGCTCGCTGTTTCCGGCGGTCACAGTCACCTGTTCAGAGTCGACGGCATCGGAGACTACCATCTGCTCGGCCGGACCATCGATGATGCTGCCGGGGAGGCCTTTGACAAGGTCGCAAAAATGCTCGGCTTGCCCTATCCGGGCGGCCCGGTTATCGACCGCTTGGCGACAACTGGGGATGCTTCACGGGTGCGCTTCCCGCGGCCGATGCTCAAAAAACCGAACCTTGATTTTAGCTTCAGTGGGATGAAGACCTCGGTCATGACCTATATAGAATCGCTAGCCGGGCAATTGGATGATCAGTGTATCGCCGATATTGCTGCCGCCTTTCAAGAGGCGGCGGTGGATGTTCTGTTGCAGAAAACCCTGCGCGCCGCACGGGAACAGGGCTTGCCACGCATTGTAGTCGCCGGCGGTGTCGCCTGTAATTCAGGTCTAAGGCGCGAATTTCAGATTGCTGGTCAAAGGGAGAAGATTGACATATATTTCCCTTCGCCGTTGCTCTGCAGTGATAATGCTGCCATGCTGGCTATTGCCGCGGATTACTACCTGGAGCGCGGTGCGCGTAGTCCGGCCGATCTCAATGCCATTTCTAATTGGCCTTTAGTTGAAGCTGCCAGTCATTTCAATTTAATACCCTGATTGCGGAGGGTTCGCCATGTGGCGGCGTTGGTCATTCTTTAGACAACTCAAACTGAACCTGATCCGCCTGTTGCGGCTGCAGGATTCGCCCGAGCGGATCGCCAGCGGTATGGCGCTTGGCCTGTTTATCGGCATGTCGCCGACCTTCGGCGTGCAGATTGGGTTGGCCTTTTTGGCCGCCCTCATCTTAAATGAAAATAAGCTGGCCGCGCTTATCGGGGTCTGGGTCACCAACCCGCTTACCGCCCCCTTTATCTATGGTCTCGAATATGAAACCGGCCGGGTTCTGCTCGGTATGACACACCCGGCGATGCATATTCAGTTCAACTACCATTTCCTGCAGCTGTTTGGTTGGCAGGTGATTCTCCCCCTGGCGCTCGGCAGCTTGATCTTCGGCCTTGCGGCCGCCGTGATCGGTTATACCGTTACGCTCCGATTTGTTCCGGTCTTGCGGCTGTGGCGGATCCCCCGCTGGCCGCGCCATCGTGGCCGGGCCAAGAAATAGGACCTATGGACTACCGCACCAAGAAAAAATTCGGCCAGCATTTCCTGAACGACCAGTATGTGATCGACCGCATTCTGCAGGCGGCGGATATCAACCCCGGCGACCGGGTGGTCGAGATCGGTCCGGGTCTTGGCGTATTGACTGAACGGCTACTTGAAGCCGCGGCTCAGGTTGAGGTCTTTGAAATTGATCGTGACCTGATCACACGCCTCGAACAGCGGGGTGATCCGCGTCTACTGATCCACGCTGGGGATATTCTAAAGGCCCACCTGCCAAATTTACTCAACGAGCCACCTTACAATCTGGTCGCCAACCTGCCTTACAATATCTCCAGCCAGGTGGTTTTTCTGCTGCTCGAGAATCGACAGCTCTTTACGCGGATGGTCTTGATGTTCCAGAAAGAGGTTGGCGATCGTCTCTGTGCCGCACCCGGGTGCAAAGATTACGGGATTCTCTCTGTGCTCTGCCAGCTCTGGTTTGATATCGAGCCGGTCGTCAAGATGGGCCCCGAATCTTTTTCGCCGCCGCCCAAGGTCGATTCCCTGGTGCTCAAATTCACCCCACTCCCCGGACCAAGGGTTGATCCTGTCGATCCTGCCTTTTTCACCAAAGTGGTTAAAGCGGCCTTTACTCAGCGCCGCAAGCAGTTACGCAACAGCCTGATGGCGGGTGGCTTTTCACGCGAACAGGTCGACCAAGGCCTTGCCGGCGCCGAGCTTGAACCCTCACGCCGAGGTGAAAGCCTCGACCTGACAGATTTCTCACGTTTAACAAAAGTCCTCCATCTGCTGCGCTAGTCGCAGGATCAAGCCCTCTCAGACTGGCCCAGATTTGGGCATCAACTTGGCCGCTTGGAAGCCTGCCCCCGCAGATTCACAATGGTTTTTAAGGTCAAAGGCAGAATTTACAGGGATAGACAGGATGGTAAACCCAAAAGCATTTTTAGCCGCGGTGAAAATCTACCAAGGTCTGTAGATCAAAACCAAGAGAAAGGCTATGGTCTATAGGGTTGGACCTTACAGATTTTCACAGATTTTCACCGCGGCTAAAAAGAAGGTCGTGATATCGGTTGGTATGGTCCGACCTCGATGGGCCTACTGATGAAAGTTTAAATGTTAAACCTGACCCCGGTGATGCCCCCAAAAGCATTTTTAGCCGCGGTGAAAATCTGCCAAGGTCTGTAGATCAAAACCAAGAGAAAGGCTATGGTCTATAGGGTTGGACCTTACAGATTTTCACAGATTTTCACCGCGGCTAAAAAGAAGGTCGTGATATCGGTTGGTATGGTCCGACCTCGATGGGCCTACTGAT
>JBDNGT010000098.1:0-13616 GCA_041689145.1 Geopsychrobacter sp. | reverse complement strand
CGGCATAGTGACGAATCTGCTCCATACTTTTACTCATCGGCAGTTTTAAAGTCAGATTCAAGTCGAAAATCAACCTGGCGACTTTGTTCCTTTGCCCGCGTGACTGTGAGGCTGGCAAATGTTTGCGCTGAGAAAACCCTCTTTTCTCCCAGGTGCTGCACGTAAGCAGGGATCAACTCCGGTCGAATCGCACTTCCGGAGAGCAAAATTTTGTGTTTTGCACGGTTCAGGTGGATATTCGATAACCAGACACCCGGTAGAGGATATTGGGCCAAACCTTTGATTAGCGGGGAAAAACCGCTTGAGACGTCAAAGTCAAGGTGTTCCAGATGTGCCAGCATAGGCTTAAGACCGGCCAGTTCTGCCTGCTTCCGTTTCAGCTCCTGGGCGAGAACGGGGTCTTTTTGCCGCGGCGCATTTTTCTTCTTCAGGGCTTGAACCTTCACCAGCAGCTCAGCCTGCTCCTGATTCAGCTCACTCAGATCAGTCTTCAGCTCCTGCCGCTGCCAGAACAACACAAGCGAGGCCGCCAACAGTAAGCACCCGCAAGCGGCCAGAATCCCGCCCATTACTCCGGCGCGCAGGGTCGCTTTTTTTTCTACAAGTCCGTCCTGAAGCAGGTTGATCTGTTGTCTCATCCTCGCCCTCCAGCCCGCAGGGCGGCGCCCAGAGCCGGCAGACAAGCGTTAATCGTGGCGGGATCCAATTCAAGGGGGAAATCCAGAACCTGGCGGAAATCAGCAAATGTAACCTCGGGCTGAAGATAGCGGTTTAAATAATCCAGAATCTCCTCAGACTCCTGATCACAGATGGCGACTAAAATTTTCGGGACAGGAGGCAAGCGGAAATTACTTTCGCAATAATCGAGTGAGCGTTGAACCTCCAGAATGATCCCGTCCAATAGCGCTTGAATATTCTCGGCAAGCAGATTGTCTTCAGTGGTAATTTTTTCTTGCCGCAGTTGCTCCACGCCGATATTGATTGAGCGCGAAAAAAAGAAGGTTTCACCGCGACTGATAGTCATCAAACTACTGTGTTCCCTGAGCCAGAGCAGACAATGGCCACGGGGTTCATTCCGGTAAAGTTCAAGGATGTTGCGTAAGGCTAATTCCGGGATGTCAATCGCTGTGAAATGGAGTCCTGCAGCGCCCATCACTTCGACCCGCGCCCTGAGCGTAGTCGCCGGCGCGACCACGACAAATGTTCTTGATTGCTCGCCTTGACCGATAATTGGAACCTCGAGCAGATCAAGGATTGCCTCTTCTGCCGGATAATCCAAAAGTTCCCGAATCTGCCAGCGCACAGCTTCGCGTTTTTCATCATCCTTGACACCCTGGAGTTCGACCTGCATCAGGCTATAAGTGCCGAAAGGCAAAACATCAACGCAGTTCGCATTGCTCAGGTCATTCGCAATTACATATTCCGCAACAGTCATGTCAGGCGGCAAATTCACACAACCGGTGACGCGCGGGCAGCCGTTTTGTGCGCCCTCAATGGCCGCCAAAGCTGTACCAGATGAAGAAGAAAAAACTCCTAACGCGCTGGGTTTACATGTTTTTTTTGACCAGAACACAGTCATTAATCTCCTATTAATTGGCATAAGATGATCATAACTAAAAGAGTAAAGCAAATAGTTTTTTTCATTTGTAATTGCACATATACAGAATAATAAAACGGCCGACACTTTGCTGATTGCAAATGTAGGCCTTTTTGGCGGAAAAAATTACTCGAGTTTATTACACGTTAAACCGGAAATGCATCACATCCCCATCGGCGACAAGGTATTCTTTCCCCTCGAGATGCATGAGCCCTTTCTGCTTAGCACCGGCCTCACCTTTGCAGTCGACGAAATCCTGATAGGCAATAACTTCGGCGCGGATAAAACCTTTTTCAAAGTCGGTATGGATCACGCCAGCGGCTTCAGGTGCCTTGGCGCCGTCTCTGACAGTCCAGGCGCGAACCTCTTTTACACCTGCAGTAAAATAGGTAATCAGACCAAGCAGTCGGTAGCCTGCGTGGATCATCCGCTCGAGCCCGGCCTCAGTTAATCCTAGTTCAGCGAGGAATTCACTCTTCTCTGCAGCATCAAGTTCAGCTATTTCAGCTTCGATTTTGCCGCAAATCGTGACGATTCCGGCGCCCTCTGCAGCAGCATGATCAGCGACCGTCTTGACAAAAGGATGCTCGCCGGCCAAATCGTCTTCTGTGACATTTGCGACGTAGAGGACAGGCTTAGCGGTAATCAGATGCAGCCCGCGCATGATGACCTTCTGGGCGGCATCCAAGTCTACCGAACGCGCCGGAAGACCCTCATTCAGGGCGATTCGAATCTGCTCCAACAACTCGACCTCGGCCTGCATCTGCTTGTCGCCGCTCTTAGCCAATTTGGCTGAACGCTGGATGCGCTTTTCAACCGTATCCAGATCCGCCAGATTCAGCTCGGTCTGGATAACCTCAATATCGCGCAGAGGATCGACAGAACCGTCCACGTGCATGACGTTTTCATCTTCAAAGCAACGCACTACGTGGGCGATGGCATCGACCTGCCGGATATGACCGAGAAATTGGTTGCCGAGGCCCTCGCCCTGACTGGCACCCTTGACCAGACCCGCGATATCAACAAACTCCATCGATGTTGGTAGCACGCGCTCCGGAATAACAATGGCGGCCAAGGCCTCCATCCGACTATCGGGAACAGCGACCACGCCCACATTCGGTTCAATGGTGCAAAAAGGATAGTTAGCCGCTTCAGCGCCGGCAGAAGTGATTGCGTTAAAGATTGTCGATTTCCCAACGTTCGGCAGGCCGACGATTCCACATTTGAAGCCCATGATTTATCTCTCTCTTGAAATAACGATAGCCGAGGTGCGAGACCCCGGCTATCGGATGGAACCAGATTTTATCTAGGTTATCAGAGCGTCAGAAGCGGGGCAATAACCAGTGCGACAACACTCATCAGCTTGATGAGGATGTTCATTGCAGGGCCCGATGTGTCCTTAAAGGGGTCACCGACGGTATCGCCGATAACGGCCGCATCATGAGCGGCACCGCCTTTTTCCTCACCATCGACCTTCCCTTGCTCAATATATTTCTTGGCGTTATCCCAGGCACCACCACCGTTGGACATCATCAGAGCCAAGAGCACGCCGGCGAGGGTAGCACCGGCAAGCATGCCGCCGAGCGCTTCAGCACCGAGGATGAAGCCGACCGCGACTGGAGCCACAACCGCGACCACACCAGGAAGAACCATCTCTTTTAGGGCAGCAGCCGCTGAGATGTCGATACATTTCTGCGAATCGGGTTTAACCCCCTTTTTGCCCTCGAGCAGACCCGGAATCTCACGGAATTGACGACGGATCTCTTCAACCATCTTGCCGGCCGCACGACCAACCGAAGTCATGGTCAAGGCACCGATGAAGAACGGCAGCGCACCACCGATGAACAGACCGATAACAACCTTGGGCTCGATCAGGTTTATGGTCTTAAGACCGACCGTTGTGGCAAAGGCAGAGAAGAGCGCCAGAGCAGTCAGGGCAGCAGAACCGATGGCGAAACCCTTGCCGATAGCAGCAGTGGTGTTGCCGATAGCGTCGAGGCCGTCGGTGATCTCACGCACTTCAGGCCCGAGACCGGCCATCTCCGAGATTCCGCCGGCGTTGTCGGCAATCGGCCCATAGGCGTCGACGGTCATGGTGACACCAACAGTCGCGAGCATGCCGACAGCAGCGATGCCGATGCCGTAGAGACCAGCAAAGTAGTTAGCGACAAAGATCGCAATACAGATGATCAGAACCGGAATCGCGGTTGACTCGAGGCCGACAGCCAGACCGGTGATGATATTGGTGGCCGGGCCGGTCTTGCTGGCCTCGGCGATCCGGGTGACCGGGGCATGCGCGGTGTAATACTCAGTAACCTGACCGATGGCAATGCCCGCCAGAGTTCCAGCCAGAATAGCCCAGAAGACACCGGTGGAAATGCCGTACATTTTGATCACGAAGTAAGCGGCAACCATAAAGCCGCCGGCCGCAACAAATGTGGTGTAGTGAAGCGCCTTAGCTGGATCCATCGATTTCAGAATCTTCATCGAGGCAATACCGATAAAGGAGAAGATCAGACCGACCATCGCCAGAATCAGCGGCAGAACCATGACGTTGGTTTGGATGGTCGCACCGCCACCCAATTTGGTGAGGAGTTCAGGACCAGCAGCAGCGGCAATCGCCATCGTCGCGATGATCGAACCGACATAGGATTCAAAGATGTCCGCACCCATGCCGGCGGTGTCACCGACACAGTCACCGACGTTGTCAGCAATAACACCAGGGTTGCGTGGGTCATCCTCAGGAATCCCGGCTTCAATTTTACCAACCAGGTCAGCACCAACGTCCGCTGCCTTGGTATAGATACCGCCACCAACCCGTGCAAACAGAGCGATGGAGGAAGCGCCCATGGCAAAACCATTGATGTAACGAACAGTCGTAATGTCACCTCCGAAGAAGATGTAAGCGACGCCGACCCCAACCAGACCAAGAGAAGCGACAGCCAAGCCCATAACGGCGCCACCGTTAAACGAGACCTCAAGCGCCTTGGCCTGACCACTGACCCGGGCTGCTTCGGTCGTACGCACGTTGGCACGAGTCGCAGCCTTCATGCCGATATAACCGCAGGTCATGGAACAGATAGCGCCACCCAGAAAGGCAAGTGCCGTCTGAAAGTTCATGCCCACTGCGATCACGCCGAAGACCAGCACGATAAAGACCGCGAGAACACGATACTCACGACCTAAAAAAGCCATGGCACCGTTATAGATATCCTCGGAAATTTCTTTCATTCTCGCGTTGCCAACCGGCTCGGCCTTGACCATGTGGTACAAGACAACCGCGATCGCAAAACCGACGGCTCCCAGAATAGGAGCAAACATCTGCAATTTCATCTGTTCCTTGCCTCTCTTTTTAAATTTATTCGAGTAGATTAGGACTGTTATAAAGATTCATGGCTGATTGTACGCCATTGCGAAATATCTCTTCGGTCGCATCGGCAACCCGCTCAAGCAGGGTTGACAACACCGTTCTTTCGTCTACTGAAAACCGCCCCAAAACATGGCCGGTTACATCGCCTTGTTCTGGTCGTCCGATACCGATCTTAAGCCGGACGAAATCACCTCGCCCCAGAACCGCACAGATACTGCGAATCCCGTTATGTCCGCCATGACCACCTTCAGGCCGAATCCGTAAGGCCCCAAAAGGCATATCCAGATCATCATGGGCAACAATCAAATCCCCCGGGGAGACCCCGAGGGACAGATAAGCAGCATTAACACTGGCACCACTGAGATTCATGAAGGTCTGGGGCAACAGGATCGTTGATTCGCGGTCAGCGACGCAGCCAACACCGTAGATCCCCTGATAACCCTTTTTCTTCAGATTGATGCCAAATCGACCCGCCACCACTTCTGCCAGCATAAAACCGACATTGTGGCGGGACGGTTGATACTTTTCACCCGGATTGCCGAGCCCGACCAGCAGCTTCACTGCAACTCCGCTGTCATAGCAAAGGGAGGATTATTCCTCGCCCGCTTCTTCTTCTTCACCTTCAACCCCTTCAACTTCCGGCTTGTGACCGGCAATTGTAAGGATAGTGTAGTTGGCGTCGAAAGGAATCTCAGCCCCTGCAGGTGCAGTAATTTCAGCAACGTGCACATTGTCACCGATCTCAAGTGCAGTCACATCGATCTCAATCAACTGCGGCACCGCATTCGGCAGACAGACCACTTCGATCTCATGACGCAGAAGCTGCAGCATCCCCCCAGCCTTCTCACCGGCGGAAGTACCAATGGTAACAACCGGGACCATGAAGTGCCCCTTCTTCTTCAGGTCGATTGCGTGGAAGTCAGCACAGACCATGGTGCGGCGAATGGTATGCAGCCTAAGAGCCTTCAAAACTACAACCTTGCCCTCAACTGGCAATGCACCCTTGAGCGTAATCAGGGTATTCCAGCCTGCCGCCGATGAGACCGCCTTTGCGAGAGCCTTTGGTTCAACAGTGATCGCGCAAGGCTCAAGGTCTTTGCCATAAACAACGGCGGGGACTAACCCTTGAGCGCGTAGCTTACGAGCCACACCTTTGCCAGATTCTTCGCGCAGGGTAATATTCAGTTCAGCATTAACCATCTATCTATTCCTCCGTATCTTTCTTCGGTACGTCAATCTATCTATTTGGGTTTCCAGGCTACCGACCCTTTAAACAAAGAGCGAGCTGACCGATTCGTCATTATGTATTCTGCGAATTGCTTCTGCCAGAAGTTTACTGACAGACAGAGTTCTAAGCTGAGCACAGCCTTCAAACCTCGTCTGCATAGGAATCGTATTGGTTACAACGACTTCTTGCAGTTGGCTGTTGGTGATGCGTTCTAAGGCAGGTCCCGATAAAACGCCATGGGTTGCGCAGGCCGAAACAGAAACCGCGCCGGCATTTGAAAGTGCATTTGCCGCGGTACACAGCGTACCTGCGGTGTCGATCATGTCATCCACGATGAAGCAGTTTTTGCCCTTAACATCCCCAATGATGTGCATGACCTCTGAGACGTTGGGCCCGCTACGGCGCTTATCGATAATAGCCAAGCCTGCATCAAGACGTTTGGCGAATGCGCGGGCCCGCTCAGTTCCGCCAGCATCGGGCGAAACAATAACCAGATTTTTAAGATTTTTGTTACGAATCTCATCCAGCATGACCGGTGCGGCATACAAGTGATCAACCGGTATGTCGAAGAATCCCTGAATTTGGCCGGCATGCAGATCAATCGTCAACAAACGATCAACTCCTGCAACTGAAATCAGATCAGCAACCAACTTCGCGGTAATCGGCGCACGCGGAGCAACTTTGCGATCCTGACGGGCATAGCCAAAGTAAGGCACTACGGCATTAATCCTTGCAGCCGATGCTCGCTTGAGAGCGTCGACCATTACCAGCATTTCCATCAGGTGGTTGTTTGTCGGCGCACAGGTCGACTGGATCAGAAAGACATCCCGTCCACGAACATTATCACTGATCTCAACCTGGATTTCACCGTCAGAAAAGGTATGAACCTTGGCGCTACTCAGCCCGACTGAAAGGTGGTCACAAATCTCTTGAGCTAAAGGCGGATTAGAGTTCCCGGTAAAAATTTTAATCATAGAATCTTTCCCAGCCCTTGGGTTTAATACTCAATTAGAAAATACCGACCATTAGTTTTTTTATTGCGACCTATGGCGGCTCTACGATCTTGGTGTAGATTCTTTCAACCGCTTACGCGCGGGGCGTTTTTACCTGTATCAGCGCTGCCTGTCAACCCCCCACCCGAATGAAGCAGTCAAAGAGGTTGCGTGACAAATGCCTTCCAAAAAAAATTGGGGGGCAAGAGCCCATATGCTCTCATCGCTGCTGGCTGATCGGAAAACACGCCAAATACGCTGGCACCGCTGCCGGACATCAACGCACCTAGGGCACCGTTCTGCAACAGAAACTCTTTCATTTCGCTGATTTCGGGATGGCGACCAGCGGTCACTTCCTCAAGATCATTGTGCAGAGCACCCACGAGGTCGTGTATAGTTATGACAGAAAACCTTGGAAGGTTAGCCAGTTCGCCCCCTTTTGTCAACTGCAAACTTTGGTAGACCCAGTCGGTAGAGACGGCAAAACCGGGGTTCAACAGCAGATAACAAACGGCGGGCAAAGGGGGTAGTGCTTCTAGCTGAGTGCCCGTTCCCGTCGCCCAGGCGGGTCGTTCAAACAGAAAGAAAGGGACATCAGCGCCAAGGCCCACGGCCAAATCCAGCAAACGCTTCCGAGAGACAGGTTGGCCACTAAGCTGATTCAGACCGGACAAAACAGCGGCCGCATCAGACGATCCCCCTCCCAGACCGGCAGCAACAGGGATTTGCTTATCTATCTTAATAGCGACCCGCTTCTGTATCTGGGCCTCGGCCAAAAAAGCCCGCGCAGCGCGGCTCGCAATATTTTCTCTGCCCCCCAGGTCAAGTCCATCACAAAAAACCTCAACCCCCCGCCCATCCTCAAGCGAAATCTCAAGCCGATCCGAGAGATCAATCCGCTGCATGGCCATTGCCAGTTCGTGATACCCATCTAACCTGCGGCCCAAAACGTGAAGGCAGAGATTAATCTTGGCAGGTGCGTAAATGACCAGGATTTCCACTTAAACAGTACCTTCCTGAACTTTCATCCAATCCACCTCGGGCAGACATCATCTTCTGCCTGCCTATCGCTGTCAAGACTGCTCTCCGCCAAGCACAGAAAAGACATAACAGCATCCACTACCCAAAGGGTTCAATCCCTGCCCACGCTTGTCGTAAATACATAACCTGGTTCTAAGTCTAAAAATACATTCCACTTAACAGGTGGCGTAAATTCACCACCTGTGGCCATACGCAGCCACCTTCTACCTCCGACAAAAAGCGTCAATCTCAAATTTATCTATCATCAACGCTAAATCACCCTGTGATTTCAGCAAGTTAGAAGCTATAAAAACTACTTTTTACATATGGCATCATCCTTGCTAATATCAATTCATAACTAAATCTAAAATAGCATTTGATATTCAGTTCCAACGACAAGGACAAGACACGCTAAGCATTTGCAATAATCCAAATTTGAATGGACTTGATCATTGATATCCACTGTTAAAACAGTGCTCTTGACCCTGACCTTGCTGCTACTGTTTATTGGTTCAAGCTTTGCGCAACCAATTATCATAAAGTTCAGTCATGTCGTAGGCCAGAACACCCCGAAAGGGAAAGCCGGCGAATATTTCAAACGTTTGGTTGAACAACGATCAAATGGTCGCATCCGGGTCGAAGTTTACGCAAACGGAACGCTTTTTGATGATTGGGATGTACAGGAAGCGCTGAAGACTAACGTCATCCAGATGGCGGCACCTAGTTATTCCAAGCTTTCAGGCGTAAACCCGCAACTACAACTGTTTGGTCTGCCATTTTTATTTAAAGACGCTGAGCACTTACACAGTGTAGTTGATGGAAAAATTGGCACGGAATTGCTAAAAAGTGCCAGCAAAAACGGTCTGGTTGCTCTTGCATTTTGGGATAATGGCTTTAAACAGCTTACGGCAAACCGGAAACTGACCAACCCACATGATGCAGCAGGGCTCAGATTCCGTATCGAGGGCTCAAACGTCCTTACGGCGCAATATGAGGCACTTGGTGCAACCTCGCTGACCATACCCTTTCCGATGTTGTATACTGCATTGGAGAAGAAGGAGATCGATGGGCAGGAAAATACTCTATCCAACATATACAACCAAGAACTCTACCGGGTGCAATCGGACTTAACCCTCAGTAATCACGGATATCTCGGCTATCTGGTTTTAACAAACAACAGCTTCTGGTCGCAACTACCCGAAGATTTGAAGGTTATAGTTCAAGGAGCCATAAAAGATGCCACCGAGTATATCAGAGAAATGGCAATTAAGCTCAATGATGATGCATTGCTGAAACTTCGGTCAACCGGGATCGTAAAAGTCCAGGTGCTGACTTCTGCCGAAAGAGAAATCTGGCGCACTAAGCTAAGAGGGCTTTACCCAGATTTTTACAATGAAATCGGTGCAGACCTTATTCACAAGGTGCAAGAAGCTCAAACCAAGTAACCTAGAATTGTTGCTGTGTGAGCAACAAGAACTCAACCTTAAGCATAGGAGAGAAAAATGTCGAAAAGCAATGTTTTGCTGGTAAGTCTGGTTGTTGCGGTGGCCCTGATCGCAACGGCATCGGTCTCGATGGCCGCCCCCATCCTCATCAAGTTTTCGCACGTTGTCGCCGAAAACACGCCCAAGGGACAGATGGCTAACAAGTTCAAGCAACTGGTTGACGAGCGTCTGGCCGGTAAGGTTGTTGTCGAGGTCTTCCCGAACTCCCAGCTGTTCGGCGACAACAATGTCCTCGAAGCGATGGCGCTTGGCGATGTGCAATTAGCAGCCCCGGCTCTTTCCAAGTTTGAAAAGTACACCTCCTCTTTGCAGATTTTCGACCTCCCCTTTCTGTTCAAGGATATGGCCGCCGTCGAAAAATTCCAGCAGGGCCCGGTCGGCCAGAAGATGCTGATGTCGATGCAGAAAAAAGGCCTGATCGGCCTCGGCTACCTGCACAACGGCATGAAGCAGATGTCCTCCAATGATCCATTGCGGGTTCCAGCCGATGCGGTCGGCAAGAAGTTCCGTATCATGACCTCCGACGTGCTCGCCGCTCAATACGAAGCGGTTGGCGCCATGCCGCTGAAGAAGCCGTTCTCTGAAGTCTTTACCCTGCTGCAGACCAGGGCGATCGACGGTCAGGAAAACTCCTGGTCGAACATCTACTCGAAGAAGTTTTTCGAAGTTCAGCCGTACATCACCGAGACCGATCATGGCGTCCTCGATTATCTGGTCGTCACTTCGAGTGAATTCTGGCTGGGCCTGCCCGACGACATCCGCTCCGAAGTCAAAAAGGACCTGGAGGAAGCAATTGCCTTCGGCAATAACGTCTCGGCTCAAAAAGCCGTCAATGATCGTCAGAAGATCATCGACTCCAAGCGCACCGAAATCATCAAGCTGACCAACGCAGAGCGTCAGTTGTGGGTTGATGCGATGAAACCGGTCTGGAAGCAGTTCGAAGATGCAATCGGCAAAGAATATATCGAAGCCGCTGTCAACTCGAACTAAGAAAAGCAAAAGATTGCGAGTCAGGGACTTCGTCGACGATCAACGAGGTCCCTGACTCTTCCCATAGTATGTTTTTCATGAGGTCTGAATATGTTTAGCCGGTTAATAAACAGTATTGAGGAGACGATTATCGCGCTCCTGCTGGCAACCATGACGTTATTGGTTTTCGTTGAGGTGGTGCTGCGCTTCGGTTTCGGAGTCGGACTGATGTGGTCACAGGAGCTGACCCTGCACCTCTCGGCCTGGTTGGTTCTGTTCGGGGTCTCGTATGGGATTAAAGTCGGCGCCCATATCGGCGTCGACGCCCTGGTGAAAATCATGCCCCCTAAGGTCCGCAGGATCATCGGCGGAGCAGCGATTACTGCCTGTCTCATCTATTGTGGGCTGTTCATCAAAGGATCCTGGGTCTATCTCGCCAAGATGTACCAATTCGGGATCGAACTTAATGATGTGCCGATTCCGAAATGGATTGCCCACAGCATTCTGCTGATCGGCATGGTGCTGATCGCTATCCGTTTATTGATCCTCCTGTGGGGGGTATTTACCGGCAAAAACGAAGGCTTCACGCTCGCCGACGAAGCCAAGGAGAGTATGCACCTGGCTGAAGAAACCCAGGCTGCTATCAAGAGAGGTGATTCGGCATGACCACCGCTGCACTGTTTTTTATCCTGCTCCTCTGCCTGCTGACCGGGATGCCGATCGCGTTCGCCTTGGGACTCTCAAGTATCACCACGATCCTGTTCTTTTCGCATGACTCGTTGGCGTCGATCGCCCTGAAACTGCTGGCCTCGCAATCGGAGCACTACACCCTGCTGGCGATCCCCTTCTTCATCCTGTCGTCAACCTTTTTGTCGACCGGGGGCGTCGCTGCCCGCATCATCAATTTTGCCATCGACTGCGTCGGCTGGATTCGTGGCGGCCTGGCGATGGCCTCGGTTCTCGCCTGCATGATCTTTGCGGCCGTTTCCGGCTCTTCGCCGGCAACGGTTGCGGCGATCGGCGGAATTGTTATCGCCGGCATGGTTAAAGCCGGCTATCCGAAAGAGTTCGCCGCCGGCGTTATCACCAACGCCGGAACCCTCGGCATCCTGATTCCACCTTCGATCGTCATGCTGGTTTATGCCGCCGCGACCGAAGAGTCGGCCGCCCGTCTCTTCATGGCCGGAGTTATCCCCGGGGTCATGATGGGCACCATGCTGATGGTTGTCATCTACATCATCGCCCGGATCAAAAAACTGCCTGCCCAGCCCTGGGTCGGTTTCAAAAATCTGCTCAAATCGAGTTTCATTGCGAGCTGGGGACTGATGCTGATCGTCATCGTGCTCGGTTCGATCTACGGCGGCATTTGCAGCCCGACCGAGGCTGCGGCCATCTCTGCCGTTTACGCTTTTCTCATCGCGATCCTCGTCTATCGCGACATGGGCCCGTTGAAGAATGTGGCCTGGGCGAACAAGGGTGACAGCGTACCGAAAATCGTGGTCCGCAACCTGCTGCTGACCGCCAAAGCCTTGCCGCTCTCGCTGTTTCACAAGGATACAAAAAAGGTGCTGATAGATTCATCCAAGGTTTCTATCATGCTGCTGTTCATCATCGGCAATGCCATGCTCTTTGCCCATGTGCTGACCACCGAACGGATTCCGCATCACATCGCCGAAATCATTGTCGGCTGGGGTCTTCCTGCCTGGGGATTCCTGATTGTGGTCAATATCCTGCTGCTGATCGCCGGAAATTTCATGGAGCCATCGGCCATCCTGCTGATCATGGCACCGATCCTCTTTCCGATCGCAGTCAAACTGGGAATCGATCCGATTCACCTCGGCATCATCATGGTCGTCAACATGGAGATCGGTATGATTACGCCGCCAGTCGGACTCAACCTGTTCGTCACCGCCGGGATAACCGGCGAGAGTCTCACCTGGGTTCTACGCGCAGCACTGCCCTGGTTGATGCTCCTGTTGGTCTTCCTGATGCTGATCACCTACATCCCGCAGATTTCACTCTTTCTGCCGGAGTATATTGACAAACTTCACGGCTACTGACCCTTAAGAGCATTGATACCCAAGCTGAGAAGGGAGGCATTTTGCCTCCCTTCTCAATATATTAATAGTCTCAACTTTTCCACCCTTAAAGAGGGTCGACGCTGATTAAGAAAACAGAAAATTAAAGACAAAAAAATCCCACTGGCGAGGACAAGCCATTGGGATTTTTGCTAGGAGACTGTCGGACTATTCATGATCTGGCTGCAAATCCGGCTGATTGGAACAATTCTAATCGGCGACCAAAACCACCGGAGCCTCAAGATAACTTTTAATCGTGGCCAAAAACTCGGCGGCGTCAGCACCGTCGAGCAGACGATGGTCAGCACCGAGCGTCATCCTCATCATTGGCGCCACGGCAGGTTCACCCTGTTCGTCAACAATGATCTCTCCCTTCACAGTCCCGACGGCCAACACCGCGGCCTGCGGTGGAGTGATAATGGCGGCAAAGGACTCAACTCCGAGCATCCCCATATTTGTGACAGTGAATGTTCCTCCAGCACAGTCCTCTTCGTTCAGCGTCCCGGTATGCGCTTTGGCGGCGAGATCGCGCGCATCACGGCTAATCGCCTTCAGGCCAAGCGTTTCACATTTCTTAATTACGGGATAGTAGAGTCCGCAGTCGGTAGCGACGGCCAGTGCAAGGCCGATAGAGTCTATGTCGACCCCCTGTTCACCGTTCCAACGGCTGTTAACCCAAGGATGTTCCTTAAGTGCTCGCGCGGCCGCCGACAGGATGAAATCATTGATGGTCATGCCGAGATCCTGCCGAAAGCGGATCACATCGGTCATGTCAACGGCCATCGTCACATGAAAATGAGGGATCGTCAGCCAAGCCTCTTCGGCCCTCTTAGCCAACAGCCGCCGGATTTTGATCG
>JBDNGT010000097.1:0-3044 GCA_041689145.1 Geopsychrobacter sp. | reverse complement strand
TTCAAGGCGGCCAACCGGGCCTTTGTCGAAGGGATCCGCAAGCACCCGGTCTCAGGTGAAGGCCTGCCGGCCTACGGGACCAACGTGCTGACCAACGTGCTGAATGAAGCGGGCGGTTACCCGACGCGTAACTTCAAGACTGGTCAATTTGAGGGCGCGACCAAGATCAGCGGCGAGTCTCAGGCCGAGCTGGAAATAGCCCGCGGCGGAAAAGCGACCCACGGTTGTCATCGTGGTTGCGTCATTCAGTGTTCCGGGATCTACAATGATAAGGACGGTAAATACCTGACCAAACAGCCCGAGTATGAGACCGTCTGGTCTCATGGCGGCCACTGCGGCATCAGCGATCTGGATACCATTGCGACACTCGACTATTGGGACGATAACGTTGGAGTTGATACGATCGAGATGGGCGTCGCTATCGGTGTTGCCATGGATGCCGGCGTGATTGAGTTTGGCGATTGCGAAGGTGCCATCAGCCTGTTGCGCGACGAAGTCGCTAAGGGCACACCGCTGGGACGGACCCTCGGCGGCGGCGCCGGAATGACCGGCAAGGCCTTCGGTGTTACGCGTGTGCCCGTGGTCAAGAATCAAGCCCTGCCCGCCTATGATCCCCGTACGGTCCAGGGGATCGGCGTGACCTACGCCACTAGTACACAAGGCGCGGACCACACCGCCGGTTACGCCGTAGCGACCAATATCCTGAAGGTCGGCGGGGATGTCGATCCCTTGAAACCAGAAGGTCAGATTGAGCTGTCGCGCAACCTGCAGATTGCGACCACCGCCATCGATTCGACCGGACTCTGTTTATTTATCGCCTTCCCGATCCTGGATCAGCCGGAAACCTTCCAGTCACTGCTCGATTTGCTGGGCGGATTCTATGGGATTGAAATGACCGGTGACGATGTTGTCGGTTTGGGCCAGAAGGTTCTGTCTGTTGAGCGCGAATTCAACAAAGCTGCCGGCTTCGGCCCTGAAGACGATCGCTTGCCGCGCTTCTTCAAGACAGAAAAGTTGCCACCGCACAACATCACCTTCGGGGTGACCGATGAGGAACTGGATCAGGTTTACAACTGGTGAGAAACGCTCCTGACCGCACAGAGGGAGCGGGGCTGATGGCACCGCTCCCCTGCTTTAATGCTCAGTCTTGGAAAAAATTCTAAAAAAGGCAAAAGATGAACCACGCTGAGCACAACCTTGAAGTCAGCCTTGCACCTGAATTACAGCGGATATTTTTTATGCTCCTGCAGGAAGGGGTTGTGCTTGAAGTCAAGGTCGGCGGCAGCATCCAGCAGCTGCTGGTTGAACAGTTCGGTATCGCAGCTGACTACCTGGCCAGCCGGATCACCACCATTTTTTTAAACAACAAGCCGGTCGACGATGCCGCGACTGCGGTGATTCCTGAAGACTGCGTGCTCGCGCTGTCCGGCGCCATGCCGGGGCTGGTCGGCGCAACCCTGCGCACCGGCAGTCATCTAGCCGCCATGCGGGGATCAGTGACCTTTGCCAACGAAGCCCAAGCGTCCGGCATGAGGCCGGGCTGCATCAAGCTCAAGCTGTTCAATCTGCTGCTCGCTGAAATCGGTCCAAGGGTTCTGCAGCACGGAATTCTCCTCAAAAGCTGCCGCCTGCGAAGTTTTCTGGCCGAACAACCTACAGAGCTGCGCTTTAAGGATTGCCATATTGATGGTCAGGGCTTAGGCTCTATGGCTGTGGCAGACCTCTTGCAAAAAGAGATGCTGTTCGCAGATGACGAAACACAGGTCAAACTTAAAGTTTACTTCGGAGATTAAGTAGCGATGCAGATTACGGTCAAACTGTTTGCAACCTTCCGCCAGGGCCGCTTCGACATCGAAGTGCGCAAGTATCCGCCCGGGACAACGGTCGGCGATGTAGTGAACGAGGTCGGCCTGACAGACCAGCAAATCGGCATCCTGCTGGTCAACCACTGCCACGTCAAACTTGAGCGTCAACTCGTCGATGGCGAGACCCTGGCGATCTTTCCGTTGGTCGGCGGAGGCTAAAGATGGAGAGTCTACAAAGGTACCTAAGCGCCCAGGCCAACTCCGGAATGATCACCTGGACACACCAGCAACAGGCCGCAGAACAGTTTCAACTGAGCCTCGCCCAAGTTGAAGCCGTGATCCTGGAGATGTGTCTGCTGCCGGCACGCTATCAGCGCAATCAGCAGATGATTTCGACCGCTCAACAGCTGAGCCTCTTTCGCAGCAAGGTGGCGGTGATCGGTGCCGGCGGTCTGGGCGGTTATATTTTGGAACAGTTGGCCCGTCTCGGCGTGGGGCACCTTGTCTCAATTGATGACGATGTCTTCGAAGAGAACAATCTCAACCGTCAGCTACTTGCTACACCAGCCAATCTCGGGCAGGTTAAGGTCGAGGTGGCGGCAAAACGAATCAGCGAGATCAATCCGGCCGTGACCCTGACCCCGGTTCAGGCAAGATTTGACGCGGTGAATGGATCTGACTTGCTGAAGGGGGCCGATTGCGTCATCGACGCGGTCGACAACGTGACCGCCCGTCTGGAACTGGGCCAAGTCTGTTGCGATTTGGAGATTCCGCTGGTCCACGGCGCGATCGCCGGTTGGTACGGACATGTCGCGACGATCCTGCCGGGAGATGACTCGCTGCAGACGATCTACCAGCACTGGCAGGGGGGCAAGGGGGTTGAACAGCAACTCGGCAATCCCTCGTTCACACCGGCGGTAGCGGCCAGTCTGGAGGTCGCTGAGGCCTGCAAGATCCTGCTCGGACAGGGACAGCTGCTGCGCCGGCGCCAACTGAACTTCAATCTGCTCGACATGGAAATTGACGAAATCACTCTTTAACTGGTAACAACTGAGGGCAAAATAAAAGCGCACAAGGGATTTTTTCGGCCAGCGCTATATAGAGCCTGTCCCAATTAGGCTGATTTTTCAAGTATCGAGTTACATCGTAAATCCCGCAGGTCTAGAAAGTAACCAGCAGCTGTCGCGCTAAAGAATTTGGGATAATTTTCGGGCACTACTTACGGTTTTAGGCGGACTC
>JBDNGT010000096.1:0-4087 GCA_041689145.1 Geopsychrobacter sp. | reverse complement strand
GCCCCTACAGGAAAACCATATGAATTATTTTGTCAGTGCCTCCGCGACTCGTCCGATCATCTTTTATACCAGCGCCGACTGCAAGGTCACGGTCGATGTCCGGTTTGCTTCAGAGAATTTCTGGTTGACGCAGAAGACCATGGCAGAGTTGTTCGGCGTCCAGACGCCTGCGGTCAACAAACACCTGAAGAATATCTTTGCCTCCGGTGAGCTGGTGGAGGGTGCAGTTCTTTCCATTTTGGAAACAACTGCCGCCGACGGCAAATCTTACGCCACCCGATTCCATAAGCATTTTCTGGATTTTACCGATCAGCAGGTGCTGGAACATACTGGAAAGATTTCCCAGGAAGTGGCGCGCGCCAAGGCGCATGGCGAATATGAAAAATTTCGCGTGCAACAGGATCTCGATTACCAGTCCGATTTCGATCTGCGGCTGATGCGCTATCTGAAGGGGGAGGAGAAGCCATGAACCGACACGTCAATGCCATTGCGGGGCGCCTTAGTCTGCGACCACCGCAGCGGAAATCGCTGGAAATCCTCGACCGCGTCACAGAGATCGTCTCGCCGCGCAAGGACGCCGACGTAGAAGCCGCACTTGAGATCATTCACAGCGAATATCCGACCGTAACCGATTTTGAGCGGGACTTTCCCTCGCTCTGTTTTGCCCTGGCCACCGGGGTGGGTAAAACTCGCCTGATGGGTGCGTTTGTCAGTTACCTGCACCTTGCCCATGGCATCAATAACTTCTTCGTTCTTGCGCCAAATTTGACCATCTACAACAAATTGATTGAGGACTTCAGCAACCGCAATCATCCCAAGTACGTATTCAAGGGGATCGCCGAGTTCGCATCTTATCCTCCAGATATCATCACCGGAGATAACTACGAGTCAAAGGCGGGGAACATCTTTGATGCTCTGGCGCCGGTGAAGGTCAATATCTTCAATATCTCCAAGATCAATTCCGAGGTTCGCGGCGGTAAGGCGCCGCGCATCAAGCGGCTTTCGGAATATATCGGCGAGAGTTACTTCGATTACCTGGCCGGTCTCAAGGATCTTGTACTGCTGATGGATGAATCGCATCGCTACCGGGCCTCATCGGGGATTCGGGCGATCAACGAGCTGAAACCCATCCTTGGGCTGGAATTAACCGCGACCCCGTTTGTTGAATCAGGCAGAGGAACGGCTGCATTTAAGAATGTCATCTACGATTACCCTCTGGCCAAGGCGATGGCCGATGGTTTCGTCAAGGAACCGGCCGTCGTCACCCAGAAGAACTTCAAACCGAGTGACTTTTCGCCGGAGCGGCTTGAAGAGATCAAGCTGGAAGATGGAGTCCGTGTCCATGAAAGCGTCAAGGTCGAGCTGGAAACCTACGCCCGCCAGACCGGCCAGAAGATCGTCAAGCCGTTTATGCTGGTTATCGCCCGCGACACTACCCATGCCGGGCAACTGCTGACACTGATTCAATCGGAGAAGTTCTTCGAAGGGCGCTATCGGGAGAAAGTCATTCAGGTCGATTCGAGTAAGACCGGGGCGGCTGAAGAGGAGATGATTCAGCGCTTGTTGGCGGTGGAGAGTACCGAAGAGCCGACCGAGATCGTCATTCACGTCAACATGCTGAAAGAGGGCTGGGACGTGACCAATCTCTATACGATCGTGCCACTACGTGCGGCCAACGCCCGTGTTCTGATTGAACAATCGATCGGTCGCGGTCTGCGTTTGCCCTACGGCAAGAAGACCGGAGTGGTGGCGGTCGACCGTCTCAATATTATCGCCCATGACCGGTTCCAGGAAATCATCGACGAAGCGAATCGCGCCGGGTCGGTCATCCGTTTGCAACAGGTCATACTGGACCCGGAGACGGATTTTCTGAAAAAGACCACGGTTGTCTCTACCTCTTCCATCGAACAGAAGCTGGGACTAGCAGCACAGACAACTGCGCCGGTCATGCAAGGTGGACAACTCGCCGTGCAAACTGCACCAGTTTTCGCGACACCGGCAGAACAGAGGATTGCGCAGGCCGCGTATAAAATTATCCAGCAGCATGAGTTTCTACCCAGTTCTTCAGAACTTATCAAAGAAGAGATCGCCGCAGAAATCGTTCGTCAGGTAGACGCGGCGTTGACGCCGGAACAGGGAGAGCTTGAAGGGGTCATTGATAAACCCAATGTGGCTGAAATCGTCGCCAAGACCACGGCGATGGTGGTTCAGCAATCGATCGACATCCCGCGAATTCTGGTGGTCCCCAAGGGAGAAGTAACACTCGGTTATCATGCCTTCACCCTCGACGCTAAGACCATCAATTATCAGCCGGTTGACCGTGACCTGCTTTTCAAACACTTACGTACAAGCCAGGAAGATACGTTAAGGGCATTAGGTGGAATTGAGCGTGAAGATCGCCCGGAAGACTATCTGGTGAGCGCACTGATCAACTTTGACGACATCTCCTATGATGCCCATGCCGATCTGCTGTATGACCTGTCTGGGCAGATGGTGAAACACCTGTTGAGTTATCTGGAAGAGGATGAAGCGCTTAATGTGCTTCGGTATTATCAACGGCAACTGGCCGAGTTTATCCATGTACAGATGCAAGATCATCAGTGGGAAACGGCCGTTGATTATGAGGTGAAAGTCAGTAAGGGCTTCTCAACCCTCAAGCAGAGTGCGTTTACCGCCAACGCCGATGGCGTACGGCATTTTCGTGAAACAGTGGCCGACAAAACCAAGATCGGACAAATGGTGTTCGGTGGTTTTCAGCGCTGCCTCTACGCGGTGCAGAAATTTGATTCGGATACCGAGCGGCGCTTCTCAGTCATCCTCGAAAAAGAATCAGACCCCTCGATCCAGAAATGGTTCAAGCCCGCCAAAGGCCAATTTCAGATTTTCTACAAATCCGGACCTGACCATCTCGAATATCAACCTGATTTCGTGGTTGAAACGGATGGCCGGATCTACATGGTTGAGACCAAAGCTAGGAAAGACCTGGAAGCCGCCGATGTTCTGTCAAAGCAGGCAGCAGCAGTTAAATGGTGTGGCCATGCAACAGACCATGCAGAGGGCAATGGCGGCAAGTCTTGGCAGTATCTGATGATCCCGCACGATGTGGTGGCGGATAATATGACGCTGGCGGGGTTGGCTTCTGTTTTTTAGACGAGGATCTGCAGGTTGTTAGTAATTAATGGCGGGCAAGGTCCTCTGGGGAGGGTACATGATAGATCACAATCCAATTCCTGAGGACGTTCTAAAGATAGTGTTAGTATGCGGTGAACTTGTGAACCGCATCGTTTGTAATCAATGATGTGCCGGGATGTGATTTGAATGATGCGGTTCGTGCCTCACCGCATCCTACGTGGGGCCGTATTGTAATTGTTGGGGGGAGGAAATGACGAATTATCGACGTGTCCATGTTGCCGGAGCGAGCTACTTCTTCACGGTCAATTGTGCCGAGCGCCACGATAATCTACTACTGGTGGAGCAGGTCGATCTGCTGCGGCGGGTCTTCCGCAAGGTGAAAGCTGAGCATCCCTTTCATATCGATGCCATCGTTATCTTGCCGGACCACCTGCATTGCATCTGGACCCTCCCGCCGGGCGATGCCGATTACAAAACACGCTGGACGTTGATCAAGGCCGGGTTTTCACGGCAAATTCCTGCGGGGGAACGGCGATCTGAGAGCCGGATAAAGAGGGGTGAACGGGGGATCTGGCAACGCCGCTATTGGGAACACCTCATCCGTGATGATCTGGATTGTCAGCGGCACGTTGATTATATCCACTGGAACCCGGTGAAACATGGCTGGGTCACCCAGGTAAACGAATGGCCTTATTCAAGTTTTCATGTTGGGGTGAAGCAGGGGCTTTTCCCGCCGGATTGGGCAGGGTGGCCGGAGAATATAGGTGATGTCGGAGAACTGGGGTGAGCGGTTTTGTGCCGCATGGGCAACGAATCCTAAGAGTCGGTATTTCAAAGCGACTGGACAGCCCAATCGTAGAGATTTCGAACTTCTGAACTTTGTCCTCGGGGATTAATCTTAAACGGATCTCTTTCACTTCGCGAACAGCGCTTTGATCTCTTCTGCTTGCGCGCT
>JBDNGT010000095.1:0-11907 GCA_041689145.1 Geopsychrobacter sp. | reverse complement strand
GAGTCCGCCTAAAACCGTAAGTAGTGCCCGAAAATTATCCCAAATTCTTTAGCGCGACAGCTGCTGGTTACTTTCTAGACCTGCGGGATTTACGATGTAACTCGATACTTGAAAAATCAGCCTAATTGGGACAGGCTCTATCTAATTGTTTTTTAAGACTAAAGCTGAGAAGATCTCAAATTACTGAATACCCTGATATATAGGAAAACCCCGCCTGGTGACCCGGACGGGGTTTCTGTGTTCTATAGGTCGTGTATCTGAGAACAGTCAATAGTGTTCCATGGGTGGTGACACTCAACACATAGGCATTATCCGAGGGAGTAGAAGACAGATAGGTTTTCTCTCTCGACGGTTATCCCCTGGTCCATTTTTTTCGTGGAGAGGGAAATCGCCAGCAACCGAATGATGATTATAGTATCCTTAAAACAGAAAAGAGGGAAGTCTCCAAGCAGAATGTCGCGCAGGATGCCCCCGCCGGTGGCGGTAGCCAGTCCCGACAACAGATAAGACCTTTGATGTGCAAGCGGTAAACAGGTCTCTGGTGGTTAGACGGCTGGGTCTGCAGCCTTACGCGCCCGTTTGGCTGCGAATGCAGACCTTTACCGAGTCGCGTGATCGATATACGCCGGATGAGATCTGGCTGCTTGAGCATGAGCGGGTCTTTACCCAGGGCCGGACTGGCAAGCCCGAGCATGTTTTGGCCCCCGGCGATATTCCGGTGGTTCCGGTCGATCGAGGCGGGCAGGTGACCTACCATGGACCGGGTCAGTTGGTGGGTTATCTGCTGATCGATCTGAAACGGCGCCGGATCGGAGTCCGGATGCTGGTCGAGAAGATCGAGGAAGCGCTGATCGAGACCCTCGCCTCCCTTGCCGAAGCCAGTGTGAGACTGGCTGATCATCTGGTGGCCAGGCTGGGATATGAATCGGTCACCCATGAGAGTCACTGAACAGACGCACGTCTAGACTCCAGAATCGCCATATTCCTGCACCTTAGGGAAGCACCACGACTTTCGGTTGCAAGGCATCCCCCTGTTCGTCTTTGCCAGCTTCCTCGGCTGCACGATCGGCAATGGAATCGGGTCGAAATCCCTTATGTGGCCTACGGGTTGGTCGGGTCCCTGATCTGGCTCCCGCTTGTCAGCGCTCTGACCAGAAAAAGCCACCACTGCAAGGCTGGTCCGGAGGTACACTTCAGAAAAGCGCTGAAAAGTTCTTGTCTGCCCCTGGAAAAGAGTCCAGGCTGGATGCCGGACCCCACATTTTCCGGCTTTTTTTGTGCTATATATGTGGCTGACTCCAAGCGGCAAGGCTGGACGGGGCTGGCTCGGATTTCGCTCCCCAGCTGTTAACGCCTGCATCGACGATATGATGACCCTGTCGGTTATCCCCGGCAGTCCCTCCCTGCCGCGTCCGGGCCGAAAGAGTAAAGCCATGAAGTCGAATCTTAAACTGCAGCTCATTTTTACCGACCGGGTTGGAATTGCGGCGGATGTCGCGTCCCTGCTTTCCCAACAGGGTGTCAACATTGCCTTCTTCGAGATGGATGTGCGCGGCGACCGAGCGACGATCTACCTTGACTCCGAGGGGAGTCAGGCGACCGATTGGGACCTTCTCCTCGATCGACTGAAAACCCTTGCAGATCTGCGCGAAATTTTCACCATCGAGACCCTTCCCCAGGAAGAACGCGAAAAAAGACTCCAGGTGGCGTTGGATAGTATCAGCGACGGAATTCTGGGGATCGACAACAAGGGGCGGGTGGCAATCATCAACCGGGTTGCGCGCAACATCCTCGGCTGCAACGACCTCAGGGTCGGCAGCACCAACATCCGCGACCTGAACCGGGCGGATGAAACGCTGGAGGAGTGTCTGTCCGGCAAGTCCTTCACCAACGAGAAGAGGAACCTGATTACCCCCAGTGGGCGCTTTCAGTTTCTCGCCAGCGGCAAAACGATCAAGGACTCCTCCGGGCGCATTGTCGGCGCCGTTGAAATAATGAAGGATATGCAGCAGATCAAAGAGCTCTCCACCGCGGTTGCCCCGTCGAATCAGTTCAGCTTCAGCGATATGGTCGGACGCAGTCCGGCGATCATGGAAGCCATTACCTTTGCTCAGAAGATTGCTCGCGCCGATACGGTAGTCTCCATTCATGGCGAGAGCGGCACCGGTAAGGAACTCTTTGCCAGTGCCATCCATACCGAAAGCGGCCGCAGTGGCCTCTTTGTCCCGATCAACTGCGCCGCTCTGCCGGAGGCTCTGCTCGAAAGTGAGCTGTTCGGCTATGTTGGCGGAGCTTTTTCCGGGGCCGAAAAGAATGGAAAGACCGGACTTTTCGAAGTCGCCAAGGACGGAACCATCTTTCTCGACGAAATCGCCGAGATGCCCCTGAGCTTACAAGCCAAGATGCTACGCGTGATTCAGGAGAAAAAGGTCCGCAAAATTGGCGGAAGTCATGAGATCCCCATCAATGCACGGATAATTACCGCCACCAACAAAAACCTTGCGGAGATGGTGAAAAAGCAGATGTTTCGCGAGGACCTTTACTACCGAATCTGCGTCTTTCCCATCTACGCCCCGCCATTGCGGGAGCGGAGAGCGGATATCCCGCTGCTGGTGGAGCACTTTCTGTTTCACCTCAATTCACGTCTCGAAAAGAACTGGCAGTCACTGTCATCGGGGGCGATGGAAAAGCTGCGCCAGCACCATTGGCCAGGCAACATCCGCGAGCTGAAAAACGTCATCGAGCGCTCCGCCATCCTCTGTGACACTCTCAAGATTGAAGCCGCGGACATCCTCTTCGGCAAGGAGGTCGGCAAGGCGATCCAGGAAACGAAAGAGATCGATACCGGGGAGTTGGGCACCACGCCCCTGTCGACCCTGGTCGAACGCCTGGAGACACAGTATATCGCTGCGGCCCTGAAGCAGACCCGCAGCAAGCGCCAGGCCGCACGGCTGCTTGGGCTCACCCATACCGCCCTGCTCAATAGAATCAAGAAATACCACATGTAGGTGGAACGAAAAATGACCGCCGGTACATATTCATTCCACCTTACCTTTCTTCGTTATGTTTCAGCATGTTGCATTCCTGAACGAAAGAAAAGTGGAGCGATTTCGTTTCACTTTTCCGTTTCGCTGGTTCTTTTGTCCGCCATTCGAATCAGTCCAATCCCCACCCAAAGTAATTTTCCAATTTTTTCGGTAAGGCCAGTTTCCTTCAGGGTTTAACGTTGTTTGTTTTTGATACATGACTCCCTGTAGTCCATATTTAGTGGAGGACAGGCCCTTCTTTTTGCGACCTGGCAAAGGACTTGCTCTACATGGACATAAAACAAACAGTGCTTGTATTTGTTATCGTCATTGCCAGAGTTCATTCTGTTTAAGAATTTTAAGTCAGGACGTGCAATGACCTGGATCTAGGATGTCCTGTCTCCCATCAGCGAAAAAAGAGAATAAACCCATGTAAAGGTTCATCGCACCCTGTCTCGCGTCAATCAACTCGGCGGCTGGATCTGGGCCCTGTCCGACTGCTTCAACGGCTTGATGGCCTTTCCCAACCTGATCGCCTTGCTGGCGCTGTCGCCGGTGATCATCAGGGAGACCAAGGGCTATTTCAGCACCAAAGAGGGTGTGAGGTTGAGCGACCAGTAGTCCACACTTCAACGACTGTCTGCGGACAAGCCTCCCCGCAAGATGGTTCAGCGGCAACCCGGAACGGCCTCTCTCCCGCTCCGGGCTGCCGCACCCTTATGGGAAGTGTTGATAAAAACAGACGTCGCTCCTGCAGGCTTCATCGGGACGATACTTGGGGCGCAAACAGGGAGCGAGCAGCATGAAAAAGCAATTGCGCAAGCTGACCCTTCAGGAGCGTATGGCACTAAGCCAGCATGAAGTTGACTCCAAGAGCAAACAGATCTGTAAAAGACTGATCGAGATGCCCGAGTTCTTCCAGGCGCAAACGGTGAAGTTTTTCATTGGCCTTCGCAATGAAGTCGCCACCTGCGAAGCTATTTTGAAAGCTTTGA
Organism: Geopsychrobacter sp.; assembly: GCA_041689145.1. Lineage (GTDB taxonomy): Bacteria > Desulfobacterota > Desulfuromonadia > Desulfuromonadales > Geopsychrobacteraceae > Geopsychrobacter. The sequence continues at coordinate 7,886 of JBDNGT010000095.1, read as the reverse complement.
GCCTCGGCAAACGCGTGGTTGTCCCCATCACTGATATTCCCAATCGCAAACTCACCCCATCTCAAATCTTTAACTATCCTGAGGAACTGCATCCGGGAGCTTACGGAATCCTCGAGCCTCGGCCCGAGGCGGTTCGGCCCGTCCCCCCTCAAGAGATTGATCTTGTGGGCATCCCCGGGGTGGCCTTTGATCAGAAAGGCAATCGCCTGGGTTTCGGCGGTGGATTCTATGATTGATTTTTACATAGGTTGAAACCGGAGACAAGCATGGTAGGACTGGCCTTTGAATTTCAGATTAAAGAACAGGTATATCCCGAAGATCACGATTACCCGATAGAATGGATAGTAACTGAGAGCTAGACGCTCAAATGCATTAAAAGTTAAACATTACGCCCAGACCCGACAGACCTCAAAAAATAGCGATTTCCGTCCAGGGCACGACTATCAACTCATCACCGTTATCAAGAGAGGAATCATGATGAAAACTACCCCGTTAAACAATGTCCACAGACAAATAGGCGCCCGAATGGTCGATTTCGGCGGCTGGGATATGCCGGTTCAGTACACCGGCGTGATCGATGAGCATCTCGCGGTCCGCAAAGCCGCCGGGCTCTTCGATGTCTCCCATATGGGGGAGATCGAAGTGCGCGGTCAGGGAGCACTTGACTATATTCAGGAGCTGACCACTAACAACGCCGCAAAGCTGGTCGACGGCCAGGTGCAGTACTCGGCCATGTGCTACGAAAACGGCGGCGTCGTCGATGATTTCACCCTCTACCGCTTTGCCGAGGGCCACTATCTATTCTGTGTCAATGCTTCCAATATCGAGAAGGACTTCGCCTGGATGCAGGGCGTGCTGGAGAAGGGAGGGTTCCCTGACATCAACCTGACCAATCTCAGCGATTCCTACGCTCAGCTCGCGCTTCAGGGGCCTGCCTCCGACGCCATCCTTGGGCGGCTGACCGACACCGACCTTGCGTCGCTCGTCTTTTACAATTTCGTCGAAGGTGAAGTCGCCGGAGTCAAGACCATCATCTCGCGCACCGGCTATACCGGGGAGTCCGGCTTCGAGCTCTACTTCGCTCCCGAGCACGCCGAAAAGATCTGGCATGCCCTGATGGAAGCGGGGGCATCCGACGGCCTGCAGCCGGTCGGTCTCGGCGCTCGTGACACCCTGCGCCTGGAGAAGAAATACGCCCTTTACGGCCACGAACTCTCCTCGCAAATCACTCCGCTCGAGGGCGGCATCGCCTGGATCACCAAGCTTGACAAGCCCTCCTTTATCGGCAAGGAGCCGCTCTGCCGGATGAAGGAGGCGGGTGTGCCGCGCCGCCTGGTCGGCCTGCGCATGACCGAACCCGGGGTGCCACGGGAGAATTACCCGATATTCGTCGACGATGAAGAAGTCGGCATCGTCACCAGCGGCACGATGTCCCCCTCTCTCAAGGTCGGCATATCTCTGGCTCTGATTGCAACGGGACACCACACATTGGGTACCGAAGTCAGCATAGGCATCCGTAATCGCCGGGTCGCGGCCGAAGTGGTCAAGACACCTTTTGTTTAGGACACAATTAACCTGGCCTGCGCAGCAGGTGAACAATTCAAGGAGGATGAACAATGGAAATTCGTGACGAACTAAAATATTCCGAGGACCATGAATGGATTCTGATCGAGGACGGTATCGCAACCATCGGCATCAGCGACTACGCCCAGGACGCCATGGGCGATGTAGTCTTCGTCGAACTGCCCGAGGTTGGAAGCCATGTAGACGCCGGTCAGACCTTTGGGGTAGTTGAATCGGTTAAGACCGTATCTGACATCTTCGCCCCGGTTTCCGGCGAGGTGGTGGAGGTCAACAAGGATCTGCCCGACACCCCGGACAGTGTCAACAGCTCCCCCTATGACGATGCCTGGATGGTGAAGATCAAACTGACCGATGTCACTCAGGTAGAAGCCCTGATGGACGCCGAGGCCTATCGTTCCTGTATTGCCAAACAGTAGACGGAGATAACAGATGCGCTACATCCCCCATACAGATGAAGACGTCCGGCAGATGCTGGAAACCATCGGGGTCAATTCGACCGAGGATCTGTTCACAGAGATCCCGCAAGAGGTCCGTCTGGGACGCCCTCTCGATTTGTCCGCCCCGATGTCCGAAACCGAAGTCATCAAAGAAATGAAACGGCTGGCAGCGCAGAACGCCACAGCCGAAACCCACAGCACATTTCTCGGTGGTGGGGCCTACAACCATTTCATCCCTTCGGTCATCGACCAGCTGATCTCGCGCAGCGAGTTCTACACCGCCTACACCCCCTACCAGCCGGAGATCAGCCAGGGCACATTGCAGGCTATCTACGAATACCAGACCCTGATCTGCCAGCTCACCGGCATGGAAGTCAGCAACGCCTCAATGTATGACGGTGCCTCGGCCTGCGCCGAAGCGGTGCTGATGGCGGCCCGTGCCACCCGCCGCAAAAAAGTGCTGCTAGCCACCAGTCTGCATCCCGAGTACCGGGAAACGGTCGCCACCTATTGCCGTCACCTGAACATTGAACTGCTCGACGTCCCCTATCTGGAGACCGGCAAGCTCGACCAGCAGTCCCTGGCCAGCTTGCTCGACAAGGAAACCGCAGCCGTGGTCGCTGGCTATCCGAACTTTTTCGGCGTCATCGAGGAACTGGCACCGCTGGCCGACGCAGCTCACGACGTCGGCGCCCTGCTGGTAACAGCGGTCGCCGAACCTGTTGCGCTGGGCAAAATCAAGTCACCCGGAGAGCTGGGAGCCGACATTGTCGTCGGCGAAGGCCAGAGCTTCGGCATGCCGGTTTCTTACGGCGGACCTGGCGTCGGCTTCTTCGCTGCCCGCCAGAAGACCGTCCGTTCGATGCCCGGCCGCCTGGTTGGCGCGACCCGGGACAAAGACGGAAAGACCGGCTATGTGTTGACGCTGTCTACCCGCGAGCAGCATATCCGCCGCGAGAAGGCGACCTCCAACATCTGCTCCAACCAGGGACTGTGCGTGCTGATAGCGGCCATCTACCTCTCTCTGCTCGGCAAACAGGGGCTGAAAGAGGTGGCATCCCAGAACCTGGCCAAGGCCGAGTATGCAAAACAGGCAATCAGCGCCCTGCCCGGCTTCAGCATCCCCTTCAGTGGCCCGACCTTCAACGAGTTTGTTGTTGAGGTGCCCGGCGATGTCGACGCGCTGCTGCTGAAACTGGAAGAGCGCGGCATTCTTGCAGGCCTGCCGCTGAAGCGCTATTTCGCCGGCATGGAACAACGGCTGCTGGTCTGTGTCACTGAACAGAACACCAGGGAAGAGATCGAAACCCTGGTCGATGCATTAAAAGGAGGTGCGGCATGAGCCCGACAGCAACGATAACCCAGCTCAAAGGCGCTTCGCAGCAGCCGGAGGCTGAAACAGACTGCGTCGCGAACCGCATCGGCACCAGCGGTCTAGCCCTGCGCGAGAAGCTGATCTTCGAACATAGCGTTCAGGGACGCCAGGGCTACAGCCTGCCAGCTCTCGATGTGCCGAACGCCGAACTGTCCGAGGCCTTGAACCGTGAAGAAATCGTCGGTTTTCCCGAGGTTTCTGAAGTCGACGTCGTTCGGCACTTCACCCGCCTGTCGACCTGGAATTACGGCCTCGACAGCGGCTTTTATCCGCTGGGCAGCTGCACCATGAAGTACAACCCCAAGGTCAATGAAACCGTTGCCCGACTGCCCGGGTTGGCCGGCTGCCACCCCCACACCCCCGAGCACCTCAGCCAGGGAGCCCTGGGGTTGATGTTCGACCTGCAGAACGCCCTGGCCGAGATTTCCGGCTTCGACGCGGTAACCCTGCAACCGGCGGCTGGCGCCCATGGCGAACTGACCGGGGTACAGATGATCCGCGCCTGGCACGAATCCCGGGGCAATTCCCGCAAAAAGGTCCTGATTCCCGACACCGCCCATGGCACCAACCCCGCCACAGCTGCCCTCTGCGGCTACGACGTGGTGCCCATCGCCTCGGGGGACTCCGGAATTCTGAGCGCGGAAACCGTGGCCGAATACATGAATGACGATGTCGCCGCGCTGATGGTCACCAATCCCAACACCCTGGGACTGTTCGAATCGGATATCCGCAAGATTTGCGACATCGTCCACCAGGGCGGCGGTCTGGTCTATTGTGACGGCGCCAACCTCAACGCCCTGATGGGTATCGCCCGTCCCGGCGACATGGGCATGGATGTCATGCACTTCAACCTGCATAAGACCTTCTCCACCCCGCATGGCGGCGGCGGACCAGGTGCAGGCCCGGTCGGTGTCAGCGAGAAGCTGATCCCCTTCCTGCCGAAACCGGTGGTGGTTCACGAGGACGGGCGCTACCGTCTCGATTTCGACCGCCCGCAATCCTTCGGCCGGATGCGCTCCTTTTTCGGCAACTTCGGCATCATGGTTCGCGGCTGGGCCTATATCCTCACCATGGGCGGCGCCGGCCTGAAACAGGCGAGCGAGATGGCAGTTCTTAATGCCAACTACATCCGCGCCCGTCTGGAAGGGGTCTATCATCTGCCGTACAAGAACCGCTCCCTGCATGAGGCGGTCTTTTCCGACAAGCAACTCGGCGGCGGTTGTCATACCCTTGATCTGGCCAAACGTCTGATCGATTACGGCTATCACCCACCGACCATCTATTTTCCGCTGGTGGTACACGGTTCGATCATGATTGAGCCGACCGAGACCGAGAGCAAGGAAGTACTGGATGAATTCTGCGAGGCGATGCTGGAGATCGCCCGTGAATCGATGAACCAGCCCGAACTTCTGCTCAATGCGCCGAGCCTGACCGCCGTGGGTCGCCTCGACGAGACCGCGGCGGCACGCAACCCGCGGCTCTGCTACAAACCAGCCGAGTAGTTACCATTTAACCTTCCGGCCAGGTACCGGCGGCAGCGCCGCCGGTACCTGCAGCCTCTATGGAGATTTAGCCATGTCACTCAAAAACCTGTCCGTCACCGATCCGGCGATCGCCGCCACCATAGTTCGAGAAACCGAACGCCAGGAATATGGTCTGGAATTCATCGCTTCGGAAAACTTTGTCAGCGAAGCGGTGATGGAGGCGCAGGGCTCGGTGATGACCAACAAGTACGCCGAAGGTTATCCCGGCAAACGGTACTACGGCGGATGCGAGGTGGTCGATGTTGCCGAACAGCTCGCCATCGATCGAGCCAAGGAACTGTTCGGTGCCGAGCACGTCAACGTCCAGCCCCATTCCGGCTCTCAGGCAAACATGGCTGTCTACCTGACAGTCTGTCAGCCGGGCGATACGGTAATGGGTATGAACCTCTCGCACGGCGGCCATCTGACCCACGGCTCTCCGGTCAATTTCTCCGGCAAGCTGTTCAATATTGTCCCCTACGGGATCAGCGAGAAGACCGGTACCATCGATTATGACGAAGTGCTGACACTGGCCAAAGAGCATCAGCCAAAACTGATCGTGGCTGGCTACAGCGCCTATCCGCGCACCCTTGATTTTGTCGCTTTTCGGCAGATTGCCGATGAGGTCGGGGCGCTTCTGATGGTTGACATGGCCCACTTTGCCGGGCTGGTGGCCGGTGGCCAGCATCCCAACCCAGTGCCCCATGCCCATTTTGTCACCACCACGACTCACAAGACTCTGCGTGGGCCGCGCGGCGGGATGATCCTCTGCACCGAGGAGTGGGGCAAAAAGATCAACAGCACTATTTTCCCCGGGATCCAGGGCGGTCCGCTGATGCACGTCATTGCCGCCAAGGCGGTGGCCTTCAAGGAAGCCCTCTCCCCGGAGTTCAAGGAGTACGCCGTTCAAGTGGTAAAAAACGCCAAGACCCTCGCTGCCGAATTGGTGCTGCACGGTTTTAAGCTGGTCTCCGGCGGAACCGATAACCATCTGATCCTGGTTGATTTCTGCGGCAGCGAGATCACCGGCAAGGTCGCCGAGAAGGCTTTGGAGGATGCCGGCATTACGGTCAACAAGAATTCGGTCCCCTACGATACCCGCTCTCCCTTCGTCACCAGCGGCATCCGCATCGGCACCCCCGCTGTGACCAGTCGCGGGCTCAAGGAGCCGCAGATGGTCAAAGTGGCGGCCTGGATCAAGCGTGCCATCGATAACCTCGATAACGCGGCAGAACTGGCCAGCATCCGTGGTGAGGTCAAGGCTCTGTGTCTCGACTTCCCCCTCTACGGCCACCGCTTGCACTAGAACACGGGCTATGTCCCTGAGCCGGGCAGAATTCTACTGCCCGACTCAAGCCGCTCCGCCAACAGCACCAAACCCTCCACGGAAGGAGGAACCGATGGAATCGATAAGAGAGCTGTACCGCACAGGTACCGGCCCGTCCAGCAGCCATACCATGGCCCCACGCAAAGCGACCGAGAAATTTCTTCTTCAGGTGCCCGACGCAGCCCTCTATCGAGTCACCCTGTTCGGCAGTTTGGCCGCCACTGGGCAAGGCCACCTGACCGATAAGGCCCTAGAGGAAAGCTTCGGCTCTCGGATGCTGGAATTGATCTGGGAACCTGAGATTGAACGGCCGGAACACCCCAATGCCATGCTTTTTGAAGCTTTGGACGAGACGGGCAAGCTCATCGAAAGCTGGGAGGTCTACAGTGTCGGCGGTGGTGCCTTACAGGAGAAGGGGGGCTCGATCAGTGCTCTGACCATCGACGGCCTGTCGACCATGGACCAGATTCTGAGCCACTGCCTCGAATCGGGTGAATCCTTTTGGGAATATGTCGAAACCAGCGAGGGCAAGGATATCTGGGATTTTCTGGCGGCAGCCTGGCAGACCATGAGCGCGTCCCTCGAGCGGGGGCTGCAGACCGAAGGGGTGCTGCACGGTGGGCTAGGGCTGGCCCGCAAAGCCCAGTCGATGTACCGCAAAGCCTCGCTCTACGGACCCGAATTCAGACAAAATGGACTGCTTTGTGCCTATGCTCACGCTGTCTCGGAGGAGAACGCTACGGGCGGCCAGATCATCACCGCCCCGACCTGCGGGGCCTGCGGAGTGCTGCCGGCGGTCCTGCGCCATCTCGACGAAACCCTCAACTGTGGCCGGGACAATATCCTGCGTGCCCTGGCTACTGCCGGTCTGGTCGGCAACCTGGTCAAGCACAACGCCTCGATCTCCGGCGCCGAGGTCGGCTGTCAGGGCGAGGTCGGCACCGCCTGCGCCATGGCGGCGGCGGCGGCTACCCAACTTTATGGCGGCTCGATCCGCCAGATCGAGTACGCCGCCGAAATGGGTCTCGAACATCATCTCGGCTTGACCTGTGATCCGGTCAAGGGACTGGTACAGATTCCCTGTATCGAGCGCAACGCTCATGCCGCCGCGCGCGCCATGAGCTGTTGCCAGTTCTCCCTGCTCTCCGACGGCGTGCATAAAATCAGCTTCACTGAGATCGTTGCGGTGATGAAAGAGACCGGCCAGGCGCTGCCATCCCTCTATCGTGAAACCGCCGGGGGAGGGATCGCCGGGGCCTACCGGAAACGCACAAAGATCGTCAACGACAAATCATAGGGAAATTACGATGAACCTTACCCATGCGCGAAAACCGAACTGGCTCCGGGTGAAACGACCTGACATCCAAGGGTCATGACATCCCAACAAGGGTCGGGCCTGACAATCACACAAGCAAGGGTCCAAGGGTCCAAGGGTCAGAGGGTCCCAAGGGTCAGGTCCCAAGGGTCAGGCCTGACAAATGGGTATTCCCCTTATCTTCATCACCGCCGCAGCAGCCCCCGCTGCTGCCTGGCTGATTCAAACTTGCCAAGCTCATGATATAAGGAGATTTGTAGGTATTTCAGGGTACTTAAACCAAACCGAACGCTTTTCTCATAGTGAGTTTTGCCTTGAGGTTCAG
>JBDNGT010000094.1:0-4786 GCA_041689145.1 Geopsychrobacter sp. | reverse complement strand
CCAGACGGACCGCGCGACAGATGGCCAACGCGGTCACCGGCATCTTCAAGTTCAGTAGGGTCGAAACTCAGCATATGATAACGGACAGGGCGGACTCGTGTTTAACAGATCGGTACCCTTCACACCAGGGTCCGCAACCTGAAACGCTGAATCTTGCCGGTCGCTGTTTTGGGTAACTCGTCGACAAAATGAAACTGACGCGGATACTTGTAGGGGGCCAGCCCCTCCTTACAATGTTTACGTAATTCTTCCGTGATCGATTCTGTGACGGCGGACGGATTCTGTAACACGATATAGGCTTCCGGCTTGATCAGTCCGACGCCATCGGCGCGACCGATCACCGCCACTTCGAGGACTTCGTGATGCTCGATCAACTTGGCCTCGATTTCGAACGGTGAGCACCAGATCCCTCCGACTTTCATCATGTCGTCGTTGCGGCCGCAGTAATAGTAGTAACCTTCTTCATCCTGAAAATAGGTATCACCCGTATCAAACCAGCCCTCGATCATGGTTTTCGCAGTCTTCTCCGGGTTCTTCCAATAACAGCGAGCGATGGAATCACCTCGAATCCACAAACGTCCTGGGTCGCCGGGAGCAGCCTCGTGTCCGCTGTCATCGATAATACGCAACTGATAACCGGAAACCGCGCGTCCGCTCGATCCAGGCATAAGATCGTCTGCCCGGTTCGAAATGAAGATGTGCAACGCCTCGGTGGAGCCGATACCATCAAGTATAATGAGTCCGGTCTCTTCACGCCAGCGGTTGAAAATATCTGCCGGCAGCGCTTCGCCGGCCGACACACAAAGCCTGACCGTTGAAAGATCGGGCCGCTCCGTTGCCAGGGCTTGAAGTTGTGCCGCGTAGAGGGTCGGCACCCCGAAATAGAGGGTAGGTTTGAATTTTTCGATAGTTTCAAAGGTTGATTGCGGCGTCGGTCGGCCATCATGCAGAACGCTGGTCGCACCGACCCAGAGCGGAAAGGTCATGCCGTTGCCGAGGCCGTAGGCGAAGAAAAGTTTCGCGGCTGAAAAACAAATATCGTCTTCGCTCAGATCAAGGATTTCGACCGCGTAATACTGGCTGGTCACCACCATGTCCCGCTGACGGTGTACCGCTCCTTTGGGGTTGCCGGTGGAACCCGAGGAGTAGAGCCAGAAACAGTCGTCATCGGCGGTTGCCGCGACCGGTTCAAGCTCGGCAGACGCCTGGGCGATCAACACCTGAAGGCTGTCCTTACCCCCTTCAACACAAATGCAAAGGGGCAGATTTTCGAGCTGCTCCAGGGCACTCTGAACCTCAAGGCTGTATTCCGGCGAATAGATCAGCGCCTTGCAGCCAGAATCGGCAAGAATATAAGCGTAGTCTTTGGCCCGGAGCAGGGTATTGACCGGTACCGGAATGACGCCGGCCTTGATTGCACCCCAGAAGATGTAAAAAAACTCGGCGCAATCTTTGACGATCAGGATGACGCGATCCCCCCGCTCCAGTCCCAGATCCCGTAGCGCATTCCCGCAGCGGTTGACATTTTCAGCCAGCAGACGGTAGCTGACTTCGACCCCCTGGTTGGTACGGAGCGCAATCTTTTCGGCTCGACCCTCCGTACAATGACGGTCAATAAAGGGCACCGCGACGTTAAACACCGGCGCAAACTGCAAGGTTGATGGCTGCTGGGTGCTGTCTACTATAAGGCTGTGATCTGTCATCTTTCGTTCTCCTTGCCTGTGTTCAACCCAAGGTAGCTGCGCGGATTGTCGCTGAAGATTGCCATTTCAAGGTCCTCTGTCAACTTCAGCGACCTTACCAGCGAGATGTAATCGAGGACGATCTCCGGCTGATAAATAAGTGCGTCGGAGCCGAAGCAGACGCGATCCGGGTAATGACGGATGAAGTCAGCGTAGCTCGCTGGGTCCTGCTGAATATGCGGCCGCATGTAGGCGATATCGGTGTAGGCGTTGGGATAGCGGTCGAGGATTTTACTGAAGGCTCGCCGTCCGATGCCGAAATGAGGGAAGTTGATCCGCAGGCGGGGGAAGTCTTCGAGGATGGCACTCATCACATCGCCGTAGCGTCTGGCATCCATGTGATAGAGGACCGGCAGGTTATTCGCCTCGGCAAAGGCGAAGATTTCCCATTCGCGCTGCTGATACTGTTTCAGGCTGATGCCGAACACGTCAGGAACACTTGAAAGCCGCAGATCATTGCCATAATCGGCCAGGTAGAGCCCCTTGATCCCTCGAAAACCGCGCGTGACCTGTTCTGCAAGAAAGTCCGGGATAGCTCCATTCAACATGCGCGTGTCGAGCATGGGGAACAACAAGCCCTCGCTCTGCCGCGTGAAGTGCAGCAGGGCATCCGCCTCGTTGAAGAGCGGGTCGCCGAGGTTGTCAAAGCCTTCAGGGATCAGCCTCCTGACCTCCTGCGTATTCAGGCCGGGATTGACCAACCCCATGACTGCCAAGTGGCTGAGACCGGCTTCACGCAAGTCGGCGAGACCACGCTCAACAGTCTCAGCCTGCTCGAGCCCGGCAAAGAAATGGCAGTGGACATCGATAATCTCTTGAGCGTTCGGCTGCGCGATCTTCATGATCAGCAGTTTTTCCAGCTGGCCTGACGTTTACCAAGGAAAGCGGTCAGCCCTTCGACCGCATCCTGGGTCTTCATCAGCTCAGCCAGATAAAGGGTTTCGACGCGTTCCAATTTGGCGATGATCCGTTGTCGGTACTCGCCGCGCGCGGCCGAAACCGTAAAACGCAGGGTGCTGGCACTGCTTGAGAGCAGATGTTTGTCGAAATAGGCCAGAGCGGCCTCTTCCGGGTCATCGGCCAGGCAATCGATCAAGCCGGTCGCAAGCGCTTCCTCGGCGCCCATGCTGCGCCCGGAGAGGAGCAGGTCTTCGGCCTTGGCCTGGCCGATCCGCTCGGGGAGCAGGCAACTGGCCGCCGGGGCAAAGACGGCGAGCTTGATCTCCGGTTGACCGAGTTTGGCGTCGGGTGCGGCAAAGAGCATGCTGCCAGCCGCAGCGACTTCGAGCCCGCCGCCCAGGCACTGGCCATTGATCGACACCAGTAAGGGCAGCGGAAAGTTGAGCATGTTGCGCACCAGGGAATGCAGGCTTTTCAGCATGTCGGCACAACTGTCGGGCATATGTTCAGCGACACTGGCGCCAAAGCTGAAATGCGGGCCTTCATGGTCTAGCAACACCGCACGCAGCTCTTTTGTGTCCCGGTACTCCATCAGTGCCGCAGAAAGCGCAGCGATCATCGACGCGTCGACGATATTAGCCTTGGGCCGCGCTAGGCGTAGGCGCAATAGGGCGTTGTCACGTTCGAGCCAGACTTTTAAGGGGCTGTCATCCATCGCTTTTCCTTCCTGAAAAGTTCGGTTTTACAATCAAAAAATGTTGGACACCAAGACACCAAGGGCACCAAGAAAACCTTTTTAACGGAAAGGCGCAGAGAAAGGCAAAGATCCTGGTTTTGAATTTAAACCCAAAAAAAGATTTTGGTTTTTCTCTCCACCTCTGCCCCTCTCCGCCTCTGCGTTAAAAGGTCTTTGCCCTTCTTGGTGTCCTTGGTGCCTTGGTGGCAATCAAACTTTTATTTCCCCGGCATCAAACTTTCGACCAACTCCACCGTCCAGGGGGTGCCCTTGGCCAGCGCCTGGCGCAGCTTGACGAAGTCGGCTTCGCGGCCGGTCTCCTTATTCCCTTCGTTGAAGGCGCGGAAGCCGGTGCGGGCTTCGTTCATCATGTTGAGCGCCAGCCAGGCCCGAGAATTCTCTTTATTGTTGTTCCAGGCCTGCAGCTTCGGTTTGCGCAGCTCTTCGAGGCTCTTGGCCATGCACTCGGGGAAGGTCTCGAGCAGTTTGGCGCAGAACTCCTCGACCTTGGCATCGAGCATGCTCAGGTCGATCTCGCCGCTCTTGATCAGGTCGCGGCCTGCAGAAAAAGCGCTGCCGGTGCGGAATTCGCCCAAAATAATCCGACCGTACTCGTCGAGCATCTGATCGGTAATCACGCTCGGGTTGGCGACAAACTTGCCATCGATCTTCAAGGCCGGGACCACCTCGGCGATGATGCCGAGACGCGCCGCCTTGTGGGCCGAAAACGGTTCGCACAGGGTACCGGAGATCATCGCCTGTTCGCAGCCGATCATCACCGGCAGAAAATCGGTCGCGCCGCCGATCGCCGCCGAGCCGTGCTTGGGACCGGCCTGGCCGAAGTTGGCCAGGTCGTGGGCGACGGTGAAATCACAGGCCATGCCGATCTCCTGCCCACCGCCGATGCGCATGCCGTTGACCCGGCAGATCACCGGTTTGTCACAGCCGAGGATCGCCGAGACCATGTCGATGAACAGGCGCATATACTGGCGGTATTCCTGCGGGTTGCCGGCATAATACTCGGCGTACTCCTTGGTATTGCCGCCGGTACAAAACGCCTTTTCGCCAACCGCGGTAAAGACCACGGCATTGACTTCGCGATCGACCGAGGCGCGGCGGAAGGCGAGGATGGTCGCCTTGACCATGTCGGTGGTGTAAGAGTTGAACTGCTTGGGGTTGTTGAAGATGATCCAGGCGTTATACAGCCCCGCGGCGATCGAACCGTCGCGCCGCTTGGCCGGACGTTTTTCATATTGAACCATGCCGTCGCACAGGCTCTCGATCTCTTTATCGATCAGGTTGTGATCGATCAGGCTGGCGGGCGCGGTTGCGGCGATAATTTGATCGGTATTGGCCATGGGTAAATCTCCTTTTGAAAATTGATTAACGGTGTAGGGGCGAACCTTGT
>JBDNGT010000093.1:0-3316 GCA_041689145.1 Geopsychrobacter sp. | reverse complement strand
CACTTCTGACCCACGCGGAACTGTCCTCCCCTGAAGCGTCTGGTTACGGTGGTTTGGCTGTTGTCGGCTCCTATGTCGGCAAGACCAGTGCGCAGATCGATAAGGTGAAAGAAGGGACAGCCGTTGAATCCGTCGAAGTCGATGTCCAGTTGCTACTTGACGTTGACCGGCGTGAACAAGAACTCTGTCGGGTGACGGAGTTGGCTAATACTCTCATCGAAGAAGGTCGTGATGTGATGGTCTATACCAGTCGGACCCTGGTGACGACCTCCAGTGAAGATGGGGATCTGAACGTCGGTGAAAAAATCTCCACAGCTCTCGTGGAGGTGGTGCAACGGTTGGCCGTGAAACCGACATTTCTTATCGCTAAGGGTGGCATCACCTCCAACGATGTGGCGACGAAGGGTCTCGGTGTCAAGCTGACGAAGGTTCTTGGCCAAGCCAGTCCTGGAATCCCTGTTTGGCAGTTGGGCGAGGAGGCCAAGTATCCGGGGATGCCTTATGTGGTTTTTCCGGGCAATGTCGGTAACCCAGAAACCCTGGCGGAGGTTATCACCCTGCTGCGCGGCGCGGATCTCTTGTCGCACTAAAACCGGAAGAAACTCTAAACTCACAAAGGATAAATGTATGAGAGCTGGATTCATCGGTCTCGGTAATATGGGCAAGCCGATGGCGCTTAATCTTCAGCGCAGCGTTCATCTTCGGGCGATTTATAATCGCACCCGAAAGGTTGCTGATGGTCGGACGGATGGCGTCTCATGAGCCTGGTGACCCTGAAAGAGGCCCTTGAGCTCGCCGACCGGACCCAGTCCGCACTCGGCGCTTTCAACGTCAATGCCTGGGAGATGATTCCGGCCATGCTCCGCGCTGGAGAGCTGGCGCAGGTACCGATCGTTATTCAGGCTCAGTGGCCGTTTCTGCAGCATGTCGGGGTCGATCTGTTTGTAGAGCACACGCGTTTTCTGGCTGAGAAAACCTCGATTCCGATTGTTTTACAGCTCGACCACGCAAAAGAGTGGGACCAGGTAATGTGCTGTCTGCGTGCTGGTTTTAGTTCGGTGATGATGGATGCTTCAGACCTGCCCTACGCCGAAAACATCGCCGTGGTTGCCGACGTGGTCAGGGCGGCTCATGGCATGGGCGTTTCCGTTGAATCCGAGTTAGGGAAGGTGGCCGGTCGGGAGGGGGACATAGTGGTCTCAGCAACAGAAGCGACCTTTACCGATCCTGACGAGGCCGCTAATTTTGTCAAGCAGACCGGGATAGATGCTTTGGCCGTATCGGTCGGGACGGTACATGGCGCCTACCATGGCGAACCCAAATTGGATTTTGAACGCTTAGCCCGGATCAAAGACCTGATGCAGGTGCCCCTGGTGCTGCATGGCGCCTCAGGAGTTTCCGCCGATGCACTGCAGTCGGCGATGCGCCTTGGGGTCCGCAAGGTGAATTTCGCCACTGAACTCAAACAGGCGTGGTCGGAGGCTATGCGACGAACCGACGGGGATGACCCTCTGGCTGGTCTCCGTAGTGTCGAAGATGATGTGCAACATGTGGTCGAAGAAAAACTGGCGATTCTCAACCGCAGGCAAGCATAAGAGCGACTATGGCCGGAGAAATCTTCGTCACCCTTTTCGAGAGATAAATTTTATTTGGAGGGAAAAAGAGGGAATTGAGTCGTGAGTGCCCCTTTCTCTTCTTCCCTCGCTATGCCTTTTTTAACCCGGAAGGAACAGTTATGCAGAATAAACTTCTGAAAAAACTGAGTTCGATAGTTGGAGATGACCATCTGCTTGAAAAACAGGCTCAGATGGAAGGCTATTTGTCTGGTCCAGAGCAACCTGTGGCCGTGGTTTTCCCCGGCGGGACCGAGGAAGTTTCAGAGATAATTGTTCTTTGCAACGAACTCGATATCAAACTTGGTGTCGGAGGTCACACCGTCAATACTACGGGACTTTCCGGAGGGCTGGCCATGTGCATGTCGCGCATGAACCGAGTCCTGGATATTGACCATGAAAATCTTGTGAGCGAAGTCGAGGCGGGAACCCCGCAGGGGCTTTTTCAGCATAAGATCGCGGCAGAGGGGATGTATTTCCCCCCCGAACCCTACAAAGGGGATGACAGTTCGATCGGCGCATGTATTGCCGCGGGCGATCTGGATTGCAAGGCTTTTGTTTACGGCCCGCCACGTGCCTACGTGCTCGGCTTTGAGATGGTTATGCCGACCGGTAAAATTCTACAATGTGGCAGCAAAGTGATAAAGAATGTTGCCGGGTACGACCTGATCCATTTCATCGTCGGCAGTCGTGGTACCCTGGGGGTAATTACAAAAATCATGCTCAAGCTGCTGCCCCTGCCCGAGGTTAGAAGAACTATCATCGGCTCTTTTTCGTCCCTCGCCGAAGCCGGCAAGGTCACGCAGACCCTGCTCGAGCGACAAATTTTTCCGGCACGGCTCAATATTCTCAATGCTCCTCTGGCGGCGAAACTCGAATTGGATCCCCAACAAATTGCACCAGGCCATCTGGTTCTGGTTGACCTGGAGGGATTCCATAACTCTACAGCACATCTCAGCAAGGAAATTGCGGCTCTGTTCCGGGTTGAAAATGCACAAGATGTTCTCATTCTTGACGCACAGGACGGCATCGACGTTTTTTGGCGAAAGTGGCTGGTGCTCAAACAAAAATATCATGGCGACGTGCATGATCGCCTGATCGATTTCCTGGTCGGACCGGCTCATGTCCCACAGGCGCTGGCACGGCTTGAAGAGCTGATGGCCGATATCGACTCCCGGTCGGACCTGATGGTCTATGCGCTGAACGGCAATATTCGCCTGGCCCCCTCCGCCGCAAACGACAAGGAATCTCTGCTTATTGAGGTCAACCAATTGGCCCTCTCACTCGGAGGAAACATCGCCGGGGGGCTTGGCTACAGGCTTAAATGCGCGGAGCTCAAAGAAGATGAGATGTGGCAGGAGATGCTGAACTTAACCAGTGATATTCGAGGCCAGTTCGATCCGAACAGTATCATGGCACAGGCTGTGGCGCAGTGACCAACAAGAGAAGGGATACCCAATGCTGACTCCGATAATGGGAAAAAAACTGACCGCTATCTTCGGCCAGAAAAATATCATCACGCATCAGGCCGGCATGGCAGCGTACGGCTATGATGCCACGCTCATGTCTCAAGTCCCGCTAGGGATTGTCTTTCCGCGAAGTACGGAACATGTTGCAGCGCTTGTCAATTATGCGAACACGAGCGATCTCGTTCTGGTGCCGCGCGGTGCCGGAACCAACCTCAGCGGGGGAAGTCTTCCCCT
>JBDNGT010000092.1:0-4161 GCA_041689145.1 Geopsychrobacter sp. | reverse complement strand
TCAGGATACAGTGGAATATCCAATGTATCCTGAGCCCCAAGATTCTTCTCTTCTTGAACAATCCTATTCCTGCAACATATCCCGCAGAGAGTTAAAGAGTTCCTCCTCACTCACTTCAGCTGCCACTTTCTGCCCCAACCCTGAACCGCTATTCCGATAGAGATCAAACAGGGGGATTCGGCCCTCCCCTTCATGCTGCAACTTGCTTGCGAGAATACCGAAATCGGCCAGTTGCGGCTGGGCACAGGAGTTTCGGCAACCGGAGATAGCAACCGAACGTTTTTTCAGCTGCGGACCGAAATCTGCCTGCAGGCGCAAAGCCAGATCACGAGTTGCACAAAGCCCCATACGGCATTCATGTCTCCCCGGGCAGATCCGTAAGGCACTCCCCTCTTCCTCCGTTTCAAATCCAGCCTGCACCAAATCATCCTCCAACGCTGCGGTTTTGCCTTCGACCAAGAGTTCCAGATTCTGATCAGGCGTCACAAGCAACCAGTGACAATCGTGTTCAATTGCTAATTTGACGACGCTGGCCAGCTTTAGCGCAGGAAGTTCTCCGGCAAAGATATCCAGCGCCATACGTTGGCTGCGATCAGCAGGAACTAAAGCCTTGGGAAAAGCGTCGACAAAGGCAACAGCTGGTTTCTCTTTCCTGCGCAGCGCAATTCGGCTGCGTAATTCTTTTTCACCGATATCATTT
Source organism: Geopsychrobacter sp. (assembly GCA_041689145.1). Classification (GTDB taxonomy): domain Bacteria; phylum Desulfobacterota; class Desulfuromonadia; order Desulfuromonadales; family Geopsychrobacteraceae; genus Geopsychrobacter. The sequence goes on along the minus strand of JBDNGT010000092.1, from coordinate 3,461 downwards.
AGCAGATGCTTGAGTCGACGACCTTTCTCCCCCCAAGCCTTATAGACTTCGATGATCGACTCAGCCAACGGCAGCAGTTCGGTCTCTTCAACCCGATCTGCAAACAGAAATCCGGCCTGCGGTTCACGACCAAGGCCCCCCGCTATCCAGACATCGTAACGAGAATTCTGACCGTTCTCCTCAATCAGTACGAGAGCCAAATCCTGGATCAGATGCCGACTTCGCTCATAACCTGCTTCAAAGGCTATTTTGAATTTTTTGGGTAAACCTTCAAAATAGGGATTACCACTGAAATGGTGCAGAAAATGGCGCAGCATCACCTGAGTCCGACCGAAACCAGGACCAAAACTGCTGCTGCAGGAGATCCCACGCACGGCACCACCACAGGCCCCGCGTGAAAACAGGCCGACAGCCGCCAGACCTTGGTGGACCAAAGAAAGATTTTCGGCCAGCAGGCCATGAAACTCGACACTGCCGCGAGTAGACAAGTGAAACACACCACTACCGTATCGACCGCCGAGATCGGCCAAAGCCTGAGCCTGGGGGACAGAGAGCATGCCGCCGGCCAATTTAACCCGCTGCATATACTCGCCGAGATTATTTTGCCGGTAGATTCCCTCGAGCCTTAACTGCTGATCATCCAGTTTCATATCTATCTCCTCATAATTTTTAATCTTGGAACATAGCCATTCTTCATCAGTCTTGTCAAGTTCAACAATCACCATATTATTACCGTAGATATCCAGAGTTACGGACTATTCACTATTGTACACAATCTAATTGTAGTTTATACTATATTTCTTGTTGACAAAAACACTAGGGTTTAGTAGCTTTCTTAAAAATTAAATTATAGGACAATAAAAATGGAAACTCATCGCAGAAGCATCGCCAAGGCTCTCTCCTGGCGACTGGTGGCAACAATCATTACGACCAGCATCGTTTATCTTTTGACCGGCAAAGGAGAGTTTGCTGCCACTGTCGGCCTGGCTGACACCCTGATCAAGTTTTTTGTCTACATTAGCCACGAACGCATCTGGAACCGCATCGACTACGGACGACAGAAGATAGAACCCGATTACATTATTTGATGAGGCAAACTATGAGCACAACGATTTCATCCCGCACAATATCGTCGGCAGTAGAGATCCTTACCGCCGGTCTCGGCAAAGTCGATAGCACCAATGTCTGCATGGCCTGCTCCTTCAGCGTGGAAGATCTGGTGGTGATCGACCTGCTGCGCAACAACGCACCGCAGGTGTCGATCTTCGCCATCGACACCGGTCGCCTGCATGAAGAGACCTACGAAGTCGCCGAGGCCCTGCTCCAGAAATATGGCCTGAAGATCGACTGGTATCTGCCTCAGACCGAGGCCCTGCAGCAACTCGAAAGAGAGAAGGGTCTCTTCTCTTTTCGGGAAAACCTCGAAAACCGTCATGAATGTTGCCATATCCGCAAGGTCGAACCCTTAGAACGCGCCCTGACAGAAAAAGTCGGTTGGATTACCGGTCAACGCCGGGCCCAGGGTGCGACACGCGGCACGCTTGAGGCGATCGAGATCGATGAACTCCATGGCGGGATCATCAAGATCAATCCCCTGCTCGACTGGAAGGATGAAGAGGTCTGGAGCTACGCCAAAGAGCATAAGCTGCCGGTCAACCGACTCCACAGTCAGGGCTACCCGTCGATCGGTTGCGCCCCCTGTACCAGGGCGATCAAACCCGGCGAAGATATCCGCGCCGGCCGCTGGTGGTGGGAGAATCCGGAAAATAAAGAGTGCGGCCTGCACCGTCGTGACAAATAAGAAGGGGAAATCGATGACACATCTAGAACAGCTGGAAGCCGAAAGCATTCATATCATGCGCGAGGTTGTTGCCGAGTTTCAAAACCCGGTGATGCTCTACTCGATTGGTAAGGACTCTGCAGTGATGCTGCACCTGGCGCGCAAGGCCTTCTACCCGGCCAAGATCCCTTTCCCTCTGCTGCACGTCGATACCACCTGGAAGTTCAAGGAGATGATCAGCTTTCGCGACAAACTCGCCAAGGAGATCGGCTTTGAGCTCTTGGTCCATAAAAACCAGGAGGGCGTTGAGCAGAAGATCTCACCGTTTACCCACGGCAGCTCGCGCTACACCGATATCATGAAAACCGAAGGGTTGAAACAGGCCCTCGACAAATACGGGTTTGATGCCGCTTTCGGTGGCGCACGCCGCGACGAAGAGAAATCCCGCGCCAAGGAACGGATCTTCTCCTTTCGCAGCGCCAATCATCGCTGGGACCCTAAAAATCAGCGCCCCGAGCTGTGGAATATCTACAATGCACGGGTTAACAAAGGGGAGTCGATCCGTGCCTTCCCTCTCTCGAACTGGACCGAACTCGATATCTGGCAGTATATTTACAAAGAAGGGATCCCGATTGTGCCGCTCTATTTCAGCGCCGTGCGGCCGGTCATCGAGCGGGACGGCATGTTGCTTATGCTCGACGATCAGCGGCTCGAGCTCAGGCCCGGCGAAGAGGTCAAGCATATCCCGGTGCGTTTTCGGACCCTCGGCTGCTACCCACTGACCGGTGCGGTTGAATCGACGGCAACGACCCTCCCCGAGATCATTCAGGAGATGCTGCTGGCCCGCACCAGTGAACGTCAGGGCCGTGCGATAGATCACGACCAGGCCGGTTCGATGGAGAAGAAGAAGCAGGAAGGGTATTTTTAATATGGTTCACCAAACAGAACTGATCACTGAAGACATCCTCGGCTACCTGAAGCAACAGGAGGAAAAATCGCTGCTGCGCTTTATTACCTGCGGCAGCGTCGATGACGGTAAAAGCACCCTGATCGGGCGCCTGCTCTGGGACTCGAAGATGATCTTCGAGGATCAACTTGCCGCCTTAGCAAACGACAGCAAACGGGTCGGCACCCAGGGGGAAGAGATCGACTATGCCCTTTTGCTTGACGGCCTGCAGGCCGAACGCGAGCAAGGGATCACCATCGATGTCGCCTACCGCTTCTTTTCGACCGACAAGCGCAAGTTCATCGTGGCCGACACCCCCGGACACGAACAGTACACGCGCAACATGGTGACCGGCGCCTCGACCGCCGATGTCGCAGTGATCCTGGTCGATGCACGCAAAGGTTTACTCACCCAGACCCGGCGCCACAGCTACCTTGTCTCACTAGTCGGCATCCGCAAGGTGGTGCTAGCGGTCAACAAGATGGACCTGATGAATTACAATCAACAGGTTTATCTAGATATCTGTCGTGAATATCGTGAATTTGCCGCCGAGCTTGGGTTTGCAGAGATCTGTTGCATCCCTCTCTCCGCACTTAAAGGGGACAACATCATCGCCCCCGGCGGCAGCACGCCCTGGTACACCGGACCGAGTCTGCTCCAGCAGCTTGAAACCGTGGCGCTGCCGGACAACAGCCACAACAAGCCCTTCCGCATGCGGGTCCAGTGGGTCAACCG
>JBDNGT010000091.1:0-9685 GCA_041689145.1 Geopsychrobacter sp. | reverse complement strand
TAGTCATTCTAATTGAATGCAAACCTGTTGGAGCTGACTTGGCCGCTAAACATGCTGGTCAACTGTACCGCTATTTCTCAGTAACAGAAGCACGATTTGGGGTATTAACAGATGGCATTCGCTACCTATTTTTCAGTGACCTCGAAAAAGAAAACAAAATGGATGATCGACCTTTCTTTGAGTTCAATCTATCCCAATTCGGAGAAAATCAAGTCGAAGAACTTAAGAAATTCACAAAAGCATCCTTTGACCTAGATACCTCCAGACGGGCATAGTCCCGCGAATATGAGGATCTAAAAGCTAAGACCGGAAGCATAGAGGTCATAGCCGCATTTCATCATGAGTAGAAGAAGAACGAAGCGGAATACCGGCACCACAACCTTGTCGGCGTTTTTGAGCACCAGCCCGCTTCCAATCCAGTTCCCGCAGATCGATCCGGCGATGGCTACTGCGGCGATCGGCCAGAAAATCCTTCCCTGAATCAGAAAGTAGACGAAGGCCGAAAGGTTCGATGCATAGTTGACGATGCGGGCGTTAGCGCTAGCCTCCCTCGTTGTCATGTTAAGAAAGGCCATGAACGCCAGCAGGAGGAAGGTCCCGGTCCCGGGGCCAAAGAGACCATCGTAGCCGCCGACGATAAGGCCAATAGCGGCCGCACGGAAGGCGGATATCCCAAGCGTCAGCTCTTCCTTGGCGGTGTTGACCGTACCTTGTCTGATCTGCAAAAAGAAGATGATGGGGATGACGAACAAGAGGATAATGAACATTGTGTCTTTGGACAGGTATCTCGAAAGATTGGCCCCAATGGCGGAACCGATCAGCGCAGCGATGATGGAGAAGACCATCGTCTGCCAGAGGATCGCCTTGTTGGAAATGTACCTGTAGACGGCGAGGGTCGTACCAGAAGAACTAACACATTTATTGGTGCCAAGGATGAATTCTGACGGCAGTCCGATGGCCATGTACGTCGGTATTGAGATGAGACCACCGCCGCCAGCAATGGAATCGATAAGGCCGGAGAAGCCTATTAAAATGAAGATAGCGGCATACTGCCAGAGGCTAATATCCATCATGAAAACCGAATCTTAAAAGGGGGGAAGACGATGTCAACTTTGGGTTTATATGGAAATCATAGATTTGAAGAAAAAAATCTGTTCGATACCGAACAACCGCAGAAAATATGTCAGGTAATGGACTCATCAAGTCGGTGCGGTAACTGGCAACTGTGACAAGTCAGAATAGATATCCTGCTCACCCTTAATGAAATTAACGATATTTTCTGCGAGTGCCAGTGTCGGGTCAACAAAAGGCACCGGGGAATCGATGTGGGGCAGCAGTAGAGGGATCTCTGTGCACCCGGCAATCAAAACATCGGCACCAGCGTCTTTCATCAGATCGATACATTGATTGAACAATTCAAGCTTCTCGGTCAATTGCCCCGCTTTGACAGTATAAATGACCTCCATAATCTGGTCTTTGAATGCTTCACTCAGCGGCAAAATTTCCAACCCGGCGGCACTTAAAACATCATGATAGATCCTTGCCTCATAGGTCCCTCTGGTTGCCATGAGGCCTATCTTTCTGGCGTCAGGATAATCGGATTTGATCTTTTCCACGGTCGATTCGATGATACTGATAAAGGGAATGGCGATTTTGTCTCGAATCGCTTCGACGAAGTAATGGGCAGTATTACAAGGCATGCAAAGCGCCTTGACCCCCGATTGTTCAAGGCGCTTTGCCGACATCAGCAGGTACGGTAAAGGGTTCTCACCTCCCCCGACAATATATGAAGTTCGATCTGGAATCTGGGGGAAATTGTCGATGATAAGATGCAGATGATCCTGATCCTGCTGTGCCGGAGTCAGAGCAATAATTTTCTGAAACAGGTCCAGGGTTGCCCCTGGACCCATCCCACCGATAATCCCAATGGCTTCCACCTTAGGCAGCTTCCGTCGCTCCGGCTTTTACCTTGCCGTTTGCGGGTTCCCATTTAGACATGTCGATTTCTCCTTCGGTTTTGGCCACCAGGCATGTAGCGGCCAGATCGCCGGTAACGTTCAGTGAGGTGCGACCCATGTCGAGAAGGGCGTCAATCCCGAAGATCATTGCGTAAGCAGCAGCTACGGCAGTTCCAGGTTCAACCTTCAGTCCAACCGATTCAAGAACCATCAACAGCATGATGGCACCAGCACCAGGAACACCTGCGGTACCAATCGATGCCAACACTGCAGTGGCGATAACTATCAACTGCTGGCTAAGATCAAGCGGCATGCCGATGGCAAAACCGACGAAGATGGCACAAACCCCTTGATAGATTGCGGTACCGTCCATGTTTATGGTCGCACCCAGTGGTAAAGTGAAAGAATAAACGCCGCGGGAGACACCCATATTTTCTTCAGCTACTTCCATGGTGACCGGCAATGTCCCGCCACTGCTGCGGGTAACAAAAGAGGTGATCATGGCTGCCCGTGCCTTGGACAGAAACCGCCATAAGTTGAAACCTGAAAGGGTCAATAGCCCGCCGTATACAAAGATCAGATGAGCGGCAAGGGCAATATAAACAGCGCCTGTGATAGTAATGAGTGGACCAAAAGCCTGCGACCCCTGCTTGCCGAAAACCACTGCGATCAGTGCGAACACACCGATAGGGGCATATTCGAGAATCCAGTGAACCACCTTGTACATGATTTCGGCACCACCCTCGAAAAAATGGAAAACCGTTTCAGCCGCATTCTTGATCCGATCTTCGGTGCTTTCCCGAAGATAAGCCAGGCCAATACCGAACAACAGCGTGGCAAAAATTGTCGGTAAAATCTGTCCGCCGGCAATGGCTCCGAAAGCGTTTTTAGGAACAATGTTAACAAATGTTTGTAATAATGATGGTTGATTCAACTCACGACCTGCAGCTTCTGCTACGCCAGCAAGTTGCATTCCCTCGCCAGGGCTGAACAGGTTTCCAAACAGCAAGCCCACAGCAACGGCGAAAGCGGAGGTCAATAAATAGAAACATAATGCCTTGACACCGATCCGACCCAGGCGGGAGGGATGCACACTGGCAGCTCCGACAACCAGAGTGAATATTACCACCGGCATAACGATCATTTTCAATAAACGTACAAAAATGTCCCCGAAAGGGCTAACCCAAGAGATTGCCGGCCCGAAAACCAGTCCAGCAATAGCTCCAAATATCAATCCAACAAGTATCCTGACCAGCAGATTGACATTGAAGTACCAGCTTAACAAACCTTTTTTCTTTTCCATGATTTCCTCCAACATGTTATTCCCTGAACCTTTTCAGGGAATTAATAATTGTGGTTTATGCTGAGACAAACTTCGGGTGCATCATGTTCTCGGCGGAGAGGATCTGGTCTAAGGTCTCCTTGGTAAGCAGCTCTTTCTCCAAAACGAGGTCATAAACTGAAAGACCGTTTTCGAGAGCTTCCTTGGCGATTGCCGAAGAATTTTCGTAGCCGATGCAGGGATTTAATGCCGTTACGATGCCAATGCTATTCGTAACCATCTGCCGACAGTGCTCACGGTTTGCAGTTATTCCGACGACGCATTTCCCAGCCAGGGTCAGGCAGGCACGATCAAGCAGGTTGATAGACGAGAACAGGTTGTAGGCAATGACCGGCTCCATTACATTTAATTGCAATTGGCCATTTTCTGAAGCCATAGTGATGGTCAGGTCCGCGCCGGCGATCTGGTAGGCAACCTGGTTGACGACTTCAGGAATGACCGGGTTCACTTTCCCCGGCATGATTGAAGAACCTGGCTGCATCTTTGGCAGGTTGATTTCGTTAAGGCCCGCACGAGGTCCGGACGAAAGCAGACGCAGATCGTTGCAGATCTTTGAAAGTTTGATGGCGCAGCGCTTCAAGACCCCAGAAACCTGCATATATGCGCCGGTATCCCAGGTAGCCTCTACCAGGTTGGCCGATATTTCCAGAGGGATGCCGGTCAGGTTGCGCAAATGCTGGGTAACCAGACGGGTATAGTCAGGTGGTGCATTAAGGCCGGTCCCGATGGCAGTTGCTCCAAGATTTATTTCATGGATCAGATTCTGAGTCTCGCAAACCCTTTGCACGTCTTCACCGATGGTTGTGGCATAGGCGGAAAATTCCTGTCCCATTGTCATCGGCACAGCGTCCTGCAGTTGCGTGCGGCCCATCTTCAGGACATCTGCAAATTCGAATCCCTTATCAGCAAAGGCCTTTTGTAAAACATCCATACTGGTGATCAGTTTCTTCAGCTCGATATGAAGAGCGATCCTGAAGGCCGTCGGGTAAGCATCATTGGTCGATTGCGAACAGTTGACATGATTGTTGGGATGGCAGTGTCCATAATCGCCTTTTTCATACCCCATAATTTCCAGCGCACGGTTGGCGATAACCTCGTTTGCGTTCATATTGGTTGAGGTCCCGGCACCCCCTTGAAGCACGTCTACAACAAACTGATCGTGGTGCTCGCCGGTGATGATCTCATCGCAGGCCTGAGCAATCGCCTGGGCGACCTCTGCGGGCAGCAGGCCCAGTTCAAGGTTGGTTAGAGCGGCTGCTTTTTTTACATAGGCCAACGCTGTTACCATGGAGGGAGTTGATGAAATGGGCGTCCCGGTCAGGTCAAAATTTTCCAATGCACGCAAAGTCTGAATGCCGAAATAAAATTGATTGGGAACTTCGCGTTCACCAAGCAGATCATGTTCTAAGCGATATCCTTCGGACATTAGATTTCTCCTTACAAAATAGATTCTATGGATTTTCTCAAAAACTCGATTTAACCAAAAAATAAACCAATGTTCTGATTTTGTTATTCAATCCTATTAGGCAAGGTAGGTGCCAAAAAATAGAGATGTCTGTAACTGTCTGTTTTAACGAGCTATTATCAACTTTTCAAGGATGAGATGGAGGGTCCAATGGGTTATAACCTATGGGCCCTCTCAGCGAACCAAAAGTTTAATTCTTCATATTTTCAGCACCTTATGTTGACTTGTAGAAGTTATAGCGGGTTGCTTGGTTATAGGTGGTCGATAACGGAGCGAATGATCGAAATCACTTTGTGAAAATCGTGGCAGGATGGTTATTGAGGGGAGTGTAATTGTCTCAATTTGCCGCGTAACCACTACAGGGGAAGAGCTAACCTCTACAGCGGGATGTTGAATACGTTTACCCCGTGTCATGGTTAAATATTTCAAAAAAAACCCCATCCAGAGAGGAACTCGGAATGGGGCAAATACGTGGGAGAGAGGGTTCCACGCGTGTAAAATACAATTTTTGTTGTTCAGCTTCTTATCGCAAGGCATATGCCAAAAGAAACCAATCTGACAACCTGCTGATTTTAAAGAGCTTTTTTATGCAGGCTGAATCTAGCGGGGAGCTAAAGACATATAACCTTGCGCAGCCCTTTGGTGATGACGAGGGGATTTAACCATAATTTCAGGTACTTATGTCGTCATCTGCAAAGTGATAACTAATCGTTTGGTTATAGGGGGTCTGAGGCCGGGCGTAAATAAGCCTATGAAAAATAAGGCAAGATGCTCAATTTCTGTGTACCGCCAATCAAGCAGAGTGAAAAACTGTATTGGTCACAAGATACGCAGGACGCGGCCGGCTAATCCTTCAGTTTTTTCAGGCGTTTGTTTAACGCCGGCTGGGAAATCCCGATCAACCTTGCGGCTAATGACTGGTTCCCTTCAGCACGAGTCATTGCTTCTTGGACAAGTAGGTCAGCTACTTCTCTCAGTGGAGGCAAGGGGGTGCCTGGGGAGAAAAAGTTATCATAGTACTCCTCGGAGGATTCATGTAGGGGGGGCTGTTGTTTATCGATGGCCCGTTTGAAGGCATCCATCGATATCATCTTATTTTTATGTATGCTCATGGCATCATAAACCATCCCCTTCAACTCACGAATATTGCCGGGGAAGGTATAGTTTGCCAGCAGAACTGGAAGCTCTTTGGGGATCGACGGTTTTTTTTTGCCCTGATCGGCTGCAGCCTGCTCAAGGAAATGATTAAGGAGCAGTGGGATATCACCTTTACGTTCACTTAGCGATGGGATATGAACATGGTGACCACAGAGCCTATAATAGAGGTCTTTACGCATTTTTCCTGTGTCCTGATTGGCGGCGAGATCCTGATGGGTGGCAACAACAATGCGGGCATTCATCCGCCTGGGCACATCACTGCCCAAGGGGAAATAATCCCCTTCCTGAAGTAGGCGTAGTAATTTAACCTGAGAAGCAACACTGAGATCACCAATCTCATCCAGGAACAGGGTGCCATTACTGGCGCTTTCAACCATTCCGTCCCTTGTCCCGTCTGCTCCAGTAAAGGCTCCCTTTCTGTGGCCGAAAAGGGTGTCCGAAAAAACCGTATCGTCAAGTCCGGCCACATTGACTGATACTAGTGGACCTTGGCGACCGCTCAGCGTATGGATCGCTTTGGCCACTAATTCCTTGCCAACGCCACTCTCCCCTGTAACCAGAACCGGTTGAGAACTGACCGAAATAGCTTCGATATACTGAAAAATCGAATTCATTGCCTTGTCCTGGGTTACAATTTCACTGAAGACCTCAGGTTTGCCGATTTTCCCCGCCAGGAACCGGTTGCGCATTTCAATATTCTCTCGCTCCAGTTCGATCATTTTGATGGCTCGTTGCACACCCTTCAACAGGCGTTCTTTCTCGACAGTTTTCACGTAGAAGTCAAACGCGCCTAGTTTCATACAGTTGACCGCTGTATCGATCTGGTTCATGCCACTGATAACAATCACCATAACATCCGGGTGTTCTTCAACAATCAGTGGCAACAGTTTTTCACCGGAGAGACAGGGCATATTGACATCAAGCAGCACCAGCCCGACATTTTGGTTGGCGAGAATGCCCATTACCTCTCGACTGTCCTGACAACGAATAATATTATTGATGCCATCTTCTAGGGCCAGGATCATGGTCATGGTCCTGAGCCAGGCACTTTCATCGTCAACCAACAGCACAATGAATTCTGGGTAGAGAGTCTCTGTCATGTTAGATCAATCTTTCCAATGAATCGGCAGGTATATGGAGACCGTAGTCCCGACACCCGATCCCGAGTTGAAATGCAAGCGGCCATGGTGCTCTTCGAGGATTCCAGCGGAGATTGAAAGGCCCAAACCTGTTCCACCATGTTCACGTTTGGTCGTGTAGAAGGGGTCCGTCAAATGAACAAGCTGCTCGGCGGCGATCCCTACCCCTTCGTCTTTTACCTCAAGGACGATTTCATGCTCTTTTTCGTTTAGATAGGTGCGGACGAAGATCCCCTGATCTGCGGTTGAAAGGGCTTGGCAGGCATTGAGAAGAAGATTGATGATGACCTGCTCAATCCGCTGGCTGTTCCCTTTAAATGCCGGTATCGGCTCGTAATAGCAGATATTAAAATGGCTGGTGGCTTTCTTGATCGAGTTATCAGCCAGTCTTACGGCCGCCTCTACAACCTGGTTCAGGTTAACCATTTCAGTCAATTCGGAACTGGCCTTGCGGGCAAAGTCTTTCAACTCATCGACAATCCGCTTTATTTTCATTGCTCCATTCTGCATTTCGGTAAACATTTGGGCCGATTCTTCACGCAAAGCAGAATATTTGAGACCGCCGATAAAAAAATCCCCTTGTTGTTGATAGCGCTCTTCCAGGGTCGCTTCGGCTGCCTGGAACACTTTTTCCAGAACCGGCAGGTTGAACAGAATTAAACCGGTCGGGTTGTTGATTTCATGCGCAACGCCTGACACGAGCGTTCCCAGCGAGGTCATCTTATCGGCCTGGATCAGTTGCTGTTGTTGCAGGGCCATTTCTTTGGTCCTGCGGGCCACTTCTCGTTTCAGCGACCGGTTCCAGAAAACAACGGTGCAGATGACCAGAACCATCGGCCCAAGGACCAGGCTGCCGAGCTGTATAATGCTTTTCCACTTAATCCCTTCGGTCGGATCGAGCGGCCCGAGCCAGCGATCATATATCTCTTTTTGGCGACCGGTATTTTTCAGAATTGCCAGGCCTGCACTGAAAAGGGCGAGTAAGTTATCATTCCCCCTTTTTACCGCAAACCCGTAACGTAGTCCGGGGAAGGGTTTGCCCACGGGGATAATATTGGACAATCCCAACCCCCGGCCCAGGTAAAGGCCGGGAAGATTTGCAACCAGGGCATAGTCATGCTGTCCCGAAGCGAGCAAACGGAGAGCATCCGCGTGGGTATTAACCAGAATCAGTTTGGCGCCAAGTTGCTCATCAAGCAAGAAATCATGCATAATACCACCCTTCTGAACGATGAGTTCTTTTCCTTGTAACTGCGCCAGTGAAGTTACCTCTACAGCTTCTGTTTTGCGGGCGAAAACTGCTTGATGAACAATCGAATGAGGGGCGAAAATAAAATCATTTTTTCGTTCTACAGATTCTACCATCCCCTGAAGGGCGTCAATTCTCCCATCTTTTAAGTCGCGACGAACCTGATCCCAACTTCCCAGCCGGATTTCAACTGTGATTCCCATCACTTCAGCAACCGCTCTTGTCAGATCGACGTTATAGCCAGCAGGTTCGTTGTTCTCGTCCAAAAATTCGTATGGTGGATAGTTATGGTCGCCACCGACGATGATGGTTTTGTCACCAACAGACCGTGGGTCTTTTTGCGCCATAAGGTCCGATGGTAGAAATATCTGCAGTAGAAGCAATAATAGAAAGAGCACTGGAATCGGCATTCATTTAAATTTCGGTTTGCAAAAAGAAGATTAAAAACGATAATTGGCTCGTGTGAATTTAAAGCAAAAAAAGGCACTGACTTGAAAGCAATATTACTAGCATAAATTGATTTAGATCGCTGCCAGGCCATTTACTGGGAACCGGCAATGTCGTCTAGCAACCTTCCCTATCAAATTGACAAGCAATATGTATGGTGGATTTCAGTTTAGTTGCATGTGTTCAATGCTGTTGTCGTATCTAGCTCTGGACTTAGCCGTCAGAATGTCCGAAATTCTTTAATATTGCAATTTGTAAATTGTTTGAAATTAGAGCTAAAGTCTCCCCACATTCCGATGTGCCCCACAATCCAATTCACGCTAGTAACGTTTCAAAGTTTATCAGTTATGGCAGGCGACAAGCCATAACCAGCAAGCATCTTCATTTCGCAAATATCCTGTTAAACTGCATTGTTGTCACAAAGCTAAAGAAGTTTGGCAGGTGGCTGACTATTCGATAAATCACGATAAACCTGACACGAAAACGGCCACCTCAGATATGGGGTGGCCGTTCTTGTTTTGCAGGATATTCAGGAATGTAAGATCTGCTCAGATTTTTAGCTCTGAAAACAATGTGGAACAAAATCCAAGACGCTTATCTTCGGTCAAAACTTACAATATTTGCGAATGAGCCAGGATGCTCTGAATATCGTTCCCAAAAGTAAAATCCTGATTTTTGATAAGTCGAATCTGTGCGATTTATCCCTAACCCATGTTCAACACTCATAAATATTTCTTCAATTAAAACGGGATGTTACCGCTCAAAAAAACCGCGTGTGGCACTACATTTGTGTTTTCTTGTCTTATTTGACCAGTTTTTGGATCCCTCCGGGCGAATCGGGAATTTCTAGAATCTCATACAGCCTCTTCAGTTTTGGTTCCGCAACGGTTGCTTTGCGAAGATGCAGGGTGCGACCATCTCGCTGTT
>JBDNGT010000090.1:0-32491 GCA_041689145.1 Geopsychrobacter sp. | reverse complement strand
TAACAAGCAGGATGTTGCCTTTGACCTCGCCCCAGGGGATTATCAATGATGGCAATCTATGATCCACCACACCCAGGCGAATTTATTCGCGAGTTGAACATTGAGCCTTCCTGCCTCAGCATCAGATAAGGCGCTGAAGCCCTTGGTGTCTCAGCATCGACCCTGAATCCGCATCTTGAACGGTCGCAGTGCGATCTCTTCGTAGATGGCACAGAGGGGTCTGCCTTTGGCTTTTGAAGGTATAATTTTTTCACCTTCACCCCAGTTTCCGATCCACCCCCCGATACTGAATCGCCTCGGCCAGGTGCAACGTCTGAATAGACTCTGATCCGGCCAAATCAGCAATCGTACGTGCCAGCTTGAGGATACGGGTGAAGCTGCGCGCCGAGAGGCCGAGCTTGTCGGTGACCTGCTCGAGGAGTTGATCGCCTTTTTCATCCAGCTTGCAGAAACGCCGGATATGCCGCGCCTGCATCTGGCTGTTGGCGTGTAGGCCGAAGGGGGCGAGTCGTTCGCGCTGGATCTGACGGGCACGATTGACTCGCTGGCGAATAACTTCACTACTTTAGGCGGGGGATTGATCGGTCAAATCCTTGTGCGGTACGCGCGGCACCTCGATATGCAGGTCGATGCGGTCGAACAGTGGGCCGGAGAGCCAGCTGCGATACCGCTGCAGCAGCGGCGGGGTACAGGTGCAGTCGTGGGCGGAGTCGCCCCTGAAACCGCAGGGGCAGGGATGTGGAGGACCCCTTTACGAACAATTCCAAACCATCTAGAGCCGCCTACAAAATCGAAAATCCTCAAATTCAACGACCTATAGAGCTTACCCAAGAACCCGTCACCCTAGGCGATCACCTACGCCAGCGAAGAATAGAACTTGAATTATATCAGAAAGATGTTGCGGTTCAGATTGGTGTGACCGCTTCGACGATCTGGAACTGGAAACACGGGTGGACGATAAGAAAACGTTTTATCCCCCGTATCATCGAGTTTCTCGAAAAGACTCCACTTTCTGAGCCAGACTAAAAATAACGTGTCGATCCTTGAACTGCGGCGTCTGGCGGGCCTCAATTACCCGGCGGCTTGGCGGATAAAGCACAAACTCGAGCAGGTCATGTCTGAGCGAGAAACCTCCACCCGGCTCTCAGTTCGCGTCGAAGTGGACGACGCCTACCTTGGTGGCGAAAACCCTGGTGGGAAGGCCGAGCGCGGGTCCGAGAACAAAGTTCCGTTCATTGCTGCCGTTCAGACCAATGACAAGAACAACCCATCGTACGTCGTTTTCTCCAGAGTTAAGGCGTTCAGTAACGTTGAGATCAAGGCCTAGGCCAATAGGTCACTGATTCCGGCAACGACGGTTGTTTCTGGTGGCCTCTGGTGTTTCCCGTCGGTCACTCAAGCCGGGTGTATCCAACAACGGGAAGTTGTCGGTCAGGGGCGGAAGATCTCGGATATGGGATACTTTCCTGGGCCAACACCATCCTAGGCAATTTTAAAAATGCCATTCAGGAGACTTATCATGCCGCCGACTTTGAGAAATCCGCGCGCCGTTACCTCGGTGAATATCAGTATCGTTTCAACCGCCGCTTCAATCTAGCTGCGCTGCTCCCCCGAATGATCATCGCGGCGATTTGCACGGGCAAGCGCTCGGAACGCAGGCTCCGCTTAGCGGAAGATCAGTGCTAATCAGATAATTTTATGAACGCCCCGTGAGGTACACTTGTCTCACATCAAATAAATATTGACATTTCAGCGGGGGTTTTTGCCGTTAACGTACGTTTAACATTAAAGAGGTGGTTGAAATGTTGTCTTGTGTCAGATGCCGGAACCGCCTGGGCGCTTACCTGGACGGCGAGTTGAACTTGAAAGAGTGCGAGGCCGTTGGGTCCCACGTGGCGAAGTGCGCGGTTTGTCAAAAGCGGCTCGAAGATATCCGCAGTCTGCAAGAGTCGCTAAACGACAAACTTCACGTGCCCCCCGTGCCGGACGGGTTTGCCGCCAGGGTTATGAGGGAGGCCCGGAGAAAAAAATGGCCGGAGGCAGCACTAACAAGGCCTTTCCCGCCCATGGGCTGGAATCTCTGGCGATGGATAGCGGAGCTTTCGGCCCCCATGCGGATTGCCGCCTGCGTCACAATGCTGCTGGCCTGTATTGTCGGCCTGACCATGGACGGCGGGCTTATTTTGGATAAACGGGGGCAGGCAAGTGGGTCTGCAAAGAACCTATACGGGCTTGAGTGGTTTGAGCCCACTCCGCCTGGTTCCATTGGCTCGATTTATATTGCCATGGCTACCCAGACGAATGAAGAAGGAAATGGACAGTGAAAGAAAATCTCAAGACCCTGGCCATCATCTTTTCGGTGGTATTAAACATCGTTTTCATCGGGTCGTATTTTGCGTAGACTTTTCGTCTCTTTTCTTAGGCTCGGCCTCACGGCCTTTGGCGGGCCAGCCATGGTAGCCTATATCCGGAATCTTGCAGTAAAGAAAAATAAGTGGCTCACGGAAGAGTCCTTCAGACACGGTGTCGCCGTGTGCCAGTCCATACCCGGCGCCACTGCGATGCAGGTCGCGGCCTACGTTGGATTACGCGCCGGTGGGCCGCTAGGGGCCGTGGTCGCATATGTGGGGTTTGGTTTTCCTGCCTTCCTGTTGATGGTGGCCCTGGCAGCGTTTTACGGAAAGGCTCACGAGCTTGCTACGGTTGTTTCGGCATTCAAGGGTTTGCAGGTGATCGTGGTCGCCCTGGTGGCGAACGCTACCCTGGGTTTTGGACGCACCTCCATAAGAAAATGGCAGGATGGGTTGCTGGCCCTCGGGGCCGCAGCGTTTCTTGTCGCACGCGGTAGCCCGATAATAGCAATCTCCGCTTCAGCCGTCCTGGGGTTGATTCTTTACAGGAAGTCGGAACCACGACGAGAGAAAAAAGTCGCAGCCGATCATGTGGCCCTGCTGAAAAACCTGGGGGCGCTGCTGTTCCTGGTCCTGGCTTTGCTGACCGGCCTGCTCGCCCTTTATTTCGTGGATCGGAAGCTTTTTGACCTGTCCACCCTGATGCTGAAGGTCGATCTTTTTGCCTTCGGCGGCGGGTATGCCTCGGTACCCCTCATGCTCCACGAAGTAGTGGGTGCGAGGCACTGGATGGACAGCAAGACCTTTATGGACGGCATCGCCCTGGGACAGGTGACCCCCGGCCCCATTGTCATCACGGCCACTTTTGTGGGCTACCTCATTGCGGGGCTACCCGGTGCTTTCGTTGGCACTGTAAGCATATTCACCCCTTCGCTGATCATCCTTATGGCGGTGGTCCCGTATTTCGACCACTTGCAGGGCAATCCTCTCTTTCAACGGGGTCTTCGCGGAGCATTGGTCTCTTTCGTTGGCCTGCTCCTGGCTGTGACCATACAGTTTTCCCTGGCCATCCCTTGGGGCGCAAGCCAGGTTTCCATAGCAGTACTCGCGTTCCTGGCGCTCCGGTTAAAGGTTGATATCCTCTGGGTCGTCCTAGTCGGGGCTGTTGTATCGGCGCTGATCCTATGAAGGTGGCATGGTGATGGTTGTTAGAGATGAAGAACTCATGCTGGCGGTAGCCAAAGGTGATCTTGGCGCCTTTGACGAGCTCGTTCTTCGCCATCAGCGTTTCGTATGGGGTATTGCTTTCCGATTCCTTGGTGGCCCGGCGGAGGCCGAAGACATTGCCCAGGAAGCCTTCCTTAAACTATTAGAAGCAGCACCCCGGTATCGTCCGACCGCGGGTTTTCGCACCTATCTCTACCGGATTGTCAGCCGCCTCTGCATAGACTACGCCCGAAAGAAACGCCCGATACCCACCGACGGTCTTCCTGAACGGACTGATTGTTCTCCTAGTCCTGCGGAAGTTCTTGTCATAAAAGAGCGGGATACGGAGATCCGCCGGGCCCTTGACGCCCTGTCATCCAGGCAACGGATGGTCGTCATCCTGAAATACTACGAGGGGTTGAGGTACAGCGAGATCGCCCAGGCGATGGGAACGACGGTCAAGGCCGTGGAGAGGCTGCTCGGCCGCGCCAGGAATACACTCCAATCCAGTTTGTTACGAATAAGAAAATAGGAAACAACGGGGGTTTTCCATTCCTCGTCCGTTTAACAAGATAAAAGGAGCGTTCCATGAGGTGCAGAAAAATAATTTCTTATCTCAATGCCTACGTGGATGGCGAACTTCCTGAGAGGCAGCGTCCTATCGTGGAAGCCCACTTGGCGAAGTGCGCGGTTTGTCTAAAGCGGCTCGAAGATATCCGTAGTCTGGAAGGGTCGCTGAACGACACACTTCACGTTCCCTCTGTGCCGGACGGGTTTGTCACCAGGGTTATGAGGGAGGCCCGGAGAATAGAACGGCCGGAGGCAACAATGGCAAGGCCTTTCCCGCCCATGGGCTGGAATCCCTTGCGGTGGATAACGGAGCTTTCGGCCCCCATGCGGATTGCCGCCTGCGTCACAATGCTGCTGGCCTGTATTGTCGGTCTGACCATGGACGGTGGGCTTATTTTGGATAAACAGGGTCAGGTAAGTAGGTCTGCAAAGAACCTACACGGGCTTGAGTGGTTTGAGCCCACTCCGTCTGGTTCCATTGGCTCGATTTATATCGCCATGGCTGCCCAGACGAATGAAGAAGGAAATGGACAATGAAAAAAAATATCAAGACCCTGGCCATCATCTTTTCGGTGGTACTAAATATCGTTTTCACCGGGACATATCTCTACCACAGATCGGGTATGCACCTTTCAATAGATCATCATCTTACGAATCGCCGTCTCCTTCTTTACGAGGAGTTGGATCTAAGCCGGGAGCAGCTCGATAAAATCGAGCCGATTCGCGACAGGTTCCATGCATTTCTCAATCAACAGGGGCATGCGATCCAAGACAGACGGCTCGCGCTTATCGACCTTCTGGCAAAGGAGAATCCCGAACCCAAGGGGATTGACGACAAACAAAAAGAAATCTGGACCCTGCAAGGGCAGATGCAAGCCCAGGTGATTGACCACCTTCTTGAAGAGAGCAGAATCTTTACGCCTGAACAACGAGCGAAATTCTTTGCGCTTATCAAGGGACGAATCGAGAAAAGTGAGAGCCTGCGCCCCCGGTGGATGTCTCACCCAGAAACAAAGCCATCAAAAGGAACACGATGATGAAAAAGGTGCTCTCCATTCACATTTCTGTTCGGTTTTTCCAGGCGTCTGTAATTGTCTTGGGCCTTCTTGCCGCCATAGGCGGCTGCATTCCAGTGAACTACGATCGTTTATTGGCGGATGTCCCTGATTCGCCAGCCTCTATCTATGAACCGAGTTCACCCCTTCCTGAACTGATTCCCATTGACGACGAAGTGATCCCTGAAGTCGATGGCCGGATTCTGGGTCTGGCCCAATGCATCAAAATCGCTCTGGAGCGTAATCCGGAAACGCAGATAGCATGGCAGGCCAGCCGCTCGGCCGCTGCAGGGGTAGGGCAAGCCAGGGCAGGTTATATGCCGGCCGCGGATTTTTCGGCAGGGGCAAATCGGGGCGACCTTGTGTCCCTTGACAGCCAACAGGATACAGGCGCGGCTGACACCTTCGAGGCGGGATTCGGAGTGCGCTATCTCCTGTTCGACGGGGGAGCCAGATCCGCAGGGCTTGAGGGTGCCGAGTCGGAGCTGCTCAAGGTGAATTTTCAGCACAACACCACGCTCCAGAATGTTGCTCTTGCCGTGGAAGAGGCATACTACCAGCTACTGGCGGCTAAAGAGCTTGAGCGGGTGGCGGAGCAAACCAGCCACCAAACCCAATACCATCTTGATGTTGCCCGGGCGCGTTACAAGAACGGCATGGTTGCCAAGTCCGATGTGCTCAAGGCCGAGACCGGGAAGGCCGAGGCCGACCTAGGATTAGTCCGGGCGCGCAGTCAGGTGCGGGTCACCCGCGGTCGGCTGGCAAATGCCATGGGATTAAATCCTTCCAAATCGTTTGCAGTTGCGGAGTTGCCCCAGGACCCACACCAGCGGGAATTAGCCGATATCAAGAAACTCATGGCCGAGGCCACATCCAGTCGCCCGGAACTTCGCTCCGCCCTGGCCGGTATCGAATCGGGACGCATGAATGTCAAGGCGGCCGAGGCCAGCTACTGGCCCGAGGTGACACTCAATGCCGATTATGGCTGGCGGGACCGCACCTTCGCGCCGGAGCGCGATGAATGGTCTCTCGGCGTCGGCATCACCCTGCCGCTCTTCGACGGTTTCGACCGAGGATACACGAAACTCCGGGCGAAATCGGAACTGGCCAGGACGGTTGCCGAGCATGAAAAGCTGTTGCGCGGTGTCGAGCTGGAGGTCTGGACCGCTTACTCACGGTTGATCGAGGCCGATCAGGCAATTGAAGCATCCCAAGCCCTTGTGGCCAGCGCTGAGGAGAGCGCCAGAGTTGCCGAAGGCGAATACAAGAACGGCACCGGTTCCATCATCGAAGTGACTGACGCCCAGACTTCCCGCACTTCGGCCAATGTTCGGTTGGTGCAGGCCAGACTCGATTGGTACACGGCCATGGCCCGCCTCGAACGCGCCGTGGGGCGGACGCTCGCGTAATAAATACCCATATACTCACATAAGAGGACCCAATATTGAAGAAACGTAAAAAAAGCAGATTGCTTCTTATCCTGGCTTTGCCGCTTTTGGCCGGGATCGCCGCAGTAACTTGGTGGCCCTTTGGCCATAACAAAGATTCGACTGCCTCCGTCTCCTCAGCCAAGGTGGTCCGCCGTGATTTTTCCTCATCGGTGCTGGCAACCGGCGCGGTCAACCCGCAGGTCGGGGCCGAGGTTCGCGTCGGCGCTCGTATTTCAGGCAAGGTAGAGCATTTGTACGCCAACATCGGTGATTACGTCAAAAAGGGCCAGATTGTCGCCGAGTTAGAGAAGGCTGACCTCGAGGCTACTGTTGCACGGGCGCAGGCAGAGGTGGAGGTAGCAGAGGCGAAAGTAGTGGATGCCGAGTCCAGGGTAAAATTGGCCAATCTGGAATATCAACGGCAGCAAAACCTCATAAAGGAAGATTTTACCAGCCAGCAGGCGGTTGATAATGTTTTGAACGAAAAAGAGAGCGCCAAGGCCGGACTTCAGCTTGCCAACAGACAAGTAGACGCCGCCCGGGCCGCCCTTAAGGAGACACAAGTCAAGCTCTCCTATGCGACTATTACCGCCCCCATCTCGGGCGTAATCGCCTCTGTTGCCACCCAAGAGGGCGAGACCGTTGCCGCCGGCCTGAGCGCACCGACCTTTGTCACCATCATTGACCTGAAACGACTGCAGTTAGACGTCTACGTGGATGAGGTGGACATTGGCAAGATTAAAAAAAGCCAGCAATGTATCTTTACGGTTTACACCTTCCCTGCCCGGGAATTCAACGGAAAAGTTGTCGCCATATACCCCAAGGCAGTGATCCAGGAAAACGTGGTCAACTACGACGTGGTGGTTGAAATTAGCGGCATCTACGACGGCCTCTTACGGCCGGAGATGACCGCGAGCGTGACCATTTCCCTTGCAAAACGCGAACAAGTGCTGGCCGTGCCCGCCAAGGCCGTAAAGAGAGAACGGGGCAGGAATATTGTCTATATCCAGTCGGAGACAGGGCCGGAACAGCACGAGGTCAAGGTCGGCTGGAAGGACGGTCAATGGATTGAGATTGCTGCCGGTCTGCAAGAGGGCCAAGTCATCCTCTTAGCAAAACCAGACTCGGGAGAGTAATAGATGTCAAGATCCTTGAGGATCGCCCGTGAAGCCCTGGCGACCATGGCCGGCAACAGACTCCGGTTTTTCATGATGATCGCGGCAATCTTTATCGGGGTTGCTTCGCTGACGGTGGTTATTTGCATTAGCCAAGGGACACGGCAGCGCGCCATGATGCTTGTATCTCGTCATGGGCTCGACACCTTGATGATTCGCCCCGGTACGGGCAAGAAAACTGGCGCTCCTGGCGGCGACCGTTCCATTGTCTCTCTTTCGTTGGACGACGCTCATGCGATCGAAGCGTCTGTCCGGAATGTGCTGCGGGTAGCGCCTGTGCAGAATCAGCGTCTGGTGGAGGTGAAATATGCGGATAAGTCAAGCGCCTCTAACGTTTTCGGCGTGACCCCGGACTGGGCGAAAGTCAGGAGCTTCGGTGCTTCGGAAGGTGATTTCATCAGTGCCGAAGACCTGCTGCTGAGCAACAGGGTCTGTCTGCTCGGCCGGACCGTGAAAAAAACCTTGTTCGGCAGTGACAACCCCATCGGCCAAACAATCCGAATCAGAAGTGTGCCGTTCACAGTGAAGGGCGTTCTCGTAGAAAAAGGAGCCTCAGCAAGTGGAACGGATCGGGATGACCGAATTATCATTCCATTGTCAACCGCAGCAAAAAGACTCTTTGCTCAGACCTATCTGAATCAAATCGTGGTTCAGGCTCAGGATGTGCTGGTTGTTCATGAGACCGCTAAAGATATTCAAACCCTGCTGCGTGAAAGGCACGAACTGCGCTCTGGTGCTGTCGACGATTTCTCCATCAGAGAGCCAAAGGAATTGGCGGACATGGCTTCAGGCACATCTGCGACCCTGACTGCTCTGCTCCTGGCAATGGCGGGAATTTCACTGCTGGTAGGAGGCGTTATCATCATGAACATCATGCTCATTTCCGTATCGGAAAGAACGACGGAAATAGGGATACGCCGGGCCGTGGGAGCACGGAAACGAGACATTACTGGCCAAATGCTCGGAGAGTGTCTCACGATTACCCTGATAGGCGGACTCCTGGGCGTTTTGTTTGGCACAAGTGTTACAACAGCCCTTTCCTTCGCCGGAATAACGGCAAGCAAGGTCGGGTGGCTACCTTTCGCGATCTCAGCCTTAGGTTGCGGTGTTATTGCTGTCGCGTTCGGACTTTATCCCGCTAGAAAGGCAGCGTCAATCGATCCGATTGACGCATTACAGTCATAAAAAATTTAAGGAGGGAACAAAATGATAGAGGTACAGGGTCTTGAAAAGACCTACTCAACCGGAAGCGTTACGACATCCGTGTTGAAAGACATTAACTTTCGCATCAATGAAGGTGAGTATGTGGCGATCATGGGCACATCAGGTACGGGCAAGTCCACGTTGATGAACATCCTGGGCTGCCTGGATAAACCCACAGGCGGGAGCTACCGGCTGGACGATACCAATGTAGGTTCGCTGGATGATGACGCCCTTTCGCATCTGCGTAACCGCAAGATCGGTTTTGTGTTCCAGCAGTTTCATCTGCTGGAAAGAGCAACGGCCATGAGAAACGTGATGCTGCCGCTCATCTATGTTGAGGACTATCCGGAAGACGCGGAGAAGATGGCCGAAAAGGCGCTTTCCTCCGTGGGACTGACGGACAGGATGGAATACAAGCCTAACGAGCTTTCCGGCGGCCAGCAACAGAGGGTCGCCATTGCCCGTGCCTTGATCACTGAACCGGAAATTATCCTGGCCGACGAACTCACGGGAAACCTCGACCGCAAAAGCGGCTTGGAGGTCATGGCTATTTTTAAGAATCTGCACCAGGAGGGACGCACAATTATTCTCGTAACCCACGATCAAGCCGTAGCAGATCACGCACAAAGGATAATCGTGCTGAAAGACGGCAAAATTGCCGAGGATCGGAGGGTTGAAAAACAGCGCGACCCGGACGTGGAATTGAGCACGCTCGCTGGCGGGGAGGACGAACAATGAGAATACAGAGGATTATCGGCCAAAGCACTCAGGCACTGGGCAGAAACAAGCTGCGCACCTTTTTCATGATGACCGGAACCATCGTCGGCATTGCCGCCCTCACTGTTATTATGGCTATTGGCAGTGGCACCGAGAAGAAGGTCATGAAACGTATGGAGGCTTTCGGCCCACGCGCCATCATGCTGATTGCAGGCGGCGGCAAAGATCTGCCACCTCCTGACTTTAATTTAACGACCCTCAGGATGGAAGACGCCGAGGCCGTCCGCAACCAAGTCCAGGGCATTGAGGCCCTAGCCCCTGCTGCCTTTAAGAGGCAGATGCCGATCAAGGCTGGCGGTGAGCAGATCCAGGCCAATGTTTTTGCGGTTGACTCAGACTGGCATGAAGCGTGGGACTGGTACGTCAGCGAAGGCGATCCCATTGCGGCAGAAGATGTGGCAACCATGGCCCGGGTCTGTGTTATCGGGCAAACAACGAGCCGCGACCTCTTTGGCAACGACTCCCCCATCGGCGAGTATATCCATATCCAAAACGTCCGCTTCCGGGTCAAAGGAATATTAAAACACAAAGGAACGAGCCCGATGGGAACCGATTTTGACAACCGGGCTCTCATTCCTTTGACCACGGGGATGCGCCGCCTGTTTAACCAGGAACATATCACATACGTCCGCATTAAGGTCAAAGACCTGGATCAAATAGAAACCGTCAAAACCCAGGTGCGGCAGCTCATCCATGGGCGACACCACATCACGCCGCCGGAAGAGGACGACTTCCGCATAGTTTCGGCAAAGGGTATTGGGGATCTAGCGCGGGGGACATCAAAAACGCTGTCCATCCTTCTCATCGCCCTGGCGGGCCTCAGTCTCTTCGTCGGAGGTGTTGTTCTGATGAACATCCTGCTTATCTCGGTGGGCGAGCGCACGAAAGAAATCGGCCTACGGCGGGCGACCGGCGCGACCCGTGGCGATATACTTTCTCAGTTTGTGATTGAATCGCTGACTGTCACGTTGTTCGGCATGGTTCTCGGCTGTGGGCTTGGAGTGGGAATTACCATGTTTCTGGCACAAGCCACCAAGATTCCTGTCGCGTTTTCCTGGGAACCTTTTGCCCTGGCAACGCTTTTTGCTCTGCTGGTGGGAACTTTCTTCGGGGTGCAGCCGGCGCGGAAAGCGGCGGCACTGAACCCGGTTGAATCCCTAAGATGAAGATCGCCAGGAATATTGCTTTATCTTGCGAAATCATGGCCGCGCAGAAACTACGCACCATGCTGAGTGTGCTTGGGATTGTCGTGGGCGTGGGCGCTGTCGTTCTCATGGTGTCAGCCGGCAACGGGGCAGAAAAACGCATCCTCGACCGCATCCGGGAGATGGGGACCAATCTCATTATTGTCAATGCCGGCCAGACTCGCATCATTGCCGGACGGCAGCGGCAGATAGCTACGGTGACGACCCTGGTGCCGGAAGACGCCAGGACCATTGTCAAGGATTGCCCAAGCGTTTTGCTTGCGGCCCCGAGCAGCAGCAAGAAACTTTCCGCCAAATTTGAGGCGGAGACGACGAACACAAATGTGGTCGGCATGACGGCCGATGGCTTCCTGATTCGCAATATTAAGATAGCCTCGGGCCGTTTTTTCGATGCCGATGAAAGTCGGGGCAGAAGACGCGTTGCCGTCCTCGGTCCCACGGTGGCCAGAAACCTTTTTGACGGCATCGACCCCATCGGTCTGTCCTTCAGGATTGGCCGGGTCCCCTTTGAGGTGATCGGGGTTACTCAGGCAAAGGGCACCGACGCCAACGGCGTTGATCAGGACGATCTTATTATCGTGCCTCTGGAAACCGCCATGCGCCGACTTTTCAATGTTACCAACGTTGATATGATTTATATCCAAGCCAGGAACTCCAATGCACTCAGCCGCGCTGAAGCCGAGATCCGTGAAACCTTGCGGCAGCTTCACCGGCTGCGGACAAAGCCGGACGACTTTACCATTCAAAACCAGGCCACTCTGCTGGAAACGGAGCAGGCGACCTCGCGTGAAATGACGCTTCTTGTCGGCAGCGTCTCGGGCATTTCCCTGCTGGTGGGTGGCGTCGGCATCCTGGCGGTCATGCTGATCTCGGTGCGCGAACGGACCCATGAAATCGGCTTGCGGCGGGCCATCGGCGCCCTTAGGCGGGATATCCGCAATCAGTTCCTTCTGGAAGCGGTTATCCTGTCCGGGGCAGGCGGTTTCCTCGGCGTTCTTCTCGGCGTCTCAGGCGCATTGACGCTCTCCCGTCTTGGTTACTGGGAAACAGTAATTTCATGGCCTGCGGCAGGGGTGGGGTTCATCTTTTCCGTGACCTTGGGAATCGTGTTCGGCATATATCCGGCACTTCGAGCTGCTGATCTGGAACCCATTGAGGCATTGCGAGCGGAGTAGGAACTTTCGAATGGCATTGGAGCCAGGCTAAAAGCGCCGGTAAAAGGGGCAAAGGGGTCTACCATCGAATTCTGTAGATGGTGGGGCACCCCCTGATTGTGCCCCAATTTCATTCTAACTTCCGATCCACCCCCCGATACTGAATCGCTTCGGCCAGATGCAACGTCTGAATTGACTCAGATCCGGCCAAATCAGCAATCGTACGTGCCAGCTTGAGAATCCGCGTAAAGCTGCGTGCCGAAAGGCCGAGTTTGTCGGTGACCTGTTCGAGGAGTTGATCGCCTTGTTCATCGAGCTTGCAGAAGCGCCGGATGTGCCGGGCCTGCATCTGGCTGTTGGCGTGCAGGCCGAAGGGGGTGAGACGCTCACGCTGGATCAGACGAGCGCGGTTGACGCGTTCACGAATGATGGCGCTGCTTTCGGCCGGGGATTGATCGGTCAGGTCTTTGTGCGGTACGCGCGGCACCTCGATATGCAGGTCGATGCGGTCGAGCAGCGGACCAGAGAGGCGGCTGCGGTAACGCTGGAGCAGCGGCGCGGTGCAGGTGCAGTCGTGGGCGGAGTCGCCTCTGAATCCGCACGGACAGGGGTTCATTGCCGCAACCAGCATGAAGTTGGCCGGGAAGGTCAGGCTGAGTGCGGCACGACTGATCGAAACCTGGCCGTCTTCGAGGGGCTGGCGCAGCATCTCCAGCACGTTCTTTTTGAATTCGGGGAATTCATCGAGAAACAGGATGCCGCGGTGCGCCAGAGATACCTCTCCCGGGCGCGGATAGCTGCCGCCGCCGATCATGCCGGCGTCAGAGATACTGTGATGGGGAGAGCGGAAGGGGCGCTGACGGACCAGAGCGTTATGGCCTGAGAGCAGGCCGGCGACCGAGTGGATCTTGGTGGTTTCGAGTGCTTCTTCGAAGGAGAAATCGGGCAGGATAGTCGGCAGACGTCGAGCGAGCATGGTCTTGCCGCTACCGGGCGGGCCGCTCATCAGAATGTTGTGTGAACCAGCCGCGGCGACCTCAAGCGCGCGCTTGACCTGTTCCTGACCGCGTACCTCGGAAAAATCGTCTCTCCCTCCGACCGGCGGTAGCTCAAGCGGTTCATCTTCACAACAATAAGGAGCGAACTCAAGCTCACCGTTGATCAGCGCCACCACCTGGCCGAGGTCACTGACCGCGTAGATGATCGGCCCCTTGGCGACCGCGCCTTCGGCGGCGTTTTCGTGGGGCAGAATCAGCGCCTTCTTCTGCCAACTCTGCGCAGCAATGGCGACCGGCAGCACGCCGTGCACCGGCTTGATCCGCCCGTCCAGCGAAAGCTCACCCATCAGGACAAAGTTTTCCAACGCCTTGGCGTCGACGACCCCGATCGCACAGAGAATGCCGATCGCGATCGGCAGATCGAAGGCGGCGCCTTCTTTACGGATATCGGCGGGAGCGAGATTGATGGTGATACGGCGGGTCGGGAAATCGTAACCGGAGTTTTTGATCGCCGATTTGACACGATCCTTGCTCTCCTTGACCGCCCCTTCGGGGAGGCCGACGGTCGAAAACTGCGGTAGGCCCTGGGCGATATCGACTTCAACTTCGACCGGGTAGGCATCGATCCCGATCAATGCGCCGGATGTCACTTTTGCCAGCATGGAAAACCCCTCCACATATTGCTGCGTTATAAAAAAATAGGCCGCCTAAGGCAGCCCAAAATTAACCCTTTAACTATGCTTCAACTCTTCGATATATTTTTCGGCCTGAGTCGCCGCGACGGCCCCGTCGCCTACTGCGGTCGAAACCTGTTTGAGAACATTGGTCCGGCAATCTCCGGCGGCAAAGACCCCGGCAACCGAGGTATGGGCATTCTCACCAGCTTTGACATAACCACTCTCATCCAGGTCAATAAGACCACCCAGAAACTGAGAGATGGGGCTCACTCCGATGGCGACGAACATACCAACCGCGTCAAGCTGGCGAGACTCACCGGTTTCGATATTTTCGACCTTGATTCCGGTCAAACCGGTATTGTCAGAATCGAGTCCGGTGACCACCGAGTTCCAAACCATTTCGATTTTATCGTTGGCAAAGATTCGATTTTGTAAAATTTTGGTTGTACGCAGCTCATCACGCCGATGCACCAGATAGATCCGACTGGCGAAGCGGGTCAGAAAAACCGCTTCTTCGGCAGCCGTATCACCGCCGCCGATCACGGCAATCGCGACGTTGCGGAAAAAGGCCCCGTCGCAGGTAGCACAGTAAGATACGCCGCGCCCGACGAGGACCTCTTCACCTGCGATCCCCAGCTTACGCGGATTAGCACCGGTGGCGACGATCACCGCCTTGCACAGGTACTCTTTGCCATCGATGACCAGGCGCTTCTGCTTGCCCAGGTCTTCTATTTTTTCAACTTCACCGGTCGTCGTCTCAAGACCGAATTCGACACAGTGCTGCTGAAAACGCGTCATCAGTTCTGGACCCTCGATCCCACCCGGGTAACCCGGCCAATTTTCGACCAGGGTCGCGGTCATCATCTGTCCACCCATGATCATTTTTTCGACCAGCAGGGTTTTCAATTCGGCACGCGAGGCGTAGAGACCGGCAGTCATACCGGCCGGGCCGCCGCCGATAATAATGATGTCATATTCTTGTGCACTCATCGAAATCTGAACTCCTGCAAAAAGAAAAAACCGACTGAAACTTTTACCACAGCACCGGTCAAAAAGAAACCTGCGCCCGCGAATCAGGCTTGAGTTCAACCAGAGGATACGCGTAGTATTGGCGGCGTCCCCGTCGGCTATTTTACTTATCTTGCGAAAGCATCAATATGACGGGTCTATTTCAAAAGGAATAATTGGATGTTCAAAATGGCTCGCTGGTTTATCTGGGGACTCTTCTCCCTGCTGCTTTTGACAGCTCTCGACCAGGTTCTGCTTCGAGTCGACCTTCCGGTGACAGGCTATGCCGAAGTCCATGAATTCTATGTCGATTTTCGCAACCGCCTGCTCGATCTGACCGGCATGAGGGGCGATGACTCGGTGGCGCGCATGATTACGGCCAATCAACAATCGTCGGTTGCAACAAAGTCTGCGGCAGAGATCCCCGCCAAAAAGCCGACTCGCTACCTCTATGTCGATGACGAAGGCTCTCTGCAATTTGTCGACAGCCTCGATCAGGTTCCGCTACAATACCGGCGCGACGCCCAACCTCTCGCTGAGTAGCCTTTAGGGCGTCCCGTAGATATCGGCCCGGCGATCCCCGAGGGTATTGATCTGCGCGCGGTACTTCGCCATCTCGGTAAAATCAAATTCGGCCAGCAGTTCGATCTCCTCTTCCCCGGCAATCGCCAAAAGATTACCCAGCGGTGAAACCAACTGGCTGTGCCCGAAGAAATCGAGTTTCCCCTGCACGCCGCAGCAGTTGGCCGCGATCAGAAAGAGCTGATTCTCGATCGCCCTGGCTCGCAGCAGGACATTCCAATGCTCCTGGCGCGGCTTCGGCCACTCGGCCGGTAGACAGATGATCTCGGCGCCTTCGAGCGCCAACTTGCGAAAGAGTTCGGGAAAGCGCAGGTCGTAACAGATAGCGATTCCCAACTTTCCGAGAGAAGTTTCCGCCACCAGAGTACGATTCCCGGCAGCCAGAAAACGGTCTTCCTGCATGGTCGAGAACAGATGCAGCTTTCGATAACTCGCGACGATCTCTCCCTGGTCGATGACGTAGGCGGTATTAAAAATACACCCCGCTTCAAACTCAGGAAGACTGCCGACACTGACTAACCCGGTCTCACGGCAGACCTGCTGCCAGAGCGCCAACACCTGCGGGGTCTGTTGTGCTAGCTCGGGCAGATTGCGGTAATCATAACCACAACTCCACATCTCGGGCAGGACGGCTAACTGCGCACCCTGCGCTGCAACCCGGCGCAGGGCGGCAAAACCTTTTTCAAGGTTGGAGTCGATATTACCGACCGAAAGGTTAAACTGAAGAGCAGAAACAGAAAGTCTTTTCAAAATACAACCCTTTCACACAAAAGGATAACCGGCGTTTTGTTTTCTACCTGAAATTATCCAACAATAGAACGAAGCTGATCAATTCTTCCTTGTTTTACACTGTCCAGCGCAAAAAACATAAACCCGTTTGAAAAGAGCTCCCTGTCATGTTGACGACCAGTGTTTGAGCATGATAAATCTACGAGTGTTCAATTAACACATGAAAAAGGACATTCCCCTTGCAATCTCAGCCGACTCCGTCGATAGGCTGATTCCGCTGCGGACAGGCAGGGTCAAATCGAATTATGCGCTGAGCATACCTATATGACAGCCATCTGAATGTGTATCATGTCCACTAGACAGAGGTGAGAGATGAAGACCAGGATTGCCACTTTTTTTATCATGCTTGCCTTTTGGGTGGTCATGTCAGGGATGTTTGACGGCTTCCACTTCAGCCTCGGCATCCTCTGCAGTATGCTGGTGGCACATTTCAGCCACGACCTGCTCTTTCCGGAAAAAACCGGTTCGCAGCAACACTGGCTGCGCGATATTATCGGAGTCACCCTCTACCTTCCCTATCTGCTCTGGCAGGTGGTGCTGGCCAATCTGCAGGTCGCCTGGATTGTGCTGCATCCTAACGCGCTGGAGATGATCGACCCGCATATCTTCCGCTTCTACACCAAATTGACGCGCCCCCTGGCAAAAGTCACCCTCGCCCAATCGATTACCCTGACTCCGGGAACAATTACCATCAATATCTACCGTGACCCTGCGGGAGAGAAACCCGACCAGTTCGCCGTTTATGCCCTGACCAAAGAGGCCGCGGCCTCGCTGCCGGGCGAGATGGAAGAACGTGTCGCCAAAGCACTGGAGCCGGTCAATGGCTGAATATTTCATTATTATTTCATCGATTTTTCTTCTGCTGATGATGCTTCTCACCCTAATTCGCGTAATCGGCGGTCCCACCGTCCTTGACCGTATCATGGGCGGCAATCTCGTCGGGACAAAGACCACTGTTTTGCTGCTTTTCATCGGAATTCTGTACAATAATTTAGGCATGTTTGTTGATATCGCGGTCGCCTATGCGCTGCTCAACTTCATTGCCACCCTGGGCGCGACTCGATTCTTTTTACGCCGGCGCAGTGCGCTTTTTAAAGATCCGCAAAGCTGGTAGGAGGTTCTGAAGCGCCATGACAATTGCCGCGATCATTTTTATTCTGTTCGGTCTTTTCTTCTTTTTTGTCGGAGTGGTCGGGATTCTGCGCTTTCCAGATGTCTATACTCGCCTGCACGCAGCCGGCAAATCTGACTCCCTGGCTGCGGTATTGGTCATCATTGGCGTCGCCCTGTACAACCTGCAGGAGATCAACCTCGCCAATATTCTGGTCAGTATCAAGATTATCCTGATCGCCATCTTCATCTACATGGCCAGCCCAACGGCAACTCATGCCCTGACCAAAGCTGCGCTGGTTGTCGGTGTTGAACCCTGGGAAAAGGGGAAGAAAAAATGATCTGGGGCATCGATCTACTGATTCTGCTACTGGTGGTCATCTGTGCCGTTGCGGCTATCACCATCAAGGACCTCCTGAGTGCCACCATCATCTTCGGGGTCTACAGTTTCCTGATGTGTCTGTTGTGGGCCGAAATGGGCGCAGTTGACGTGGCCTTCACTGAAGCAACCGTCGGGGCAGGTGTCAGCACCGTTCTGTTCATCGGAACCATCCTCCACACCTCGAGAAGGAGCAAGGATTGAAAGCTCTCGCCTTTGTTGCCACGCTGGTTACCGGCGCTATTTTGCTGTATGGCACCATGGACTTTCCTGCTTGGGGCGACCCTCAGGCCCCGGCGTCTGTCCACCTTTCGCCCCACTATATTGAAGAGGCGGTCGCGGAGACCCATGTCCCCAATATTGTGACCGCAGTCCTCGGCGACTACCGGGGCTATGACACCATGTTTGAGACAATAGTTATCTATTGCGCCGGCCTGGCAGTTGTCGCTGTCTTACGCAGGAGCCGCGCATGAAACTTTTGCAGGAACGAATCAAACAATCAAAGTTTGGCGAAAGCCTGATCATTGAAACCGCCACCCGTATCATGGTCCCCTTCATCCAGCTCTTTGGACTTTACGTTATTGTGCATGGGCACTACAGCCCGGGCGGCGGCTTCCAGGGAGGCGTTATCCTCGGCTCCTCCTTTATCCTGCTGGGGCTTGGGTACGACTTCAAAACCTCCCTCATCCGGATGAAAGAGAAGATCAATAATATCCTCGGTAATGTCGGAGCCTTTATCTTTACAGGTGTCGCGCTCCTCTGCGCCCTGGTGGGCGGTTTGTTTCTGGATTACAGTGCGCTCGACAGGCTGATCCCTCTGGGGGTCATCGCGTGGCGCTCTTTCGGCATATTCCTGGTCGAAGTCGGGGTTGGCCTGGCGGTCATGAGTATCATGGTTTCACTCTTCTGGGATCTGTGCTCCGGCGGCGATCTCGACGAGGGGCTATAGAGCTATGGAAGATTTTATTGCGCTGGTCATCGCCAAATATAACTACTGGCTTTATGTCATCTTGATGATGATCGGCTTCTACGCCATGATCGGCAAAAAAAATCTGATCAAAAAACTGATCGGCATGAACATTTTTCAGACCGCAATCATTCTGATGTTTGTTTCAGTCGGGGTTAAAAAAGGTGGCGCCATCCCGATCCTCGACAAACATGAAGTTTTGGTCAATGGCATTGAAGCGGCCCGGATCGTTAATCCTTTACCTCACGTGCTGATGCTGACCGCTATCGTCGTATCGGTGAGTATCACCGGCGTTGCCTTGGCAATTATCCTGCGTATTTATCGCAAATATGGCACACTCGAGGAAGATGAGATCATGGAGAAGCTCGACCAATGACAACCTCCAATCTCCACATGTATGTCATGGCAGCGCCGCTGATCTGTGCGCTCTTTGTCAATCTTCTCGGGCGCCGCTCACGGCGATATATTGCCCCGTTGACCCTCGGCGCTCTGCTCTTTTCAAGTGTGACGGCCTGTTCTGTCCTGACCAATGCCTTGCAAAATGGTCGTCTCAGCTATACCGTCGGCAACTGGACACCACCTTACGGCATTGAACTGATTATCGATCCATTATCGGCGCTGATGCTGTTGCTGATTTCGGTTGTCGCCCTGCTGGCAACCTGTGCCGCGTTGCCAAGCGTGCAGAGGGAACAAGCGGGGAAAGAGCATCTCTTCTTCACCCTCTACCTGATCCTGATCGCCGGCCTGATGGGGTTGGTGATGACCGGTGACGCCTTCAATCTTTATGTCCTGCTTGAGATCACCTCGATCACCACCTACGGTCTGATTGCCATGGGGAAAGGACGGGCGGTCCTCTCGAGCTTTAACTACATCATCATGGGCTCGATCGGCGCCTGTTTCTACCTTCTTGGGGTCGGTTACATCTATATCCTTACCGGCACGCTGAACATGGCCGATATCGCCACGCGCTTACCTCTGGTTCAGGGCGACGCCGCAGTCGCCACAGCATTTGCCTTTCTGATCGTCGGTCTTTTTATCAAGATGGCCTTCTTCCCGCTCCACGGTTGGCTTCCACACGCTTACGGCGACGCCCCCATGGGTGCAAGCGTCATGATCGCTCCACTGATGACAAAGGTCACTGTTTACCTAATGATCAGAGTCATGTTTTCAATTTTTTCTCCCCAATATGAATTTTTACTCCACCCCGGCATACAAAACCTCGTCATTTGGGCAGCTTCCATCGGAATAGTTTGTGCCTCTCTTCAGGCGCTTGCGCAACGTGACATAAAGAGAATGCTTACCTACATCATCATCGCTGAAGTCGGCTATATGGTTGGCGGAATCTGGTTGGCCAACGACCAAGGCATGACCGGTGCGATTTTGCACATCGTCAATGACGCCCTGATGACCCTCTGCCTTTTCCTGGCCGCAGCAACCATCTTCTACCGAATTGGGAGTCTGCATTTCGACGACCTTAAGGGTCTTTATCAGCGGATGCCCTTAACCATGGCCGCATTCACCGTGGGGGCCTTTTCCATGATCGGGGTGCCCCCGACGGCCGGTTTTTTCAGCAAATGGTACCTGATTCTCGGCGGAATTGAAGCGGGCCATTGGGAGTACGTCGCAGCGCTGATCTTCAGCTCGCTGATTAACGCGGTGTTGTTCTTTCGGTTGATCGAAATTGCCTATTTCGGTGATGTAGATCACGCACATGGCCACGCACCGACCCTGCAACCTGCGGCACCTGCGCCCTGGTATATGCAGGGCTCCCTGCTGGTGACCGCAGCGGCATTAATAATTGTCGGCCTCGGTTCTGGCCAACTGGTCCAGGGGGTCATCAAACTGGCCCTGCCCACAGGCTTCTGAGCTAACGAGGACATCGATTGCAATGATTTACCAATCCTCCATCTGGCCCCTGATGGCTGTTCTCGTCTCCCTCTGCGGAGCGATTCCAATTCTGGCGTCTTCTCGCAAACCGAATTTGCGCGAAAGCTGGACGCTGCTGATCGCAGCGGCAAAGGTCATAATTGTAGCCTCGCTCCTGCCAACGGTGCTGAACGGCGGCGGCTTTGTCTTTACCATCGCCGAAGTCATCCCCAATGTGCCGATTCAATTGCGCGTCGATGCCATGGGGATGTTCTTCGCACTGGTCGCCTCGATCCTCTGGTTTTTCACCTCGGTCTACTCGATCGGCTACATGCGTGCCCTCGACGAGCATGACCAGACCCGCTACTTCGCCTCCTTTGCGGTGGCGATCTCGGCCACCATCGGCGTGGCTTTTTCAGCTAACCTGCTGACCCTCTACCTGTTCTACGAAGTCCTCTCGCTCTCGACCTACCCCTTGGTCACGCATCATCAGGATGCCGAGGCGAAAACCTCGGGACGCAAGTACCTGACCTATATTCTCGGCACCTCCATCGGCTTTGCCCTGCCGGCGATGCTCTTGACCTACCAGCTGGCCGGAACCCTCGACTTTACCCAAGGTGGAATCTTGGCCGGCAGTGGCGCAAGCCCAGCGACCCTGGGTCTGATTCTGGTACTCTTCCTGTTCGGCTTTGCCAAGGCCGGCCTGATGCCCTTCCATGGCTGGCTACCGGCGGCGATGGTCGCCCCCACCCCGGTCAGTTCATTCTTGCATGGGGTGGCGGTGGTCAAGGTCGGGGTCTTTTCGATCCTGCGCGTTATCTTTCATATCTTCGGCCCCGATCTGCTCCTCGATGTGCATCTGGGCGCGGTGATTACCACGCTCGCCTCCATCACGATTCTGGTCGCCTCGCTGATCGCACTGACCCAGGATAACCTGAAACGCAGACTCGCCTATTCGACGATCGGCCAACTCTCCTACATGATTCTGGGAGCAGGGATGCTCAGTGCGGCCGGCATGACCGGCGGGCTGCTGCATATCGCGATGCACGCCTTCGGCAAGATCACCCTATTTTTCTGCGCCGGCGCCATCTTCGTCGCTAGCGGCAAGAAATATATCAGCCAGATGGATGGCCTCGGCAAACGGATGCCGATTACCTATCTGGCCTTCTTTTTCGGTTCGCTGAGTATCATCGGCATGCCCCCCTTTGGTGGGTTCATCAGTAAATGGAGCCTCGCCACCGGCGCGGTCGAATCGGGGCAACTGATCCTGCTGCTGGTCCTGCTGGTCAGTTCCATGCTCAACGCGCTCTACTTCTTCCCTATCGTCTACCGCGGTTTTTTTCTGCCGGCCGCCGAAGGGGAATTAGAGGGGGTCAAAGAGGCGCCGCTCTTCTGCCTGATCCCGCTCTCAATTACAGCGTTCTGCTCCTTGGGGCTCTTTTTCTGGCCGACTATCTTTCTACAGCTGGCCAAGATGGCTGTCAGCCCCTAACCCGATGCGTGGGAGTACAACATGAGCAGTCATGATCATTCCGAGGATGAGGGGAAAATGGTGTTAAGCCACGATGCCGTTAAAGGTTATCGACCGGCATTTCTGATCGCGATTACTAGCGGTATCCTTTATCTCGGCTATATCCTCTTTAAAACGCTCTAGAATTCGATTCGACCGATCCGTATCAGAGCTGGCGGGACTTAAAAATGAAACGACCAATCGACATAGACGAAGAACTAGGGATGTTTGACAAGCCCAAAAACGTCAAGCGCCTGCTGATTATCTTTTTTATTGCCTCGGCTGCGGTTCTGCTGATCGACCTTGTCTACCAGCGTCACAGCATCTTTGCCTGGGAAGACTACTTCGGTTTTTATGCCGTCTTCGGCTTTGTGGCCTGTGTGGTTCTGGTAATCGTCTCCAAATACATCCTGCGCCCACTGACGATGCGCAAGGAGGAGTACTACGATGATTGATGCGCTGCCTCCGGCGACAGTTCTGATCCTCGGCGCCCTCCCGCTGATTTTCCTTAAAGGGAGAGTCAAAGGGGTCTGGATGCTGCTTCTGCCGATTTTGAGTTTTATCAATCTGCTGGCCCTCCCCGAAGGGAGTCACTGGACCTTCGGTTTTCTCGGCTTTGAGGTCATCCTGGCCAAGGTCGACCGGCTCAGCCTGATTTTCGGCTATATCTTCCACATAGTGGCTTTTATTGCCAACCTTTACGCCCTGCATGTCGATGACCGGGTCCAGAACGTCTCGGGGACCATCTATGCCGGTGCAGCGTTAGGGGTCACCTTTGCCGGCGACCTGTTCAGCCTCTTTGTTTTCTGGGAAATACTGACGATCAGCGCCACATTTCTGGTTCTCTCCCGCCGCACCGAACGAGCAATCGGTGCCGGTTCGCGTTACTTTATGATTCATGTCGCCGGCGGTCTCTGCCTGCTCGCCGGAATCATCATCCACGTACAAACCACAGGTTCTGCCGCCTTCGGCTATATCGGGCTGGAGAGTCTCGCCAGCTATCTGATCTTCATCGGGGTCGGCGTCAACTGCGCCTGGCCATTTCTGCATTCCTGGCTGGTCGACTCCTACCCGGAAGCGACCATCACCGGTACGATTTATCTGTCAGCCTTCACCACCAAAACCGCGGTCTACTTTCTGGCGCGGGCTTATCCCGGGACTGAGGCGCTGATCTGGATCGGGGCCGGCATGGCCGGCTTTCCCATCTTCTATGCGGTCATCGAAAATGATCTACGCCGGGTGCTCGCCTACTCGCTGATCAATCAGGTCGGGTTCATGATGGTCGGGATCGGTATCGGTACCCATCTTGCCTTGAATGGCGCGGTCGCCCACGCTTTCAACGATATCCTCTTCAAGGGGTTGCTCTTCATGACCATGGGGGCAGTGATGTACCGCACCGGCAAGATCCGCGCGACCGATCTGGGAGGACTCTACAAATCGATGCCGCTGACCTGCGCCTTTTGTATCGTCGGGGCCGCCTCGATTTCGGCCTTTCCACTCTTCAGTGGTTTCGTCAGCAAATCGATGGTCATGGAAGCGGCTGCCCACGGCGACCTGCGTTTTATCTGGTTCGTGCTGCTCTTCGCCTCCGCGGGCGTCTTTCACCACGCCGGAATCAAGATCCCCTTCTTCGCCTTCTTCTCGCATGACTCGAAGATTCGCTGCAAGGAAGCCCCTAAACACATGCTGTTCGCCATGGGGATTGCGGCATTTCTGTGCATCTTTATAGGCAGCTTTCCACAGGTTCTCTACGCGCATCTGCCTTTTGCTACCGACTACAACCCCTACACGGCAAGTCATGTCATTGCCCAGTCTCAGCTGCTTTTCTTTTCTGCGCTGGCCTTTACCCTGCTGCTGCTGGGTGGGATCTATCCGGCGGAGATGCGCTCTACCAATATCGATTTTGACTGGAACTACCGCGTGGGTGGTCGCTGGCTTTATACGGCCTGCGGAAGGCTGTTCGACAGCATCAACGCTTTTGGCGATCGCGTGTTTATGCAGGAACTGCCCAAGGCCCTTGCCCGTTTTGCCAAGGATCCGGCCGCTTCACTGCAAAAGCATGGAGCGCGCCTGTTGAGTGAGTCGACCGGAGATGAGGGCCCGCTGGCCGGGCGTTTGGCCGCAGCTGAGTACCGGACCAAGTATGCGGCCTATCCGATTGGTGGCGGAGTCTTTCTGGCGGTGGTGTTCCTCGGTGTCCTCTCGCTCTTCTATATGCTTTTCTGAACCGGCCCCCAGAGAGACAAATGGCTGGTCTTTATCTGCATATCCCCTTCTGTGAGCAGAAGTGTCACTACTGTGATTTCTTCTCAGCCCCACCACAAAAAGACCAGCTGCAAACCTGGCACCTGCTTTTACAGCGCAATCTGCAGCTGATTGCCGAAGAGCAGGCTCCTGAACTTGAAACCATTTTTTTCGGCGGCGGCACCCCCTCGCTGCTCACCCCTGAGCAGATCAGCAGTATCCTGACCAGTTGTCGCGATCTTTTCCAGCTCAGCTCAAACGTCGAGATATCGATCGAGGCCAACCCCGGCACCCTGAGCCCCCAATCGCTTGAAGGCTATCTGGCAGCGGGGATCAATCGCCTCTCCCTCGGAATCCAAAGTTTCGATGACAAGGCCCTGCAACGTCTAGGGCGCAAACATAGCGCAGCAGAAGCGAAACAGTCCTTCCTTTTGGCACGCAAGATCGGGTTTACCAACCTTTCCGTCGATCTGATGTTCGCGCTACCAGACCAAAAATGCTTCGATCTCGCAAGGGAGGTCGAGCAACTTCTGGAGCTTGCTCCAGAGCACGTCGGAATCTATGGCCTCTCGGTCGAAACCGACACTCCACTTGAGCAGTTCATCAAAAGCGGCCGGTTCACTGAAGCCGATGAAGAGACCTATGCCGCAGGTTATCTACTGCTGCATCGCCTGCTCAGCGCAGCGGATTATGAACATTATGAAATTTCAAACTTTGCCCGTCCTGGTTTTCGCTGCCGTCATAATCAGGCCTACTGGCAGCGCAAGACCTGCCTCGCCGCCGGTGCTGGGGCGCATGGCTTTGATGCCGGCGGTAACGGCAGGCGAATGGCCATCCCCGCCGACTTGGCCTGCTACCAGCAGCGCCTTGCTGCCGGATTGAATCCGGCCGAACTGCTTGAAGGGTTCAGCCCGCAACAGGCCATGGCTGAAACCCTCTATCTGACGTTACGGACCAGTGACGGCATCAACGCTACGGCATTTGCCCAGCGGTTCGGTATCTCCCTCGAAATGGTTTTTCCCCAGGCCCTGGCTTCTCTCGGCCCCCAGCTGCAACAGCGGAATGACCGTTATTTTTTCACGGTAGAGGGCTGGCTGATCTACGACCACCTGATCAGCCACTTCCTTTAATCCCAGCTGCATAGATATCGGCTTGACAAAGTTTGGAGTGATTGGTAACTTCCATTAGCACTCACTTGCGTTGAGTGCTAACGTTGTTTTAAGCCCCTTGTAGGCGGGTGATTATAAGATGGGTGCACCATTAAACGAACGCAGTCAAAACATCCTTGAAGCGATTGTCGAGGATTATATCCAAACGGCTGAACCTGTCGGTAGCCGGGCTATCACCAAACGGCATGCCTTCGATCTCTCTCCAGCCACGGTGCGTAATGTAATGGCCGATCTCGTAGACATGGGTTTTCTCGCCTCACCTCACACCTCGGCCGGGCGAATCCCAACCGATATGGGGTACCAATATTACGTAGAGTCGCTGTTGCAGGTCCGCGATCTGCCTGAAGAATTCCGCAACAGCATGGAAGACGGTGCGCGCTTTGCGGGTAAAAATATGGAAGATATTATGCAGGAGGTCGGCAACCTGCTCTCCGGCATTTCCCGCTATACCGGGCTGGTCATGGCACCGCGCTTCAAGTCGACAATCTTCCGCCGGATCGAGTTCGTTCGTCTGTCTCAGGGTCGCCTGCTGGTGATTTTCGTTTCTGAGTCGGGGCTGGTGCAGAATAAGGTCATTGAACCGGGGATCGATTTCAGCCAGCGCGAACTCGAATCGATCACCAACTACCTGAACCACCGCCTGCCAGGCATGACCATTACGCAGGTTCGTGAAAGGATCGCCGTTGAACTGCGCGAGGAAAAATCGCGCCTGAACAAATTACAGAAGCAGGCGTTTGAACTTTCCGATAAGGCGCTGCAAGAAGATATTGCCGGACAGGTCTACGTTGCCGGCACCTCGCGCATGCTGGAGCAGCCGGAATTTACCTCCCATGACTCGATGATGAAGATCATGAGAACGCTTGAAAGTAAACAGCAGTTGGTCGACCTGCTCGACAGCAGCCAATCGGCTGCGGGGGTACAGATTTTTATCGGAAGCCAGTCATCACACGCTACAATCGAAGGGTGCAGCCTGATTACGGCGCCCTTTTCTGGTCAAAAGGGGGCGGTCGGAACCCTCGGCGTCATTGGGCCGGTTCGGATGAATTACTCGCAAGTTATTCCTATCGTCGATTTTACGGCCAGCCTGGTTGGACGTATTCTCGATCGAGAATCTTGAAAAAAGGAGCCTACACAAGGTGGCAAAAAAGAAAAATGAGGGCAGCAAAAAGGAACTGACGGCGGAAGAGCTTGCCGAAATTGATGATTTGACCGGCAATCTCGGCCCGCAGGTTGAGATCCCCGAAGAGTTGCAGGAAGTATTCGATGTGGCCGAGAGCGAAGCAGATGACCTTGCCGGTAAATTGAATGCTGCCCAGGAAGAGACCCGTAAAAATCAGGAACTCTACCTGCGCGCCATGGCAGAGATGGATAACCTGCGTAAGCGGACCCAGCGCGAGAAGGAAGAGATCGTCAAGTTCAGCAATGAAAGCATTCTGCGCGAGATCCTCCCGGTTATCGACAACCTGGAACGCGCCATTGAACATGCAGCCATTCAAGAGGATGGCGCCGGCCTCCTGGAAGGCGTACAAATGACCCTTGCCCAATTCAGCAGCGTGATGCAGAAATTTGGAGTTGAGTCAGTCTCCGCCCTGGGTAAGCTGTTCGATCCCGCCCATCATCAAGCGATGGGCCAGTTAGAAACCGTAGAAGTCCCGGCCAACCATGTGGCCAAGGAGCTCCAAAGGGGCTACCTGCTGAACAACCGCCTGTTGCGACCGGCGATGGTCATGATCGCCAAGGCCCCACAACCCGCTACTGAAAACGAAGAGACCCCCGCACCTGCCGAAGATAGCGGCGAATAACCGGGGCAACCCATATAACATAGGCCGTCAGGCCCGAAATAAGACTTAAAGGAGAAGAATCATGGCAAAAGTTATCGGAATCGATCTCGGCACCACCAACTCGTGTGTGTCGATTATGGAGGGGGGCGAGTCGGTTGTTATCGCCAACTCGGAGGGCGCACGCACGACTCCTTCGATGGTCGCCATCTCTGAGAGTGGTGAGCGCCTGGTCGGCCAACAAGCCAAGCGCCAAGCCGTCACCAACCCGGAGAACACACTGTTTGCCATCAAACGCCTGATCGGACGTAAGTACGACACCGAGCAGGTCAAGAAGGACCAGGAGATCAGCCCGTTTACGATTATCAAAGCGGACAATGGCGACGCTTGGGTCGAAGCGCGCGGCAAGCAATACAGCCCGCAAGAAATCTCGGCGATGGTCCTGCAAAAGATGAAACAGACCGCTGAAGATTATCTAGGTGAAGATGTTATTGATGCGGTCATCACCGTACCGGCCTACTTCAACGATTCACAACGCCAGGCTACCAAGGATGCCGGCAAGATCGCCGGACTGAATATTCTGCGGATCATTAACGAGCCGACGGCCGCTGCTCTGGCCTACGGTCTCGACAAAAAAGAAGAGATGACCATCGCGGTCTTTGACTTAGGTGGTGGAACCTTCGATATTTCGATCCTGGAACTGGGCGACGGCGTTTTCGAAGTTAAGTCGACCAACGGCGACACTTTCTTAGGTGGCGAGGACTTCGATCAGCGGATCATCGATTACATCGCCGATGAATTCAAGAAGGATCAGGGGATCAATCTGCGCAGCGACAAAATGGCCCTGCAGCGCCTCAAAGAGGGTGCCGAGAAGGCCAAAATTGAACTCTCCTCGTCGATGGAGACCGACATCAATCTGCCGTTCATCACGGCCGACCAGAGCGGCCCGAAACACCTCAATATCAAACTTTCGCGGGCCAAACTCGAAAGCATCTGTTCCGACCTGATCGACAAGCTCATCGCACCCTGCCGCATGGCGATTAAAGATGCCGGTCTTTCGGCAAGCGATGTCAATGAAGTCCTGCTGGTCGGAGGGATGTCCCGCATGCCGATCGTGCAGCAGAAGGTCAAAGAGATCTTCGGCAAGGATCCGAGCAAGGGGGTCAACCCTGATGAGGTCGTTGCGATCGGTGCGGCTATCCAGGGCGGCGTTCTCACCGGCGAAGTCAAGGACGTGCTACTGCTGGATGTTACGCCGCTCTCCCTGGGGATCGAAACCTTAGGTGGCGTCATGACCAAGCTGATCGAAAAAAACACCACCGTCCCCTGCAAGAAGAGCCAGATCTTTTCGACCGCGGCCGATAGCCAGCCGGCTGTTTCGGTGCACGTCCTGCAGGGCGAACGCGAAATGTCCACCGACAATAAAACCATCGGCAATTTTGAGCTGGTCGGTCTGCCCCCTGCACCACGTGGTGTGCCGCAGATCGAGGTCACCTTCGACATCGATGCCAACGGTATTCTGCATGTATCAGCCAAAGACCTGGGGACCGGCAAGGTCCAATCGATCCAGATTACCGCATCGAGCGGCCTCTCCAAGGAAGAGATCGCTCGCATGGTGACCGAAGCCGAGGCCCACGCCGCCGATGATCAGAAAAAACGCGTACTGATCGAAGCGCGGAATCAGGCTGATGGCCTGATTTACACCACCGAAAAGTCACTTAAAGAACATGGCGAAAAGATCGACAGCGCCACTAAAGGTACTATTGAAACGGCCCTGACTGAACTGAAAAGCGCGATGGAAGGTGATGATCCCGAGATTATTCAGAAAAAATCTGAGGCTCTGGCTCAAGCATCGCACAAGCTGGCTGAAACCATGTATGCTGATTCTCAGGCTGAGGGTGCGGCGGCTGATTCAAGTGCCGATGACGGCGTGGTCGATGCTGAATT
This sequence comes from Geopsychrobacter sp., assembly GCA_041689145.1. GTDB lineage: Bacteria > Desulfobacterota > Desulfuromonadia > Desulfuromonadales > Geopsychrobacteraceae > Geopsychrobacter. Next base: position 3,341 of record JBDNGT010000090.1, on the reverse strand, counting down.
TGAAGACGTCGCCGACGATAAAAAATAATCGGTCCGGCTCAACCAGCCGACGTTTACCAGTCCGAATCGAACCAGGTCCACAATATTAGCGTTAACCAGCCCGGCAGCCTCCGCTGCCGGGCTGCTACAGGAATCATAGATTTTGCTTAAACGTGATTATTACGAAATACTCGAAGTCAACCGCAATGCGAGTGATACCGAGGTCAAGAAATCCTATCGCCGACTAGCGCTTAAATTTCACCCCGACAAAAACCCCGGGGACAAAACGGCTGAAGAGAAGTTCAAAGAACTGACCGAGGCCTACGCTGTCCTTTACGATGCCCAGAAGCGCGCAACCTATGATCAATATGGTCACGCCGGAATGAATGGCGGTGGCTTCTCAAGCGGCGGGTTCGATTCTGGCGGCTCCCCCTTTGAAGACATCTTCGGTGACATCTTTGGAGATGTCTTCGGCGGTGGATCCAGACGCGGTAGCAGTCGCGGACGGCGTGGCGATGATCTACGCTACAATCTGACAATCTCTTTTGAAGATGCCGCCTTTGGTGCAGAAAAAACCCTGCAACTGCCGCGCAAGCAAGCCTGTGAAAGCTGCGACGGCTCGGGCGCCCGCAAGGGAACAGAAGCAAAGGCCTGCAATACCTGTCGCGGAGCCGGTCAGGTCCGCTTTCAGCAGGGCTTTTTTACCATGACAAGGCCCTGTCCCGACTGCCGTGGTGCCGGGAAAATCATTGCAGACCCCTGTCCCGACTGCCATGGCTCAGGCCTGATTAAACAGAAACGCAGCCTGTCTTTAAAAATTCCGGCTGGGGTTGAAACAGATACCCGGCTGAAACTCAGCAGCGAAGGGGAAGCCGGAAGTCAAGGCGGCCCCCCAGGCGATCTCTACGTTGTCATCACCGTTCAAGATCATTCGATCTTCGAGCGTGAAGGACAGGATGTCATCTGTGAGGTGCCAATCTCATTTGTCCAGGCGGCCCTCGGCAGTGAAATCGAGGTGCCGACCCTCGAAGGGAAGGTCTCCCTCAAAGTACCGACCGGCACTCAAAGCGGCAAAATTTTCAAGTTGACAGGTAAGGGAATCGTCTCGCTGCAGGGCTATGGTCGCGGCGACCAGATGGTCGTCCTGCGCGTCGAGGTACCGACCAAGCTGAACGCCCGCCAACGCGAGCTTCTTGAGGAATTCGCCGCCGTCAGTGGGGAAGATATTCACCCGCTCGGCAAAGGTTTTTTCGATAAGGTGAAGGAACTGTTCGGCTAAAGAGGCCGTCACACCCTACCAACGGATCGCGGCATGAACCCTTATCTGCTTAGGCTTTTGTTTTTTTTCGCGCTGATCATGTTCAGTCTGCCCGCAAGCACCTTTGCTGCCACGGGGCAGGCCGCGGGTCAGCGTGCCGCCGCCGAGGAGACCTTCGCCGCAGCTCAAGCCGCATACCGCGACGGGGATCAGGCGTTGGCCTTGTCGCGCTTTCGCAGTTTTGTGCTAAGCCATCACAGTTCACCCTTGGCTACAGAAGCCTATACCTACCTAGGCCGGATCTTTTTGGCCGAGAGCCGCTTTGCCGATGCGCTCCTTTACCTGGAACGGATTGCGGAAACAGAGCGTTCCAGCGAAGTCCACTTGCTAATCGGCTACTGCCTGATAATGGCAGGAGAGAATGACTCCGGTCTTGCGCTCCTCACCCAGGTGGCAACCCAAACTTTCTCCCCGATTGATCAGCAATACCTGTATATAGGGATGGCTCTCGCCCTTGAACGTCGCGATGAACCGTTGCAGGCTCTTTACTTTTACCAGCAGGCACTCCCTGGCGCCGCAGATCAGCAGAAGCTGTTGCTGCGAGCGCACCATATTCTTGAAGAAGTGGTCGATCCTGGACTGCTGAGCGAAGCGACCTTCCTCTTCAGCAATGGCCCGATCGGCCAAGATGCCCGTTTGCAACTGGCGCGCAAAGCTCTGATTTCAAGCAACCAGCAACAGGCGCTGCAGTATTTGGAGCAGATCCTCTCGAGTCAAATCCCCTTTCCCTGGCGCGATGAAGCGGCGCAATTAATGGATCGTTTCAGTCAAGGCAGTTGGCTACAGCGCGATGCGATCGGTGTGTTACTGCCCTTGACTGGCCGTTACGCCACATTCGGTACGCTGGTAAAGCGGGGGATCGATCTGGCGTTAAAACTGTACAATACTGAAAATCCTCCGTTACATCTGATCTACCGCGACACTGAAGGTGACCCGGTCAAGGCGCGCGAAGCAACCGCCGCCTTAGCCAACGAAGATCGGGTCATGGCCATCCTTGGTCCGCTGACCGGTGCCGCGTCAATCGCAGCGGCTGTCAGTGCGCAACAGAATGAAACACCCCTGTTGTCCCTTTCTCAACGCACCTCCATCCCTGAAATCGGCCCCTACGTCTTTCGAAATTCATTGACCTCAAGGCTGCAGACTCGTGCCCTCGCGCGCTATGCCATCCTGCAAAAAGGGCTGCATTCCTTCGGCGTACTCGCACCCGACAATCGTCTCGGTCGTGAGATGGCAGAACTCTTTGCCGAGGAAGTTCTCAAGCTGGGGGGGTTGGTCATCGATGAACAGAACTACGCTGAGGATGCCAACGATTTTCGCACCCAGATTCTGCACCTGATGGGAAAAACGGACGAGCGGGAGAAGGTCGATTACCAGGCAAAGAGCGAAGATGATCTACTGGATGATCTTTTTCTCCCCGATCAGCCTAAGTATCCATCGACAACCTTCGATGCGCTCTTTCTCCCCGATTATGCCGACCGGATCGGCCTAGTTGCGCCGCAACTCGCCTTTTATGGCATTCAAGACCTGCCCCTGCTCGGGATCAACGGCTGGAACTCCCCGGATCTTCTCCAGTTGGCTGGCCGTTATGTTGAAGGGGCGGTCTTCGTCGACGGTTTCTTCCTCGATAGCCCCTACCCCTTCGTGAAAAAGTTTATCGACACCTTCGTTGCAACCTATGGCGACGAACCCTCCATTCTCGAGGCCCAGGCTTACGATTCGGCCAATATCCTCTTCCAGCAACTCGGCCATCCAGAGGTCACCGATCGGGCCAGCCTGCGTAATGCGATTGCCGAGCTAAAGAACTACCCAGGGGTCACCGGAGCCACCAGTTTCGATTTCACCGGCGAAGCAGACAAGGTCCTTTTTCAGCTAAAGATTAAAGATGGCGGGATCGTACAGATAAACTAGTACCCTGTAATCCATAGAATGTCGCAAGATTGCGCTGGAGTTTGGCGAGGCAGCAAGGCGTGACTGAGGGCCCATAACCGTAGCTATGCAATCTCAGTTACAACGCAGTTGACGCGTCAAAGGACAAGCAAGATGC
>JBDNGT010000089.1:0-23175 GCA_041689145.1 Geopsychrobacter sp. | reverse complement strand
GGTTTGCCCGTTTCGGTTTGCCCGTTTCGGTTTACCCGTTTCGGTTTACCCGTTTCGGTTTACCCGTTTCGGTTTGCCCGTTTCGGGCAGGGCGGACACATGGGTCCGCCCCTACAATTCGGGCCATTCACCTTCGACGATGACATACGGCAGCCCCATCGGTCCAACCTCGGCCATAAAGGGCTCGGGATCGAACTGCTCTATATTCCAAACCCCCGGCGCGCGCCAGCTTTTATTCAGCATCATGATCGCTCCGGTCACCGCCGGCACGCCAGTCGTGTAGCTGATCGCCTGGGAATTGGTCTCGGCGTAGCAGGCCTCATGGTCACAGATGTTGTAGATATAAACCTGCTTGCGCTGACCGTTCTTCTTGCCACGCGCAATCACCCCGATACAGGTTTTCCCCTTGGTCAAGGGACCAAGAGTCGCTGGGTCGGGGAGCAGCGCCTTCAAAAACTGGATCGGCACAATCTTCTGCCCCCGAAATTCGATCTCATCGATCCGGGTCATGCCGACATTCTGCAGCACCTCAAGATGTTTGAGATAGTTGTCGGAGAAGGTCATCCAGAACTGGGCTTTTTTGATGCTCGGAAAATGCTTGACCAGCGACTCCATCTCCTCGTGGTAGAGCCGATAGATATTCATCGGTCCGATCCCCTCGGGGAAATCGAAACTGCGCTTGGTCGTAAGCGCCGGGGTCTCAACGAAGGAGCCGTCTTCCCAGTGACGACAGGCGGCGGTGATCTCGCGAATATTGATCTCCGGATTAAAATTAGTCGCAAAAGGGAGGCCGTGGCTACCGGCATTGGCATCGATAATGTCGAGCTCCTCGATTTCATCGAGATAATTTTTCGCCGCCAGCGCGGTATAGACATTGGTCATACCCGGATCGAAACCGCTGCCCAAGAGGGCCATAAGCCCCTTCTGCTTGAAGCGCTCCTGGTAGGCCCACTGCCAGCTGTATTCAAAGTGCGCCGTATCCTGGGGTTCATAGTTGGCCGTATCGAGATAGTCAACCCCGGTCGCAAGGCAAGCATCCATGATCGTCAGATCCTGATAAGGGAGCGCTACATTGATCACCAGTTGCGGCTGTTCCCGCTTGATCAGGGCCACCAGCTGCGGCACATCGTCGGCATCAACCTGAGCCGTCGCAACCTTGATATTTTTGATCTCGGCGGCAATCGACTCACAGCGGGACAGGGTCCGCGAGGCCAGCGTAATCGAATAGAAGATATCGGGTCGCTGGGCACATTTATGCACCACTACCCGACTCACACCACCAGCCCCAATAATCAGTACTTTGCTCATTCGCCTCTCCCTGTGTCAGGCTACCCTTATCAGATAGCAGGAGTAAAATCTATCGTTCGTCAACCGGTATAATCAAAGGTCGGCGGTGTAACAACCCAAAGAATTTTTGCCGGACCTTTTCCAATATTGCGTACGCTGTGCCGGCGGTCCGAGGCAAAGAGGAAACACTCATCCTTCTTCACGACATATTTGCGATCATCGAGTTGCACTTCAACCCGACCAAGCATCAGATAACCGAATTCTTCCCCCTCATGAACGTCCTGCATGGCCATCTCGGCCCCTGGGGCAAGAGTCACCAGGGCAGGGTCCAGATCACGATTCTGCGCGCCCGGAACCAAGAGTTCAACCTTGATCGCCCCGCCAGCAGCACTCGACTGAACCCGGGAGCTGCTGCCGAACACCACCTCGGTCTCAACCGGTTCACTAAAGAATTCCTGCATACTGACGCCAAAAACGTCGAGAATATCCTTGAGCGTCGCAATCGACGGGCAGGTGGTGTCATTCTCCAGTTGCGAGATATACCCCTTGGTCAGATCTGTGCGACTAAGGCCACATTGGGAAACGTCTGGAATCAAACGCCGTGCAAAACCCTGCCCCTTGAAAGAGTATCACCGCTCGTGCTCTAATCAACGGCAGTGCCAGAACGCACATCCCCCGACCGCAGGGAATAAGCAGATGATACAAGGACTGATTTCCAGAGTAAACGCCATCACCCTGATATCCCAGGTATTTATCCTTCTCTTGCTGGCCGCCTGCAGTACCCGTCCGCAGTTGATCGGTAATCCCGAAAACCCCTATCCACTGGATCAGCCCAAGGTTGGCGATCTGCTCCATCTGCCAACCGGGCACAGAATTGACTTGGCAGACATGCTGAAGTCGATCGGGGATACGCGGGTTATCTTTGTCGGCGAGACCCATGACAACCCAGCCTCCCACCAATTCCAATTTGATATCCTGCAAGGGCTTCAGCAGCAGAACCCCGGGAAGCTGGCCATGGGAATGGAGATGTTCTCCCCCGAACAACAACCGATTCTCGATCGCTGGTCGGCAGGCGAGCTTGAAGAAAAAGATTTTCTGCGCGAAGTTAGCTGGTTTGAAAACTGGCAAATGAACTTCGCGCTTTATCGGCCATTGCTCAGCTTCTGCCGCGACAACCGGATCCCAGTAATCGCTCTCAATGCACCTAAATCCCTCGTGCAAAAGATCGGACGGACCCCGCTGGCCGAACTGACAGAAGAGCTGCGAACTCAGCTTCCCGAACTCGACTTCGATGACCCCTACCAGCGCGCCATGGCCGAAAGCATCTACCGCGGCCACAGCATGGGCAAGGCGATGAACGACGGCTTCATCCGCGTTCAGACCCTCTGGGATGAAACCATGGCCCAGAACCTGGCGGATTACCTGCAGAGCTCTGACGGCAAAGATCGGCAGATTTTGGTGATAGCGGGGGGGAACCATGTACGTTACGGCTTCGGCATCCCGCGCCGTCTGCATCGCCGCTTGCCGGTTTCCTACCTGCTGATTGGTTCGCGTGAAATCGAGATCCCCAAGCAGCGCGAAGCGCAATTGATGGATGTCCGCATGCCGCAATTCCCGATGCGCGCCTGGGACTATCTGAAACTGACAAGCTATGAAAAGGTCAACCTTGGGGTCAAACTCGGGATTGCGATCGAAGATGATCCACAGGGTGTGTTGGTCAAGATGGTCATGCCCGGTTCAGTTGCCGAAAAAGCTGGAATCAAAAAAGACGACCTGCTGCTGCAAGCGGATGAAATGCGACTCTATGAGCGTTTCGATCTGCTTTATCTGCTGATGAATATGCAAAGCGGCGAGCAAATTCAACTCAGCCTCCAGCGCGGCGCGGAGATCCTATTGATCCCTGTAAGCTTTTAGGTTCACGAATCCAGCTTAATTGCGGATGGCGACGTCATCAGGCCTTCCCGGCACTCCCGAGCACAGATTCATTCTTGTGCTTGATCAGCACAACCAGTTCACTCCGCGCGACGCCAAGATACTTACGCGGATCGAATTCCCCCGGATTATTCGCGAGAAATTCACGGATCTTAGCGGTCACGGCTAAGCGGCCATCAGAATCGATGTTAATTTTGCATACCGCGCTCTTAGCCGCACGCCGCAGCTGATCCTCTGAAACACCAACCGCACCATCCAACTTCCCACCGTATTGATTAATCAGCTCGACATAGGCCGGCACAACACTGCTCGCGCCATGCAGAACAATCGGGAAGCCAGGGATACGCTTTTCGATCTCTTCGAGAATATCAAAGCGCAAAGGGGGGGCGGACCCCCCAGCCTTCAATTTAAATTTAAAGGCCCCATGGCTGGTGCCGATCGAAATTGCTAACGAATCGACCCCGGTCTTCTCAACAAAATCCTCAACCTCGTCCGGCTGGGTATAGGTCGAATGTTCCGCCACAACCTCATCCTCAATCCCGGCCAGCACGCCGAGTTCCCCTTCGACCGACACATCATGCTGATGGGCGTATTCGACAACCTTGCGGGTGAGGGCGATATTCTCTGCGTAAGGCAGGTGCGAGCCATCGATCATGACCGAAGAGAATCCGGTGTCGATACACGATTTACATAACTCAAAGGAATCACCGTGATCGAGGTGCAGCACAATCGGCAGATCAACCCCTAGCTCGCGCGCCATTTCGACCGCGCCCATCGCCATGTACCTGAGCATGGTTTCATTGGCGTAGCTGCGGGCGCCCTTGCTGACCTGGATAATGACCGGTGAGCGGGTTTCAGCGCAGGCAATAATTATCGCCTGCAACTGCTCAAGATTATTAAAATTATAGGCCGGAATGGCGTAGCCACCAGCAACCGCATGGCGGAATAGTTCACGCGAATTGACCAACCCCAAGTCCTTGTAGCTGACAGCCTTGCTCATATATTTCCTCCTATGTCTCGCATAAAAAAAACGACCGAAATTCCCAGATAAATCCCCATATTCAACAAATATTCATATCAGCAGATCCCGGGGTTGTCCAGTTCTCAAGCGTAAATAATATGCAATTGAACCAGGCTGAAGCCATAGATGGCAGAGTGGCGGCAGAGTTATATTGCGTCACCCTGCTATTTCGATTAGTATACCCGCGGCTTCACCGCCAAAAAACTGGTTCCTAGGAAATCCAACTTTTCACACCTCCACCTGTGCCTTTTCGGCACTGTCACAGGAAAGGGCCTGCACAAATGGCTGCTGAAAAAGACGACAAATACTTTAAGGACTGGCAACAACGCGAAGAGCTCGCCGAAGCAATGATCCCTGCGATCGGGCGGCTCTATCGCGACCGCGAAGTGATCTGCACCATCTTTGACCGTTCACTGGTGCATCAGTCGGCGATCGATATTCTGCGGGTGCATCGTTTTGCCCGGCAGATTATCGACAAAGAGCTCTGGGTCACCGAAACCTTCGCGATCCTGCAGGCAATCGAAAAGCTCGATCTGGCACCGGGACGGATCGATCTGGCAAAAATGGCGATTGCCATTCAAGACCAGAAAATAACCGACATCGAAGCCTATGTCGCAGAACAGTTGGCGCCGCTCAACACCGGAAAATCTCAACAGTTGAGTGAGCCCCGTGATGTGATTCTTTACGGTTTTGGCCGCATCGGCCGCCTGGTTGCACGCATCATGATCGACCAAACAGGCGGTGGCAACAAGTTGCGCCTGCGCGCGGCGGTGGTCAGAAAAGGCAGCGACGATGACCTGACCAGGCGTGCCAGCCTGCTACGTCGCGACTCGGTCCATGGTCACTTTGAAGGGACGATCGTGGTTGATGAAGAGGAGAATGCGATCATTGCCAACGGCAACATGATCCGCATCATCTACGCCGACGCACCCGACCAGATCGACTACACGCAATACGGCATCAAGAATGCCATTGTTATCGACAATACCGGCATCTGGCGCGACCGTGAAGGTCTAGGCAAACACCTGAAAGCCAAGGGCGTTTCGCAGGTCATGCTGACCGCACCGGGCAAGGGTGACATTCCGAATGTGGTCTACGGGGTCAATAACCACGACATCAAAGCCGGTGAGCAGATCTTCTCGGCCGCCAGCTGTACGACCAACGCCATCGTGCCGGTCTTAAAAGCGATCAATGATCAGTTTGGTATTGTCAACGGTCACGTAGAGACCTGCCACAGCTATACCAACGATCAGAATCTGATCGACAACTATCATAACAAGAATCGCCGCGGGCGAAGTGCGCCGCTTAACATGGTCATCACCGAGACCGGTGCAGCTAAAGCTGTGGCGAAAATCCTGCCGGAACTGGCTGGGAAGTTGACCGGCAACGCGATCCGTGTGCCGACGCCGAATGTTTCGCTGGCGATCCTCAACCTGACTCTCGAAAAAGGGACCAGTATCGACGAGATCAATACTTATTTGCGGGACATGTCACTGAACTCACCCCTGCAGGAACAGATCGACTTCACCAACTCACCGGATGCCGTTTCGTCCGACATGGTTGGATCGCGCTATGCTGGCGTGGTTGATTCTCTGGCGACCATCGTCGATGGCAACCGCTGCGTCCTCTATGTCTGGTATGACAACGAGTACGGCTATAGCTATCAGGTCGTACGTTTCGTCGAAGAGATCTCAGGTCTCAAGCTCAAGAAATTCCCGTAGTAATAAAGTCGGTTACAATCGGTCGCCTTCCCACTTGCGGAGAGGGCGACCGTCGATTAATAAAAAAGGCGATTTCCGTAATAGGAATCGCCTTTTTTATTAATCGATATGACTGTTTCTCAAGTAAATCTACGCATGGCGCGTTGCTTCTTACGCAGACGACGCTGGGCTTCTTTCTCCTTGCGTTTACGCTTGATACTTGGCTTCTCGTAGAACTTCCGCTGTTTCATTTCACGAAATAGTCCTTCTTGTTGAAGCTTACGCTTGAAGACCTTGAGCGCCTTTTCAACGTTGCCATCAATGACTGTAATTTCCACGGAAAATCACCTCGCTTTCACACCATATTTTACGGCGCGAACCGCAAGAGCGCACTATATATCGATGCACCCGTAGCAAGTCAAGATTTTTCTCCCTTTTTGCGTCCAAGCCTCATCCGGATATCGACCTTGATTCCGCCATTGGAGAACGACCAAAGGCGCTGACAGCCGATCTGGACTTCACGCTCAAATTTTCGGTTTGCCAAGATCCATCCGACGGTCCAGTCGCTAAAAGAGCCGCGACAAATCCGCCCAAAATCGGCATAAAGCGGGCGCAAGCCCTCAACCTCGCCCAAGCGTTCTCCATAGTGGGGGATTCATGACCAATATGCCTTCAGCGTCTGTAGCCTGAAGATCTTCCATCCGCCCTTCTGAAAACTGGATGCGCGACTCAACTCCTGCCGTGCAGGCATTATTCCGGGCCGCCGCAACGGCAAGCGGATCACAATCAATCGCCAGGATAGCGGCAGCCGCGGTTTCCGTCCCCTCCGAATCCTGCAGGCATATCCTCACTCGCGGCGGGACCATAGCATGGCCGCGACCCTCCCCACCAGCCCCAGATCGTGAACTGGCCGAAATAACCGTTTTGCCCCATGCCGGTTTTTCTGTATAATGCCATATTCATTTCACTGACAGGAGGCAACACCCATGTTACGTACACTTTTGCTTATGCTGCTCTCGTTTATCCTTCTTCTGCCTGGGCTTGCCTCGGCCCGCTGGATCAAAGATACCGTCAAAATCGACGTCGAAGCGACCGGACCGGTTAACTTCAGCCACTACAACCACCTCGAAACCCTTGGCAAAAAATGCACCCTCTGCCACAACCAGGTGTACAATATTGTCCGCAGCAAGAACCCGGCGTTCAGTATGGATGAGATGCGTAAGGGGAAAGCCTGCGGTGCCTGCCACAACGGCAACGAGGCTTTTGCGGTTGATGATGATTGCGGCGCTTGCCACCCAACCCGCGATATCATCTTTAAGGTTGACGACGGCGATGCCACCTTTCCCCACTCAGTCCATATTGAGATGTACGGCTGTAGTGACTGCCATTCAGATATATTCATCCCGGTCCAGAATAAAAACAAACGTTTCACCATGGACGAAATGGGCGAAGGTGAAGCCTGCGGGGCCTGCCACGACGGTGATACCGCGTTTACCGTCAAGGACAACTGCAGTAACTGCCATGACATGTAATTGATCACGGCAGCGGTTGCCATTTATCAAAAAGGAGAGGGGCCATCGGTCCCCCTCCTTTTTCGAAAGCGTACCCACATAAATGATTTACCAGCGCTACTTTAAAGTCGGGCAAAAAGTAAAACTGCGCGCAAAGCAACCGCTCCCCCCTGAGGGACGCAACGAACTGCTCAGCGCTACCCTTGACGGCGGCGCTGTCAACCACTTCGACCTGACCCTTCCGTATGGGCTCAACGCGGTGGCGCAGTATCCCTTCACAGAAGACATGCCCTTTGAACTCAGCACCGATGCGTTAGGGCTCGGCGTCAAGGTCACGGTTAGCTACCTGAAGCCCCTTGCCGGCAACCGGATCAGGGTGTTGGTCCTGCCTGACCTGCAGATGTTTCAACGCCGAACCCAACTGCGCCTCGACTGCACTATCGGTATCCGCTTCACCCGTGCGAAAGACTCGTTGCTTAAATTGCGCGAGACCTGGGAAAAGAATGCCTCGATTCTGTCAAATTCCGCCCAGCCTGTCCCGATGCAGGGGTTCAAACCCTGCCAGCTAAATCTTAGCGCGTCCGGCATCCGCCTTTCCCTGCAGCCCCCTGCAGAACAAAACGACATCTGCCTGATGCTTTTGGATCTGGGTGATTCCAATCCGCCGATCTGCGTGCTCGCAGAAATTCTTTGGACCTCAGAAAAAAACGAACAGGGCACCATTCACGCGGGGATGCAATATATAAATATTATGGATCAGGACCAGAAACGGATTGAACGCTTCATCCAGGGCCACCCCTGAATCTATTCTGCTTGTCTGGCTCACTAGGTTCAGGGTATACATACATATCATAAACAAGCAAAATCGCCCCCCCCTTAACAGCAACCCGAGGAGAGCACCAACCTACGGGGCGATATGTCAGACCGCAACCTGAAGCATCATCACGGATATCCACACCATTTTTAGTATCAGCGCTAATTCTGGACAAAATCAGACTACCCGAGAGGATAAAACACTATGGGGCTTCTTGCGCCTTCTACAGGCATCTGCCACTTCGAAGTTATCGGCACCCTGCCACAGGATCAGATCTTTCAACTCTTGACCGAGCGGCTGCACAACGAACGCTTCCGTTCGATCGAGAACTCCGCAGATGAATACAGCTGCGGCTGGGTTGAACTGGACGACTACGACGCGACAGCCTTCAGCGAAGAGCGGCGCCTAAAGCGCGAACAGTTAATCTGCTTTGCCCTGCGCGAAGACCGGCGTAAAATTCCCGCCGCCCTTCTCAAACGGGAAGTCGCACGGATCAGCGGCGACTTTCTCGCGGCGCACCCGACCTTCAACCGGGTTCCTAGACAGGAACGTGAAACCATTCGCGATCAGGCCAGCAGCCTGCTCTTCAGCCGAACCCTGCCGGTACCCGCGGTGTCCGATGTCGTCTGGAATATCGAGAGCGGCCTGCTGCGGTTCACCTCCTTAAGCCAGGGTCGCATTGACAGTTTCCAGGGGTTATTTCACCAGAGCTTCCCGGATCTGCGCTTACGCCTGCTGACCCCCATAGCCCGTGCGAAATCCCTCGCGAACGAGGAGCAACAAAATCGTTTGGCGGATTTAAACCAGGCCAACAGTGATGCCGCTCTCGAAGAGATCGAGACCAATCGTTGGATGGGTGAAGATTTTCTGCAATGGCTCCTCTATCGCAGTCTGAATTCTGACTCTGGTTATGCGGTCTGCTGTGAAGGCCCACTCCTCAGCGGCCAACCCTTTAAGGCCTGGCTGGACAACCGCCTGCTCCTGCTCGGCAGTGGCCAAGAGGGGGAACAGAAAATCTCGGTGGCGGGTCCGCAAGACCATTTTGCTGAAGTCTGTGCTGCGCTGCGGAGTGGCAAACGGATTGCCGAAGCAACTCTTCACCTGAGCCTGGGGGAAGAACAGAACTGGAAATTGACCTTGAAGGGGGAGCGCTTCAGCTTCGCCAGCTTTCGCACGCCGATGACCAAGCCCGACAGCGACCCGACAGATGATCCGGCAATTGAGGCCGAAGCCGCCTTCTACACCAAGATCGGGACTATCAATGAGGGGGAGCAGCTCTTTTCCAGCCTGTTGAAGGCCTTTCTTGAGCAGCGCTTGAATGACCGCTGGGCGGCCGAAGCCGCCGCGATGACAACCTGGTTCAGTGAGAACCCAAGGTAAGAGAACTCTCTGCAGGCGGCGAGGGGGGAAAGTTAGACCGGAGCTTCTGTCCGTCATCTAACAACCCTTCCGCCAGCAGATGGCAAAAGGTTGCACGCGAGATCTCGGTTGCGCCCAGAGTCAGCATGTGTTCACTGGTCTGCTGACAATCGATCAGACGGAATCCTTGCTGTTGCAGCTGCCGACATAGTGTCACGAGGGCGACCTTCGAAGCATTGGCGACCCGACTGAACATCGATTCCCCAAAAAAACAACGTCCAAGGCTGATGCCATAGAGTCCACCCACCAACTGACCCTGTTGCCAGCATTCTACGGAATGGGCAAAACCAAGTCGATGCAGATCGACATAGGCACGCTCCATCTCCGGCGTGATCCAGGTCCCCTGCTCAGTACGCATCTGACGGCAAGCCTCGATGACCGCCGTAAAATCCCGATCAAAAGTCACCTGAAAATCGCCGCGCTGCAGAATTTTGCGCAGCGACCTTGAGATATGAACCTGTGCGGGAAAGAGGACACAACGCGGGTCGGGCGACCACCAAAGGATCGGTTCGCCGGGATTATACCAGGGGAAGATTCCGAGGCTGTAGGCGAGCAACAACCTCTGGGGTAAAAGATCCCCGCCAATGGCCAACAGGCCGATCTCCTCAGCCTCTTCCACTGGCGGGAACCAGAGTTCATCAGAAAGATAGATGCAGGACAATGGCGCCTCAGCTGTATTTGAAGCTAAGCTTGCCGTTGCGACACCCGACCTGCACGTCCCCACCATTTTTCAGTGCGCCGAAAAGAATCTCGCTGGCCAGAGGATCACTGATCTCCTGCTGTACCAGCCGCCCTAAAGGTCGGGCGCCAAAAAGTGGATCATAGCCCCGCTCACCCAGGTGCCGGCGCGCAACGGCGCTCAATTTAATGCGGACATTCCGCTCGGCCAATTGAGCTGCCAGCTCGCTGACAAACTTGTCAACGACCTGCAGGATCACCTTCTCGTCCAGCGATGCAAAAGTCAGCACAGCATCCAACCGATTCCGGAACTCGGGGGAGAAGGCCTTTTCCACGGCATGCTTGGGCGCCGATGCATTGCGCTCACCAAATCCGATCGGCACCAGATTCATTTCGCGCCCGCCGATGTTGCTGGTCATGATCAGAATCACATTGCGAAAATCGGTCTCGAAGCCGTTATTATCGGTCAGGGTGCCATGATCCATGACCTGCAGCAAAATATTAAACAGATTGGGATGGGCCTTTTCGATCTCATCGAGCAGCAGCACAGACCATGGGTGTTTGCGGACATTTTCGGTCAACAGTCCCCCCTGCTCAAAACCGACATAACCGGGGGGAGCGCCAATCAAGCGGGCGACCGAATGTTTCTCCATGTATTCACTCATGTCGAAACGCAGAAATTTGATCCCCAGAGTCGCCGCCAACTGTTTGGCCACCTCGGTCTTACCGACCCCGGTCGGACCGGTAAACAACAGAGACCCAACCGGCTTGTCGGGATGTCCGAGTCCGGCACGCGAACGGTGGATGCTACGCACCAGATTCTCGATTGCGGGATCCTGTCCGAACACCACCTTCTTCAAATCACGCTCAAGATGACGCAGCTGCTGGCGGTCTGAGCCGCTGATGCTGCGTACCGGGACCCGCGCCATCAAAGCCACCACTTTTTCGATCTCGTCGACCTTGATCGGTCGACGGTTTAACTGCGCAAGTCGCTGACGTGCGCCCGCTTCATCGATAACGTCAATGGCCTTGTCGGGGAGATGGCGCTGCGGTAAATGCTTGATCGCCAACTGGACCGCGGCATCAAGGGCTTCTGCGGTATAGCTCACCTGATGGTGCTCTTCGTATTGGCCTTTCAGCCCTTCCAGAATGACCCGACTCTCCTCCGCAGAGGGTTCGGCCAGATCGATCTTTTGAAAGCGGCGCGAAAGCGCCCGGTCCTTGTCGAACAGGTTGCGGTACTCTTCATAGGTGGTCGAGCCGATACAGCGCAGCTCTCCAGAACCGAGGACTGGCTTAAGGATATTCGAAGCGTCGAGGCTACCGCCGCTGGTCGCCCCGGCACCGACGATGGTATGAATCTCATCGATAAACAGGATCGCATTGTCGCGCCTCTGCAGGGCTTTGATCACCGCCTTGAGCCGCTCTTCAAAGTCGCCGCGAAATTTTGTTCCGGCCAGCAGCGCACCCAAGTCAAGGGCAAAGATTTCGCTATCCTTCAGGAGATCGGGCACATCTCCGCTGGCAACGCGCAGGGCAAGGCCCTCAGCCATGGCGGTTTTGCCGACCCCAGGTTCGCCGACAAAGATCGGATTATTCTTGCGCCGCCGACAGAGCACCAGCAGGGTCCGTTCAAGCTCCTGTTCACGCCCGATCAGAGGGTCGATCTTGCCGGCCCGCGCGCGGACAACCAGGTCATGGGTAAACGCCTTCAGGGGATCGGCGGCGGATTTTTTCGGTTTGTTCCGCTCATCGGTTTGCTGCTCCGAGGGGCGATCTTCAGCCGAAGCCGAAGACTCGCTGTTCGCTGAACCGTGCGAGATATAATCGAGCAGGGCGACCCTCTCTATTCCCTGCGCGGCGAGAAAATAACAAGCGTGGCTATTCTCCTCTTCGAGGATTGCTGCCAACAGGTCACCGGCCCCAACCTCGGCCTGATTGGATGACTGCATATGCAGTACCGTGCGTTGCAACATGCGCTGCAAGGCCAAGGTCTGGCGCGGAATCTCATCATCCTCAACTTCTTCGGGGAGAGAGACCAGATGCTTGTCGAAGAACTCTTCCAGCTCGCGCTTGAGATTCTCGACATCACCACCGCAGACGCTGATGATCCGCTGCCCACTCCCTTCAAAGAGCAGGGCATAAAGGATATGCTCGGTGGTGAGATATTCATGACGCCGTCGCTGCGCCTCTCTGACCGCCAGGGTAAAGGCTATTTGAACATCGTGATTAAACATAGCGCCTCTTTGTTACTCCTCCTCAATACTGCAACGTAACGGGAACCCCGCCTTGCGTGCCCGATTGCAGACTTCCTGAACCTTGGTTTCGGCGATCGCAAAGGGATAAATACCGCAGTGGCCGACTCCCTGAAAGTGGATCGCCAACATGATCCGTTCTGCCGCCGAGTCACTCAAATGAAAAACCGAGCGCAGAACCTCGACGACAAATTCCATGGTGGTATAATCGTCATTGTGCATCAAAACTTTAAACAGCGGTGGCGTTTTTGCTTCATTTTGCGCCCTGCTAAAGGCTGATGGCAGAGAATGTTTCTGACTCATGGCGCTGTCCCGTTCCCTCAATTTGTGAATGCTCCATCCTAGCACAACCGCAACTGACCGAACAGATAGCAAGGAGATCATGATGAGCAACCCCCATGCCGATCGTCGTGAAGGCCCCGATCTCTGGGTGAAGCTGAAGGACTGCCCCATCCATAAGCCTCTCTTTTCAGTCGCCTTCTGATTATAAACCACAATAGCGAACAGGCAACCTGCAAGCCGAACGCTTAGCAAGACCCTAATTGCCGGCAAGACTAAACTGTCAGAAAAACCGACATTACAGGGACCTATCCTCTTCTGTTATCTTATCACCGATATTTCCCCTGCAAAAACAACCGGGTAGGAATCTACTGTGACAGAAATATCGCCATTGATGCTGCTTTTCATTACCGCGTTGCTGAGTGGGTTGCTCGGACTGGGGATGGGGCTATTTCTGAGTCGGAACCGGGCACGTGACCATGAAAAGTCGGCGATTGAATACCGTGCCAGACTCGAGGCCGAGGGCGATCTTACCAACCGCCAACAGGCCATCGACCAACTGGTCAAACCCTTACACGAAGCTTTGACCAAGGTCGACTCGCGCATCGGCGAGCTCGAGCAGGCGCGTAGCGGGGCCTACGCCAGGCTCGACGAACAACTGAAAACCTTGATGGAAAGCCAACGTAACCTTGACCGTGAAACCGGCAACCTGGTCAAGGCCCTGCGGACACCCTCGGTACGCTGACGCTGGGGTGAGATGCAGTCAAGGCGCCTGGTCGAGATGGCTGGGATGCTGAACCATTGCGATTTTGAAGAACAGAAATCGGTCGAGACCGAAAATGGTCGCCTGCGCCCCGACATGGTTATCCGTCTGCCCAACGGACGCAACATTGTGGTCGACGCCAAGGCTCCGCTGGCCGCCTACCTTGAATCGCTCGAGACAAATGACGAGGTCGAACAGCGTCGCCACCTCGCGGATCATGCCCGTCAGGTCCGCGACCATCTCGGTAAATTAGCGGCGAAAAACTACTGGGAACAGTTCCAGCCGACCCCTGAGTTTGTCGTGCTCTTCCTGCCGGGTGAGACTTTCTTTTCCACCGCCCTCGAACAGGATCCTTCACTGATTAAATGCGGCGTAGACCAGAAGGTCCTGCTGACGACCCCGACTACCCTGATCTGATCGAAACCAGCCCTCAGAATCCACCGCAGATGACTGAAAACTAGTCGGTGCGGCGCACCGGTTCGGAATAGTCGCGCTGACGCCGGGCTGAAAAACCCGGTTGCAACAGCGCGTAATTAGCGCTGCATTTCAGCTCAAGCTGCAATTGATGCAAGGCCAGCTGAAGACTCGGACTGTTCCGGCCATAGAACCGCTGCAACTGGTTATGAATCCGCGAATAGTTGCCGATCAGCGGCAGACAGCGCTCTTTGCGACTTGCGGCGAGGAACCTCTCGCCCGCCGCTGAGCTGCCGAGCAGGTGTAAAAAGAGCGGTCCCTGCGCTAACAGTTGCTGCGCAAGTCCCTGTTCAACGTCGTTGAGGATATGACAAAGGACGCGCTGCACACGGGTGCGGGTCAGCTGGCGCGCCTTGCTGGTCTGAATCAGCGTTTCCAGAGATGTCGCCTGTTGGGCAGCCTCAAAAAGACGATTCTCCTGCCCCTTTTCGAGCTGATAGAGGCCGGCCAGGCTCTCCGGACCGCGCAGGATCCGCGCCAGCAACAGGCGCAACTGAAGATCAGCATCCGGCGTCTCCCCCTGTTCCAACACATTCTGTAAAACACCCAGCACACCAGGCGGTAAGTAACCGGCCACCTCGTTATGCTGCTTCAGCATCTGGCGAATACCGGTGGCGCTGGCGATCGAACCCTTCCCCACCTGGTCGTGATAACCGGCCCCCTGCCGCTGAACGGTATAGACCTGCATCCCTGAACCAAGCTGATGCAATGCTCGCAGATACTCGATCCCAAGAATATTATTCGGCGCGCTCAGAATTTCGCCAGCCTCGCTGGCCACCGCTTCCGGTAACAAACCACGCATAGTTTCAGCTCGGGCCGCCGGGTAGCCGACCCCCTGACGCAGCAGTTTCTGCGTTTGCGCTTCGATTTTATCCCCCTGTGCCAGCAAAATTTCGGCACTGCGCTGCAGCGGCGCGATCTGCCCGATTTCACTGCCAAAACAGAGCGACTCAACACCAAGGGCGTTCAGCGAAGCGACGGCTCCCCAGGCAAAATGCGGCGCACTGTTGCAGGCGAAGATATAGGGGAGCTCAACCACCAGATCGACACCGGCGGCCAAGGCCATCTCGGTGCGCCGCCATTTGTCACACAGCGCCGCTTCGCCACGCTGCAGAAAATGGCCACTCATCACCGCAATGCTGACCTCGGCATCCGCAAGCTCTTTGCTCTGCTGCAGATGATAGAGGTGGCCGTTATGGAAAGGATTGTATTCGGTGATCAGTCCGACAGCGCGCATAGTCCCCCTCACTCCAGGAGGACCGGGATCGACGCTCCAATCCGGTTCTCTTCAGGACTGGTCACAGTCAGGTAGGCGAGAGGTTCGACACCTGAAGCGACCACCTCACGCAGCAGCCGCCCATATTCAGGATCGATGTCGTCTGCCGGGGAGAAACTGGTCGCCTCACTGCGCTGCACCAGAAAGAAAATCGCGCTGTGGTAACCCTGACGCAGCGCCTCTTGTAACTCAAGCAGATGCTTCTGACCACGGATCGTTACGGCATCGGGAAAACGGGCAACGCGATCAGCACAGAGGGTGACGTTCTTGACCTCAAGCAACACCTTTTGACCCGCTTTTTCCAGATAAAAATCGATTCGACTATCACCAAAACGATATTCGCGCTGCACTCGATAGCCGGCGAACTCCGTGACCCAGCCATTGACCAGGGCCTCTTCGACAATCCGGTTGGTCCGCTGGGTGTGGGTGTCGACCCACCTACCATTTACCTGAATCAGCTCAAGGGTATATTTGAGTTTGCGTTTGGGATCGTCGGTGGCAGAGATCAAGACGGCGTGACCAGGAACGGCACATTGCAGCATACTGCCGGTATTCGGTGTATGTGCAGTGACAACTGTACCATCCGCCAGTGTGACATCAGCGAAAAAACGCTTATAACGCCGTAGCAGCCTGCCTGCAATCAGAGGGGCGGGAAGTTGCATAAAAATCTCCAGAAGCCATAGGTGCCTATCCTGGCCCGCCGGAGCCAGCAAAATAAGTGGCAGGGGCCAGCGAAGAGGGATGAAACCTGTGGAAGTTTTCTAACTCTATTTACGATCTAAAGAATACTCTTACCGAGGAGCGAGGCGGCCAACTCTACGGCAACCTCGGCAGTGCGGTTGCGCTGATCGAGGATCGGGTTAATTTCGACGATATCGAGGGATGAAAGTCGCTGGCTGTCGGCGATGATCTCCATCAACAGTTGAGCCTCACGATAACTCAGGCCGCCGGGCACCGGCGTACCTACCCCGGGCGCTTCATGGGGGTCGAGGGCATCGACGTCGAGGCTGACGTGGATATTTTGACAATGTTCGAGTTGTTTCAAGGCCGCGCGGGCCACCTGCCCCATCCCCTGCTCATCAATATCACGCATGGTGAAGAGCAGCATCCCACTCTGTTTCAAACGCTCTTTTTCAACGGCATCGAGATCGCGCAGACCGATCACCACGACGTTTTCCGCTAACAGCTTGGCGGCGCCGCGCCCGACGCTGAGCAACTCTGGAGCCCCTTCACCGAGCAGGGCTGCCAGCGGCATGCCGTGGACATTGCCCGAAGCTGAACTTTCGAGGGTATTGAAATCACCGTGGGCATCAACCCAGATCAGCCCGCAGGGACCGTTCGCCGTCACCCCGCCGATGGTACCGATCGCCACCGAGTGATCACCGCCGAGAAATATCGGGATCACCCCCTCGCTGACCGCCTGGCTGGCCGCCCGATAGGTCGCATTGCAGACCTGGGCGATCGCCGGGATGAATCCCCGCTCGCTGCGATCGATGGCGTCGCGCACCGGCACCATAATATTGCCGGCATCCTGCACCTGATAACCGATCCGCTTGAGCCGCGCGGCCAGCCCAGCGTAACGTACCGCCGCCGGACCCATGTCGACGCCGCGCTGATTTTGGCCCAGATCGATCGGAATACCGATAATACGGACAGTTTTCTGTTTCACAATATTACGCCTCACGCCTCACGCCTCACGCCTCACGCCTCACGCCTCACGCCTCACGCCTTCAGATTATTCCACAGGTTCGTCATGAAATCCTGCGCGTTGGTCAAAATCGCCACCGCTTGCGCCGAACCACGGTTGGCCAGTTTATCGGCTGAGAACTCCGACATATCGACAATATAGAAATAGACCGGCCGCACTTCACCGTCGGCCATTTCGCGGTAGCTCGGCACCATATTGCCGAAGGCGATCGAATGTAGCTGGGTGGCGAGTGCGATCACGGTTGTCGCCTTACGCGCATGCACACGCATCGCGTCCTGAGCATCATAAACATTCGGGATCACCTCGGGCAGCGGACCGTCGTCACGGATCGAGCCGGCCAGGACATAGGGGACCTTCTGTTTCTCACAGGCATAGATGATACCGTCTTTGAGTTGCAGGTCCTCAATCGCCTGGCTGATCGAACCTGCGCGCCGCACCTTGTTGATCAGATCGAGATGGTTGTAGTGCCCCAGCGGTTGCAGATGTTGGGTGTAAATATCCTGCCCGAGTCCGGTCCGGAAAAGCGCCGCCTCCAGGTCGTGGGTCGCCAACGCGTTCCCCGCCAGCAGACCGTGACAATAACCGTTTTCGATCAGCCCCTGCATGGCATCGCGACTGTCCTTGTCGAAGGCCACCGCCGGACCGAGCACCCAGACAATGTGCCCATGGTCGCGGTCATGGCGTAAGACTTGATAAAGATCGTCATAGCTGCGCGAAAATGGCGTTTCACGCGTACCGCGCGTACGGAAGGTAAATTTTTCGGCTGCGGCCTCACTCGCCTGGTGAAAACCGTCGATATGCACGAAGATCCCCTCTTCGCCATTTTCAGTGCGACCGACCACGATCTGGTCGCCCTTTTTGACCCGACGCGCCTCGACGACATCCAAATCTTCACCGCGCAGCACCAGCACCGAGTCCATTCGACTCTCAGGGACGAGCGCCCAGCGACCGTCGCCAAGATGGACATATTCGGGATGGTTCGAGGTACCGTGAAAATTCTCCGGCACCACGCCATCGGCACGGACGACCTCAGTTCTTACCATCGGCACGTTCAGGAGTTCTTTACGCGAAAAATCAGGGGGGGTAAATGCAGGGTAGGGACATGACATCAACAAACCTCCAATCAGGGGGAATCATTAAAACCAGATTTTTTTTTGAGCATAGCAGACAGTCCTGACTCAAGGACAATAATTTTATTCGCCGCGAAATGACAGGCACGCCTCTTCCCCACCTGGAACCAACCCTACAGATATCCAATGAAGCAGTGGGACCAACAGAAACGGGGTAAAAACCCGCACCAGTGACATAAATAGTACAGTCGCTGCACAGCATTAAATAATTAGTGGAAGCAGAAGCGTTGTAGATGTTAACTTTAGCTTTTTAAACAGCTCCGCTCGGGCAACACCCCGCTCGGGCTCAACGACAAACCAATGGAATTGCGAATGAACAAAAAAACACCGTTCACTCAGGAGATCAATCTGACCGTAGCCTCTCCACTGCCACAGAACGTTGAAGTCTCTTTTGAGTTTTTCCCACCGAAAACCGAAAAAGCCGAAGAATCCCTCTGGCGCGCCATCAAACGTCTCGAACCCTTGCAGCCCAACTATGTTTCAGTAACCTACGGGGCCGGCGGCACCACGCGTGAGCGGACCCATGCCACGGTTTCACGCCTGCGCCGGGAGACCAGCCTGGAGCCGGCAGCGCACCTGACCTGTGTCGATGCCAGCTGTGGTGAAATTGATGATATCGCCCGGCAATACTGGGATGAAGGGGTGCGCCACATCGTCGCCCTGCGCGGAGATCCAGCCGAAGGAGATAACAACTACCGGCCTTACCCCGGTGGCTACGCCTATGCCTCCGATCTGGTCACGGGCTTGAAAAGGGTCGCCGATTTTGAAATCAGCGTCGCCGCTTATCCAGAAGGACACCCCGAAGCAGCCTCTAAAGAATCAGACCTCGATAACCTGAAACGTAAGATCGATGCCGGTGCCACGCGCGCCATCACCCAGTTTTTCTTCGATACCGGCGCCTTTTTACGCTTCCGCGACCGGGTGCGTGCAGCTGGCATCAATGTCCCGATTGTGCCCGGTATTTTGCCCGTGACCAACTTTGAAAGGGTCAAGGAATTCGCCGCGGCCTGCGGTGCCTCGGTTCCCGCCTGGATGGCAGAACTGTTTATCGGCCTGGACGACGAGCCGGAAACCCGCAACCTGGTGGCCGCAACGGTCACCGCCGAGAGTTGTCGTGCCCTCTACGCCCATGGGGTCGACGCCTTCCATTTTTACACCCTGAACCGCGCCGACCTCGCCTATGCGATCTGCCATATTCTGGGGGTCAGACCGAAATAACCCCTAAATCTCAACGACAGACCACAAACAAAAATCCCCGGAGCAAGATTCTGCTCCAGGGATTTTTTTGTGAGTCTTAGGGTAAAATCATGGCGCGATTTTGAACAATTCAGCGACCGGCACATAATCCAGACCGAAGGCTTCGGCCACCCCCTTGTAGCAAACCTTGCCATCGACCAGATTGAACCCTTCTCTGATTCCCGCATGATTCCGCGCGACAGACTTCCAGCCCTGATTGGCGATCGTCAGCGCATAGGGGAAGGTCGCATTGGTCAGCGCCATGGTCGAAGTCAGGGGAACTGCCCCTGGCATATTGGCGACGCAATAATGGACGATCCCATCGACCTCAAAAGTCGGTTCGGTATGCGTCGTCGCTTTTGAAGTTTCAAAACAGCCCCCCTGATCGATGGCGACATCGACCATCACCGCGCCAGGTTTCATGGTTTTCAGCATCGCGCGGGTCACCAGCTTTGGTGCCTTAGCGCCATGCAGCAGCACAGCCCCGATCACGACATCGGCCTCCTGCACCAGTTCACGGACCGTCGCCGGGGATGACATCATCGGAAAACAGTTCTTCGGCATGATCTCCGAAAGGTAGCGCAGACGATTAAGGTTCATATCGAGCAGATAGACCTTGGCCCCTAGCCCACAAGCCATCTGCGCAGCATGTGTCCCGACCACCCCGCCACCCAGAACCAACACCGTCGCCGGCGCGACCCCCGGCACACCGCCCATCAGGATGCCGCGTCCGCCCTGCGAGCGCTCCAGATACTTGGCCCCCTCCTGAGCGGCCATTCTTCCTGCGACCTCGCTCATCGGGGTCAAGAGAGGCAGGCTGCCATCGGGATTGGTAATTGTTTCGTAGGCAATACAGACCGCCTTGCGCTCGAGCATCGCCCTCGTCAACGACTCGCAGGCGGCAAAATGAAAATAGGTGAAGAAAATCTGGCCGGGGCGAATCAGGGGATATTCGCTCGGCTGGGGTTCCTTGACATGCATCAGCATCTCAGCCTGGGCGAAAACCTCCATTTTGCTCGGCGCGATCTTGGCCCCGGCGTGCAGATAATCGGTATCAGAAAATCCGCTGACAACCCCGGCGCAGGTTTCAACCAGCACCTGATGTCCATTATGCACCATCACTTCAACCCCGGCCGGGGTCATGCAGACCCGGTTCTCTTCGGTTTTAATCTCCTTTAAAATTCCGACGATCATCTTTAGGCTCCTTAGATGTTGAGAATCAGTGTCCTGCTAACGACCACTCCGGACCAGATTGCAGAGGGGTATATTTGTGATAAGCATATCAGAGGCAGAGGAAAATTTACTTGTGAACCTCGGCACATAGGGTTAACTTATTGGCAGATAATTTCATAAATCATCAATATTGAGCTGGATCATGCCGACATCGTCTATCGACACAATAGATCAACGTATTCTATCTGAGCTGCAGAAGGATGGCCGCCTCAGCAACGTCCAGTTGGCGGAGAAGGTCGGACTCTCGGAATCGGCCTGCCTGCGCCGCGTGCGGCTGCTCGAACAGAATCAGGTCATCGACCGCTATGTGATGCTGATCAACCAGACCGCGATCGGCAAACCGGGCACGGTATTCGTGCGGGTCTCCCTTGAGGGGCAGCAACTGGAAAAGCTGCTGGCCTTCGAAAAGAAGATCGTCAAGGTCAAGGATGTGATGGAGTGCTACCTGATGTCGGGCGACACCGATTATCTGCTGCGCGTGATCGTTCGCAACAATGACGATTACATGCGCATCCATAACCGCCTGACCGGCCTGCCGGGCGTGCTGCGCGTTCAGTCCTCGTTCGCCATGAAGACGGTCGTCAGAAAAACCGAATTGCCCCTCGACTTGTCTCTCGATTTGTCGATCTAGCCCGATAATCCCCCCCCGCGCTTCATCCCCTTGACACTGAACCTTTTCGGTGATAGTTTAATATCGAATTATTCAATATGGAGTTAAATATGCCGACCCATTATCCGGGCGACCAGAACGAGCAACGCGCACTCAACGCCTACATCAACCTGCTGCGCTGCAGTGAAACCGTCACCAGCGACACCTGCCGCCAGCTGGCAGCGGACAACCTGAGCGTCGGCCAGTTCGGCACCCTTGAGGCGCTCTATCACCTCGGTCCGCTCTGTCAGCGCGATATCGGCAAGAAACTGCTGAAGACCGGCGGCAATGTCACCACCGTGATCGACAACCTCGAAAAACGCGGCCTGGTTCAACGACGTAAAATGCCTGAGGACCGCCGCTACTACAGTGTCGCCCTGACCGAGACCGGGCAGGCGTTGATCGCGCGCATCATGCCGCAGCAGGTGAAAATTATTACCGCTAGAATGGCGGCTCTCAGCGGGCAGGAGCAGGAAGAACTGCGGTGCCTATGCCGCAAACTGGGACTGGAGGACTGAACCATTCTCTCCAGATGCGTTCCATGAATAATCATCCAGAAGAAAAGGAGTCGGACCATGATCAAAAAATTTCTCAGCACGGACAACGACCTGGCATCTCTATTACTGCGCCTCACTCTGGGTCTGGTGATCCTGCCCCACGGTCTGCAAAAAACCCTCGGTCTGTTCGGCGGTTACGGTTTTGCCGGAACATTCGACTTTTTCACCACCCAGATGGGGCTGCCGGCAATCGTCGCAGTCCTGGTCATTCTGGCCGAATCCCTCGGTACTCTCGGTCTGATTCTCGGCTTTGCGACCCGCCTCGGGGCACTGGGAGTCGCCATGGTCATGAGCGGCGCCATCCTCATGGTCCATTGGCAGAATGGCTTCTTCATGAACTGGTCGGGGAAACAGTCAGGTGAAGGATTCGAATATCACCTGCTCGCTCTAGGGATCGCCATCGTTTTGTTGATCAAAGGCGGCGGGGCGCTATCGCTCGACGGACTGATTGCCAAAAAGGAGTAAACCATGACAAAGATCCAAGTCGTATTCTACAGCATGTATTCGCATGTCTACCAAATGGCCGAAGTCATCGCCGAAGGGGCCCGCCAAGTTAAAGACGTTGACGTCAGCCTGTTCCAAGTCCCCGAGTTGATGTCGGCCGAAGCGCTCGAAAAAAGCGGCGCGACCGCCGCCCGTGCCAGCTTCGCACATATCCCCTTCGCCACCCCGGATCAGCTGGCCGAAGCCGACGGCATCATCTTCGGCACCCCGACCCGCTTCGGCAACATGACGGCACAGATGCGCAACTTCATCGACCAGACCGGCAGCCTGTGGATGAAGGGCGCCCTGGTCAACAAGGTCGGCAGCGTCTTCGCCTCCACCGCCACCCAGCACGGCGGCCAGGAGACCACCATCACCAGCTTCCATACCAGCCTCTTGCACCACGGCATGATCCTGGTCGGCGTCCCCTATAGCGAACCGCGCCTGATGGTGATGGATGAAGTCTCGGGGGGCACCCCCTATGGCGCCACCACCCTGGCCAGCACAGACGGTTCGCGCATGCCGAGCGAGAACGAACTGGCGATTGCGCGCTTCCAGGGGGAACATGTTGCCAAAGTTACCGCACAACTCAAACGCGGTGCCTGAATCGACAAACTGGTAGAAATGATTGACTAAGGGTGTCATTTGCGCTAAAAACTGCAGACGTAATTTGCCGCCCTAGCTCAGTTGGTAGAGCAACGCACTCGTAATGCGTAGGTCGTCGGTTCGACTCCGATGGGCGGCTCCAGAACGAAAACAAGGACTTAGCC
>JBDNGT010000088.1:0-6477 GCA_041689145.1 Geopsychrobacter sp. | reverse complement strand
CTCGACAACGGTAAGGCCGTTGGCGGTCTGTTGCCGCGCAAAGGCAAGCCGCCTGTGATCAACCCCGGCGAAGAAGCATCCTTCAGCTACCCTATCCAGGGCATGGCTGAAAAGGCTGGCGAAGTGACCCTGCTGGTCAAGACCCTGAGTCTATGAATCACACTACAAGGAGGTACTATAGAATGAACCGCTTACTGACAACCCTCATCATTATTTGCATGGCCCTGTGCCTGCCGGTTACCGTAGTAGCCAAGACCACCTTCCTCTCCATCGGCACCGGCGGCACCGGCGGCGTCTACTATCCCTACGGCGGCGGGCTTGCCGAGGTCTGGACCGAGAATATCAAAGGGGCCAAGGTGGTGGCGGAAGTCACTGGCGCCAGTGTCGAGAATGTTAGGCTGGCCGACCGCGGCGAGACCGTCGTCGGCATGATCATGGGCGACGTCGCCTACCAGGCCTACCGGGGCGAAGGCAAGTTTGACGGCACGCCGCAGAAGGTGTTGGCAATGGCCAGCATGTATCCAAACGTACTGCAACTGGTTACCATGAAAGGCTCGGGGATTAAGAACGTCACCGATTTTGCCGGCAAAAAGATCAGCCTCGGTGCGCCTGGTAGCGGCACCGCCTTTATGTCCGATCTGGTGCTTAAGTCGATAGGCATCGACACCAACAGTTTTGACGTCAGACGCCTCTCTTTTAACGAGACCGCCAATGCCCTCAAGGACGGTACCATCGATGCCGGTTTTTGGGTTGTCGCACCAGGCACTAGCTCGATCATGGATCTGGCGACAACTCACGACATCGAGATCGTCGCCTTCACCCCCGAGCAACAAAAACAGGTCACCGATAAATACGGCTTCTATGCCAGCTGGGACCTGGATGCCGGTACCTACAAGGGGGTCGATAAGTCGGTACCGACCATCAGTGTGTGGAACGTGATCATCGTCCAGAAAAAACTGCCTGAAGATCTGGTCTACAAACTCACCAAGACGCTGTTCGAAAACAACGCCTTCCTGCGCCAGATCCACCCCTTTGCCAAGTATACTACGCCCGAGAACGCTGTTGGAAAGACGCCCATCCCCCTCCACCCCGGCGCTATCCGCGCCATCGAAGAGAAGGGTGTCTCCGTGCCGGCCAACCTGAGGCCCTGATCAGCTCTCTATAAGCATGGCCCCCGAATGGGGGCCATGTCTTCTTCATGACCCGAATGCCTTTTGCTATGGCCCGACTCAAAATATTATTGATCCTCTTCGCCCTGCTGGTCGGCAGTTGGTACCTGACGGCACCGGCCGGTCTGGAATTAAAGATTGAACCGGTCGCCGGAGGGCCCCCTCTACTGGTCGCACCTTTGGAATTCGGGGAAGGCTTCACCCTGAATTACGTCCATTCTGTGGACCGGGAACCGATCTGGGAGGTTCATAGCGTGGACCGCACAGGCCAGATTTTCGTCGAAGAGGAACGATTCGTCATGGTCGGCGCCGGCATGGGCGATCTGCCGGGACGGGGTCATTGGAGCGGTCATGATGGGCTGCAGACGATCAAAGGTATGCATTACCCGCTCGGCGAGTTCGTGCTGCGCATCGGCAGTGCCGGAGTCGATCACACCATCCTCTGGCGCAACACAAAAACCAACCTGTCCGCGCTGGCTGCCGGCAGCGCGGTACTGGTGAGTGCCCGGCCGATCCGACGGTATTACAGCATCTGGCGCCGTCTGGTGCCGCATGGCGCAACACCCCAATCAGGAGCAGGCAATGTCAGAAATACCCAGTCCACAGCCAATTAAGGTCACCCTGGAGCCCCATGCTGGAATCCCGGAGGACCAGAACCGGCAGCTGGTGGCGATCATCGCAAAGGTCGTCTTTGTGGTTGCGGTCGGCCTGAGTCTCTTCCAACTCTATACCGCCGGCCTCACGGCGATGACCGCTCTGCTACAGCGTTCGGTGCACCTCGGCGCGATCCTCTGCCTGACCTTCCTGCTTCACCCGCCGTTCAAGGGAGCCCGTAAGGACAAGTTCAGCATCTGGCTGGTCCTCGATCTGGCCTTGGTGGCGATATCCCTCGGGACCATCCTCTATCTCATTTTCAACATGAACGCGATCTTTGCGCGTCAAGGGGATTGGTTGCCCGGCGACGTCGCCGTCGGTGTGGTCGGTGTTTGCCTGGTCATAGAGGCCTGCCGACGGGTGATCGGCAACATCATGGCCGGCATCTGCCTGGTATTCCTGCTCTACGCCTACTTCGGCCCCTACATGCCCAACCTGATCATTCACAAGGGCTACAGCATCGAGCGCATGGCCACCACCCTCTGGTTGACCACTGAGGGGGTCTTCGGGATCCCGCTCGGTGTGGCCGCGACCTTCGTTTTTATCTTCATACTGTTCGGCGCTTTCCTCGAGGGGACCGGCGGCGGTAACTTCTTCATAGATCTGGCTCACGCCCTGACCGGACGCTTCAGCGGCGGTGCAGCCAAGACGGCGGTGATCGCCAGCGGCTTCATGGGCTCGGTCTCGGGGTCTGCGGTCGGAAACGTGGCGGCAACCGGGTCTTTCACCATCCCGATGATGAAACGACTCGGCTATCCGCCCCATGTAGCGGGTGCCATTGAAGCTGCGGCCAGTACAGGGGGACAGCTGATGCCACCGATCATGGGAGCTGGTGCTTTCCTGATTGCGGAGTTCACCAATACCAGCTACATGGAAATCGTCAAGATCGCGGCAGTCCCGGCCATCATGTACTACATCACCGTATTGATGTTCGTCCACTTTGAGGCCCAGAAGCTAGGACTCAAGGGGCAGCCAAAAGATCAGCTGCCCAAGGCTTGGGTTGTGATCAAGGAAAACCTGCATTTCCTCTTCCCCATAGTGGTGCTGGTGACTGCCTTGATGTCCCATGTTTCGCCGATGAAGGCCGGTTTTTTGGCCGTAATCAGCACCTATGCGGCCAGTTTTGTGCGCAAGAAGAGCCGCATGAATTTCCGTCAGCTCCTGGATACCCTGGAGCTCGGTGCCAGGAATGCTGTCATGGTCTCCGTGGCCTGCGCCGCAGCCGGCATCATTGTCGGCATGGTCGGACTGACCGGCCTCGGTCTGCAATTCAGCCACTTGATCATCGAGCTTTCCATGGGGATCAAGGTCTTTGCTATTCTGTTGATCGGCGCAGCCTCACTGGTGCTCGGCATGGGCCTACCGGTCACCGCCTCCTATATCGTGCTGGTGATTCTGGCCGGACCGGCCCTTCAGGACCTCGGCGTGCCGCTGGTTGTCGCGCATATGATCGTGTTCTGGTATTCTCAGGACTCGAATGTAACACCACCGGTCAGTCTCGCCAGTTTTGCCGCCGCCGGAATCGCAGGGGCTAACCCGATGCGGACCGCCTTCACATCTTGGAAGCTGGCCAAGGGCCTCTACATTATCCCGATTATCATGGCCTACCGACCCTTACTGATGAACGGCCCACCAGGTGAAGTCGTGCTGACCATGATCAGCACCCTGATTGGCCTGATCGCCTTCGCCGCCTGTCTGGACCGCTACCTGTTCGATCACGCGACCTGGTTCGAGGTTCTGTTGTTGTTCGGTGCGGCGTTCGGCCTGTTCTGGCCGGAAGGCTGGATCGACCTGGTCGGCTTCATCCTGTTCATGGCCGTGCTGGTCAAGCAGTGGCCGCGCCGTGCTGCGGCGCGCGAACGGATGCGACCTGAACCCTCGAAACAGCCGGCGACGTGAGAAATCAGACTAAGGAGAAATCAATGGAACCAACTCCAACCTTCCAGGGCGTCTACCCGCTTCTGGTGACACCCTTCCACGCCCAGGAACGACCCGACCTTGAGTCCTTCGATCGGCTGATCCGATTTATGGTCGAGATCGGCGTCGACGGGGTGACTGTCCTCGGCGTGCTCGGGGAATCAAACCGACTTCTCGATGCCGAGCGCGAGCAACTGATCAGAACGGCCGTGACTGCCGCCGCAGGGAGAATCCCGATCATCGTCGGCACCAGCCATAAGGGCACCTTAGCGACACGCGGACTCTGCCAGATGGCCGCAGATCTCGGCGCTTCAGGGGTTATGGTCACCCCGTCACTGGAACCGATGCCCAATGAAGAGCGGGTGTTCGAATATTTCCGGCGAATCGCCGATGGGCTTTTAATCCCGATGGTCGTGCAGGATCATCCGGCCTCCACCCAGGTCCACATGTCGATTCCCTTGTTGCTGCGACTGGTCCGGGAACTGCCACAGGTCGCCTGCTTCAAAGAGGAGGGAGTCCCGACCCCGCCGCGCGTACAGGCTCTGCTGCAGGGCATGACCGAGTGCAGCGTCCCGGTTCTTACCGGGTTGGGTGCCCTTTATGGCTTGTTCGATCTGCGTAGCGGGAGCAGCGGGTTCATGACCGGATTCGCCTTTCCCGAAGTGCTGCAGGCAATGGTTCAGGCTATGCGCGAACAACATCCACTAACCGCAGCGGCCATCTACCGCTACTTTCTGCCACTGATCGCTTTTGAGCAGCAGCCGGGGATCGCGGTGCGCAAGGAGATTTTTCGCCGCCGCGGACTGATCGCTGACGGCAGCGTCCGCCATCCGGGTGCTCCGCTTAATCCGACTGCCGCAGCGCAACTTAGCGAACTGCTGGCGGAACTTCTCCCCGGGTGCGACCTTACCCAACGCCTCGATCCCTATATGTTTGTCGCTCAACCGAGCACCGAGAGGTAAGCTATGCGCCTGGCAACCATCAAGCACCAGGGTCGAGAGACTGCGGCCATCGTTACCGCCAGCGGACTAGTCACCCTCGAGGAACTCAACCGTGTCAGCGGCAGTTCATGGCCGACCGAACTGTTCACCTTGATCACCTCCGGTCAGCTCGAAATGCTCAACAGCTGGTATCGCCAGTCCGGGGAGGCGGAATTAGAACGCCTGCGCGTCATGCGATTGCCACTCGACACCGACATTGCCCCACCTTATCGCTTTCCGCGCAAGATCTGGGGGATCGGTCTGAACTACGCCGAGCACGCGAAGGATCTCAACGAGTCGGCTCCCAGCGCTGAGCCGGCCAGCTTCATGAAGCCCGATACCACCATCATCGGCCTAGGCGAGACGGTCCGGGTTCCGCTGCAGTCCGAGCGGACAACCGGTGAAGCCGAACTCGGCATCGTCATCGGTCAGCGCTGCAAGGATGTCCCACAGGAGAAGGCTTACGAGATGGTGGCCGGTTTTGTGCCGATCATCGACATGACTGCCGAGGATATCCTGCAGCGAAACCCACGTAATCTGACCCTCTCCAAGAGTTTCGACAGCTTCTTCAGTTTCGGCCCGCACCTGCTCACTCCGGACGAGATCGATGATCCCTTGGCCTTGCAAGTAGCGACCTACATTAACGGTCAGCTGCATCGGCGCAATATCGTGGCGAATATGACCTTCCGTCCGGATTTCCTGATCGCCTTCCATTCCCGGGTCATGACTTTGCTGCCGGGCGATATCATCTCCACCGGAACGCCTGGCGCTGTGGTCCTCCGCGATGGCGATCTGGTCGAAGCACGCATCGACGGTTTTCCCCGCCTGACAAATCCGGTCAAGGACCTCAAGCTGGCCGGTTGAACTCACAGTCAGACCGACCTAGCCAGAACAACTGCTCTCTTACCCAGAACAAAAAGGATTCATAATATGGACTTGCAATTACAGAACAAGGTGGCTTTGGTGGTGGCTTCAAGCAAGGGACTCGGCAGAGCGATTGCCGCCCAGATCTCCCGTGAAGGATGCCACGTCATGCTTACCAGCCGCAATGCAGAACAACTTGAAGCCACCCGCCAGGAACTGCTGGCCGAGGCGCTGGGAAAAGTCGAGTGTCAGCCTTGCGATATCACCAAGACAAGCGACATCGCAGCTCTGGCCGAAGCCACCCGCGAGCGCCTCGGATCGATCGACATCCTCATCAACAATGCCGGTGGCCCCCCCGGTGGCGGCTTCGAACAACTCGACGACGACGCCTGGCAGACCGCCTTCGAGCTGAACCTGCTCAGTTATGTGCGGCTGATCCGCGCGGTACTGCCCGATCTGAAACGGCAGAGCGGGCGAATTATCAACGTCACCTCCTCCTCGATCAAGCAGCCGATCCCCGGTCTGATCCTCTCCAACGCCTTCCGCATGGGGATTCTCGGCCTGGCCAAAAGCCTGGCTGACGAATTAGCGCCCTACAACATCCTGGTCAACACCGTGGCTCCGGGGCGGATCGCCACCGACCGCACCGCCTACCTCGATCAACTCAAGGCCGACAAGCGCGGGATCAGTAAGGAGCAGGTGGTTCAAGAATCACTGGGGAATATCCCGCTCAAGCGCTACGGCGACCCCGAAGAATTCGCTAAGGTGGTCTGCTTCCTCGCTTCCGGAGCCAGCTCCTACGTCACCGGCAGCACTCTGATGGTCGATGGTGGGATGGTCAAGGGCTATTGATCCGCACAATGCCGAGTAAAAAAGCCGCTCACCACCTGCGG
>JBDNGT010000087.1:0-4096 GCA_041689145.1 Geopsychrobacter sp. | reverse complement strand
GCGGCACACGCATGGTCATGCTGCCGGTATGCCAGTGTTCGATGGTCCGACCGGTATTCAGCACCATCGGATACTCTGCGTCGGGCATTTCAAAATCGGTCATCGCACCCAGCACCCGAATTGTGGCCTTACCAACGGAATCCTTATGGAAAGGATGAGCACCATAATAATTGATCGGACCGTCCAACTTCTTCTCTTCAAGATGCTGATCATAAAGGGTCACATAACCGGTTTTGTAATTCCGCTTGGTCGCACCGCCGGTCTGCTGCGCGTAGTCTGCAGAGATAAAACGCTTAGCACTGCCGCGATTATCGAAGTCGGTACTCGGACAGGGCCACTGAACCCCACCCGCATGGGCCTTCAGTTTCTCATAAGTTGCGCCCCAGAGATCCACGTCCTGATGCCGAGTCGCCAAGCGGTACTCTGTCCAGGCTTCTTCCTCTGTCTGGAACCCAAGCCCGTAAACCACTTCGGTCTTTTGGACTGAGCCGGTCACGGGATCGAGGTGGCGATACGCAGTTTTCTTACCGAGCCGTTCTGCAATCCGGCTGGCAATCTGCTGAATCTGCCAGAAATCGGTCCGGCACCCTTTGGGTGGGGTTACCAGCGCCGGAGTGAATTGTGAACGTCGGTCGGTCTGGCCCATAATCCCTTCGCGCTCAACCCACATGGCCGAAGGGAGAATAACCGTTGCCAGTTCAGTGGTCCGGGTTGGATAAACATCACTGACGACTGTGAATCCCTCTGCCATCGCCTTGCGGTAGCGATCCACATTCGGCAGACTCTGACCTGGGTTGGTGGTATTGATCCAGATACAGCGAACTTCTTTTTTCTCGAGGCGCTGAAACATATTGACAGCCGCACCGGTCGGTTTGACCGGGAGCCATTTGAGCGGAACCCCCCAAATTTCGGCCATCTCTGCGCGATGTTTGGGATTAGCCACCGCACGATGCCCTGGCAGGATATGGGTCAAACCACCCTGTTCACGTGTGCCACCGCAGGCGTTCGGCTGCCCCGTCAGCGACAGGGAATCAGACCCATGCTGACCGATTTTGCCAGTAATCAAATGGAGATTATGCAGCTGGCAGTTCAGATGAACCCCCTGGGTACGCTGATTCATCCCCATGCACCAGAGGCTGAGAGCGGTGTGCTTGTCACGCCCGAACCAACGCGCGGCCTGCCGGATCTTTTCGGCGGGCACGCCAATCTGCGCAGCAATTTTTTCCGGAGCATAGGGCTCAAGGCTCTGGATATAACCATCCAGGTCGGTAAAATCACCCTTGGTTTTCAGCCCCTTGCGAAAGCTGACATAGGCAAGGTGTTTACGATCAACGTGACCTTCGCTGACCAAGACATACGCCAGCGCGTTGAGCAGATGCATATCGTAGCCACTTTTGACTTGTAAATGTAAGTCAGCAAATCCGGCAGTCTGGGTAAAACGCGGATCAGCAACAATGATTTTGACGCGGTCTGGCGCAGAGACCTTGCGGTCCATCATACGTTGGAAGAGAACGGGATGAGTTTCGGCAGCATTGGATCCAATCAGAAAAAAACAATCTGCGGCATCAAAATCGTCATAACCCCCGGCAGGTTCATCCGCACCAAAGGTGTTCAAATACCCACCAACAGCCGAAGCCATACACAGGCGTGGATTACCTTCGACATTCGCCGTACCGATAATCCCCTTAAACAGCTTGTTAGCGGCAAATGCCTCTTGCGTCGTGTTCTGCCCCGATCCATACCAGGCAACACTGTCGACACCATGTTGCTTAATACTCTCGGCAAAACGATCCGCAATTAAATCGAGGGCCCTGTCCCAACTGACATTTTTATAACTACCGTCCTTCTGCCGCACTTGAGGCGAAGTCAGACGATCGGAAGCATACATGATCTGCGGCAGCGCATAGCCCTTTAGGCAAAGATGACCCCGGTTGATGGGACTATCGGGATCGCCCTTGATGGCAACAACCCGACCGTACCTGATGCCAGGCTGAACCGTACACCCGGTTCCGCAGAAACGGCACTGAGCCCGGCCATAGGTCGTCTGCTCGTCAGCCAGTACATTTGCGGGTAAGCCTGCGGCCGCCAAGGCCGTCGCAGCGGCCGAAGCCTTAAGAAACTTCCGTCTACTGAGATCCATACCATTACCTCCGAAGAAATCCTGTCGCATCCACAAGCGGCCGGTTTTTGTGTGTCAGTGGCCGCTTTCGATTGCTGACTGTGCGACCCGCGCAGGGTGCGAGGACGGCTGGTTCTCACCATTCGAAAAGTATGCCAACTTCAACGCCAACGCAAATAGTCATATATTCTCAGGGACTTGCGATTCGCCAATGTTCAAACTGTGGGGGACAAACAGGCATTTCGATTGAAGAATTGCAAGAATTGCGGAACGGTTACCGTTTCGCCACAAAATCACGAAACGGTCGTTACGAACCGGTAACAGATGCGGCGTCGAGGGCGTGACGCTGCAATTTTTCCCAAAGACTTTTGCGTGAGATGCCGAGTGAGGCGGCGGTCTCATTCTTGCGCCCCTGATGGGCCCGAAGAGCCTGTTGCAGGATTTCACGCTCATGACGGCCCATAATCTGCTCCAGGCATTCTTCCGGATTATAGGCAAAATGAAGTCCCACTGTCGCAATCTGCTCCTGTCCAAGCAGGTCGGCGGGCAAATCATTTGGCAGCAGTAACTCTCCCTGACCTAATGCAACAGCACGCTCGATAGCGTGTTTGAGCTGTCGCACATTTCCCGGCAGGGGATGGTTTTGCAAGAGGACTCGGACCTCAGGCGCCAGAACCTTAAGGGGTCTTTTCATCTGGTGGCAGAACTGCTCAACAAAAAGCTCGGCCAGCGGAATGATATCCTCAGACCTGTCACGCAGTGGCGGGACCTCAAAATGGATAACATTCAAGCGGTAAAACAGGTCTTGCCGAAAGTTTCCGGCCTCAACCTCGGCGCCCAAATCACGATTCGTGGCCACCACAATCCGCACGTCGACCAGCACTTCTCGCCGCCCACCGATCGGTTGCACCATCCTCTCCTGAATGGCGCGCAACAGCTTGGACTGACTGATCAGTGGCAGTTCCGCAATCTCATCCAGAAAAAGCGTTCCTCCATTAGCCAACACAAATTTACCCGGGCGGTCTTCGATCGCCCCCGTAAAGGAACCACGTTGGTGACCAAACAGCTCGGACTCGATCAGATTTTCGGGGAGCGCCGCACAATTGACGCGCACCAGCGGTTTATCCCTGCGCAGGCTATGGCGATGCAACCGCTCCACCACACGTTCCTTGCCGGTGCCGTTCTCGCCAGTGACCAGAACCGTCGAATCGAGCTCGGCCACCGAATCAATCAGATCCAGAAGTTGCCTCATCTTTTCGCTATTGGGCACCAGGCGATCATCCTCGCCCACGGGGTTCTTGAGCTGCAAATTTTCTTCTGAAAGGCGTTTTTTTTCGGTAATATCGCGGCTGATCAGCAAGGTCCCTAAATATTCCCCGTCCACATCACGCACGGCAGAATAGGTATTTTCAAAGTAGCGTTGCTGGACCTTGACCACCCGGTTACTTGCGGCAACGCTACCCGACTTGAGGCTGGTCAGAAGTTCACGAAGACGGGGGTGGGCATGAGCGGGATGTATGGTGTAAATCAGTCGGCCAACTATCTTGTCGGCATGAACCTTACGGATTCGCTCGGCCGCCGGGTTGCAATAACGGATGACATCCTCATCATCAAGAAAGAGCACCCCTTCGGGCATCTCGCGCACAATCGCTGAAAAAATCTCCGGCCGTGGTCGCTGCAGCATAGCTTCTCCCTGAACAATGTTCCCGTTTCGTAACGTCGGCATCTTAAGCACTAACTTTTTCTAATGCAACCACAAACCACAATATCAAACAGGGGTTCACCTTGCGCGCTTTATAAAAAAACAGCACTGTTCAAGACCAGTGCTTTGAAAAAAAACCAGGCACAGCGAATCATTTTCAGACGGTATCAGGGCGCTCCCGCTGCAGAAACAGTGCAAGCTTCTCCTCAACTAGAGTCAGGTGGACCATCATCTTCGCGCGCGCGCGCTCAGGATCGTGATCGGCAATCGCCTCG
>JBDNGT010000086.1:0-13202 GCA_041689145.1 Geopsychrobacter sp. | reverse complement strand
CCACATTCGATACAGTCGAGGGCGTGGTATTCGGCGGCCTCGTCGAAACGATCGAGGCGCGCGTAGGCGGCGATGGTAGTCGGTTGCAGATGAATAGGACAAGCGCCGATACAGCGTCCGCAACGGATACAGGGTCCGGCTGCGTAACGCGGCAGATCCTGTTTGCGGAAGATCAAGAGCCCCGAAGTGCCGCGGATCGCCGGTGGTTCGAGCGACAGCTGGGTCTGACCCATCATCGGCCCACCCATGATGATCTTGGCCGGTTCCCCCTTCAGCCCGCCACATTGATCAACCAAGAATTGTAGTGGGGTACCGACGCGCACCAGCAGGTTTTTCGGGTTCTGAATGCCGGGGCCGGTAATGCTGACCACTCGCTCGACCAGCGGACGCCCCAAGCGGACCGCATCGCTGATCGCGGCGGCGGTGCCGACGTTCTGGACCACCACGCCGACCTCCATCGGCAGGGTGCCCGACGGAACCTGGCAGCCGGTGATCGCATCGATCAACTGTTTCTCAGCCCCCTGCGGATATTTGACTTCAAGGGCCTGAACCTCGATGTTGCGCGAGGCTGCGGCTTTACGCATCTGCTCAATGGCGTCGGGCTTATTCGCCTCAATCCCGATCACCGCGCGCTCAATGCCGAGCACCTTGCGCAGAATGTCGATGCCATCAAGAATCTGCTCGGTTTTTTCGAGCATCATCCGGTGATCGGCGGTCAGATAGGGCTCACACTCGACGCCATTTAAAATCAGGGTGTCGATCCGTTTGTCGACGGGCGGCGAAAGCTTGACGTGGGTCGGGAAGGTCGCGCCCCCCATACCGACGATGCCGGCGGCCTGAATCCGAGCTTTTAGTTCAGCGGCGCTCAGATCGTCAGGGTTAGCCCCCTGCAGGCTTTCGTCCCAGGCATCCTCGCCGTCCGGCTTGATGACGATGGCCGGCAACGCCTTGCCCATCGGGTGCAGGCGCGGCTCAACGGCGATGACCTCCCCTGAGGTCGAAGCGTGAATCGGCGCCGACACAAACCCTCTGGCCGTGGCGATCAGCGTCCCCTTCTTGACCTTAGCCCCGACTTCGACACAGGCTTCGGCCGGCGCACCAATATGTTGAGCCAACGGAATGATCAGTTCTGCAGGCAGCGGGCAGATTTCGATCGCCTTGGTTGCCGAGTATTCTTTGCCGTCGGGCGGATGCAGCCCGCCCTTGAAAGTTTTTAAATCCATTGCTTTATGCTTCATCCTTTCAAACCGCCTGCTCTGGTTGCTTGACCGGGGTCGGAGCGGAAAAGCTGCTCCCTGCGGGATAGCCGGTCGAGAAATCACGGATGCATTTGGTGGGACATTTTACCACGGCCGTTGCAGCATTCTCGGCCGAAGCGTAATCGACCCGGGCAAGGAAGTTTTCAATTTGATAGGACTCAGGCGCGGTCTTTTTGCAGATCTGGCAGGCGATGCAGCCGACCTGACAGTACTTGCGCACCAGGGCGCCCTTATCGGTGCTGTTGCACAGCACGTGGGTCGTGGCGGAGAGTGGGGTCATGGCGATGACGCTGCGTGGGCAGGTGGCGATACACTTTTGACAACCGGTACACTTCAAACGATTAATGACTGCCAGACCCTCGGCCGTAATTTCAATCGCGTCGAAGGGGCAGGCGCGCACGCAGGAGCCTAAGCCGAGGCAGCCCGCAGGGCAATTTTTTGGGCCGTCGGCAATTTTTTGCGCCGCATTACAATCATTGAGTCCGAGGTATTGATACTTGAGGCTGGCTTTGGTGTTGTCGCCCTGACAGCGAACCACCGCGATCTGGGGGGCTGAACTGAGCGCTTCGATCCCCATGATATGCGCGATCTTCTCGACCGTCTCTGCCCCACCGGGGGTGCAGAGATTAGGGGCCATCGCACCCTCAGCGATCGCCTTGGCGTAGCCGCCGCAGCTGGGATTGCCGCAGGCGCCACAATTGATACCGGGCAGAACTTCGAGAATCGCCAGTTCGCGCGGGTCGACTTCGACCGCAAATTTTTTGGCGGCGACACCAAGCGCAATGGCGGCAAAAAGACCGATTCCGCCGAGGGTTAAAACAGAGGCAAGCATGCTTTTCTCCAAAGAAACAAGAGCTCGAACCCAGGCATCAGCTCAGGCGCGATCTCAAGGGAATTAACCTTTAACCAGACCGGCAAAACCCATAAAGGCCAGCGACAGCAAACCGGCGGTGACCAGCGCAATCGCGGTGCCCTGAAAACTCTTCGGCACGGGCGAAAGATCGATCCGTTCACGCAGGCCGGCAAAAAGGACCATCGCCAGCGTGAAGCCGATTCCGGCGCCCATTGAGAAGACCACCGACTGCAGGAAGGTGTAATCTTTCTGAATGTTGAGCACCGCCACCCCGAGAACCGCACAGTTGGTGGTGATCAGCGGCAGGAAGATGCCGAGCGACTGGTACAGGACCGGGCTGGTCTTCTGGATCACCATCTCGACCAACTGGACCAGTGACGCGATGACCAGGATAAAGGCGATGGTCTGCAGGTATTCGATGCCGAAGGGGATCAGGATCAGATATTGGATAAACCAGGTGACAACCGAGGCGACGGTCATGACGAAGATAACCGCCATCCCCATGCCGAGGGCGGTTTCAACTTTTTTGGAGACCCCGAGAAAGGGGCAGATGCCGAGGAAGCGGGCCAGCACGAAGTTATTAACAAAAACCGCGCTGACCAGAATTACAAAAAGTTCGACCATTGGGAACTCCCGAGTACGTATTCTTAAATGGCAAGACCAGTTGTTTTAGGCCAGCGAAGGGCTCTTTGTCAACGGTTTGATGCTGTTTTTCATAGGGATAGGGGAGTTTTGCGCAGGATCGGAGAGGTAATAATGGCTCAGAGTTTTGTCGATACTCCCCTGTTGGAAAGATTCGTCCATCTGGTTGAAGATCGATTCTAGCATTTTGACATTTCTTTTCGCCACTCGTTCGCACCGCTCACTTAAGCCACCAAGCCACCAAGGAACCAAACAAGCCAAAGCCAAGAAATTTAGGTTAAATCGACAACAAAAGATTTATGTTTTTCTTGGTGAACTTGGTGTCTTGGTGGCTATCTTTATGTTTTTCTTGGTGAACTTGGTGGCTTGGTGGCTATCTAGATAGGTCTTTCTCTGTTTCGACCCGTTCCGCCAGTTATATCCGTAGCTTTCGCGGTCTCCTTCTGCGGTAAGGGATGAAAGACAAATCCCTCATATAGCTACATTACGTAAAGGTCAATCATAAATATAACATAAGTTTGTTTGCTGGTATTTGTTTGACCCATGGCTTATCATAGGCCAATCGTGCAGGTGTTCGACAGCACAGAATCTACAGTGTTACTCCTGAAGCTATTTTACGTAAAAGGAAGGTATGTGGAGAAAATGCCGGAACAATCGATTGCCATCGGCGAGGTGGCCAAGCGCCTAGGAATTACCACCCGGACCATCCGCTACTATGAAGAGATCGGGTTGATGGGCTTGCCAGAGCGGATCGCCGGCGGGACGCGGATGTACGGGAGGCCCGAGGTGCTGCGACTCAAGTTTATCCTGAAGCTCAAAGAGCTGGGAATCAGCCTGAAAGAGATGCAGACGATCGCTGAATATTTCGATGTCAACGATCAGAATTTCGGCACAATCACGCCGCATCTGGTTGAACTGCTTGACGGTCATATCGGCAAGGTCGATGAGAAGATTGCCAATCTCTCGTCGTTACGCCGTGAGATCGTTGATTATCGTAATCGGATCGTTGAAATTCTCCAGGGAAAGGTGCCACCAGTCCGATGAAGCTCTCAACCGAAAATGGTCGATTTTCATGTTGAAGATCGACCATTTTCTGTTTGCACGAAACCGGGTACAGCTTTGTTAGACGACAACTCCCTGAATTTTATCACTCAGGTTCTTCTGCAGGGTCTGCTCAACAAAGGTCAGGGTGCCGGCGACGCTGCCAGCGCAGCCTTTGCAGGAGCCCTGATAACTGACGTGGACGTTGACGATGCCGTTTTCGCCGGGCTGGACATCTTCGAGTTCGATGCCGCCACCATCGCGGGCCAGGGCCGGGCGGATGTGTTCATCCAGAACGACTTCGATCGCCTTGATCTGCTTGACCACTGAAAGTTTGTCAAAATCAGCGGACATCACTTTGTCGGGATTGCGCTCGCGCTCAATCTCAGCTCGGACTCGCGCCAGGATATCGACCAGGTAGTGGTCACGTTTCTCGTGGCCGCCCGGTTGAATACATGACTTGCAAAAGGCGCCGGCCTTGGTGTAATCGCTGATCTCCTCGACCGTTTTGAGATCGTTGATCCGAATCGCATCTTCAACTGTCTGCAGCGAGACTCGTGCGCATTCGCAGACGATGTCGGCCTCTTCGAGGGTCGAGATGTCGACGTTGCGGTAGATCGAGGTCGCGCGTTTGATCACCTCGTAGGCCATGACGCTGCAGTGCATCTTTTGCGGCGGCACGGCCGCGACATCCTGGTCATCGCGCAGCGCGTGTTCAACGTCGAGGTTGTTGATTTTAGCCGCCTCGTCGACGGTCTTACCGATACACATCTCGGCCATCATGTCGGTCGCAGCGATGGCGGTCCCGCAGCCGAACGATTTAAAGGTCGCGCGTTTGATGACATGGGTCTTCTCGTTAACGATCCAGAAGAGGCGCACCGTATCGCCGCAGGATTCGGCGCCTTCGTTGGCGATGACCAGCTTGCCGCCCAACTCTTGGGCTTGCGCCTCGGTCAACTCGCCGAAGTTGCGCGGGTTGTTCATGCGGTCGGCCACCTTGTTCGAATACTGCTCCCAGAGTTCGCCGCCGATCAGGTCTTTTTTTGCCATGGTTCTTCTCCTGTTAATCTTTTTGTCGCTGGAAAAATCATTTTTGCCACCAAGTCACCAAGGACACCAAGAATGTTAAATGTTAGAAATTTTTTTGTCTTCTGATTTTCAAAAAAAGCTTTCTTGGTGCTCTTTGTGTCTTGGTGGCTTCTTATTGTTTCAGTAGGAGGTTGAAAACTTTCGTAGCCGGGTGACCGCCTTGTTGATCACGTAGATCGTGTAGTCGATCTCCTGTTCGGTGGTGAAGCGCGACAGGGAAAAACGCACGCCGGTGTGGGCCAACTCCTTATCAGCGCCGATGGCGGTCAGAATCGGGCTGGCTTCGAGTGATTCCGAAGCGCAGGCGCTGCCGGTCGAAGCGGCGATACCGTTCTGGTTCAAATCCCAGATCAACGCTTCCCCCTCGACGCCGCGGATGCTGACGTAGACCGTATTGGGCGTTCGCAGTTCGCGTTTACCGACCACCAGGATATCGTTGATTTTGAGCAGCGCGTCTTCGAGTTTGTTGCGCAGACGCCGAACCTCGGTGTTCTCGTAAGCGAGATGGGTGTTGGCCAGCTCCATCGCCTTACCCATTGCGACCGTGCCCGCGACATCGACGGTGCCGGCGCGGCGACCCCCCATCTGTTCGCCACCATGCAGTAGCGGGGGCAGGCTGACGCCGTTGCGGATGTAGAGCCCGCCGACCCCTTTGGGACCATGGAATTTGTGCGCACTGAAGGTCAGATAATC
This sequence comes from Geopsychrobacter sp., assembly GCA_041689145.1. Taxonomy (GTDB): domain Bacteria; phylum Desulfobacterota; class Desulfuromonadia; order Desulfuromonadales; family Geopsychrobacteraceae; genus Geopsychrobacter. The sequence goes on along the minus strand of JBDNGT010000086.1, from coordinate 7,625 downwards.
GACATGCACATCTTTGAGATCAACCTTGATCTTACCGATCGCCTGGACTGCGTCGGTGTGCAGGTAGACACCACGCTCCTTGCAGACCTCTGAAATCTCCTTGATCGGCAGGATCAGCCCGGTTTCATTGTTGGCCCACATCACCGAGACCAGTGCGGTCTGATCGGTGATCGCCTCCTTGACCATCTTGGCGGTGATCATCCCCTCGCGGTTGGGTGCCAGGTAGGTGACCTTGACCCCATGTTGCTCGAGGAAACGACAGGACTCGCGGATGCAGGGGTGCTCCAGCTGGGTCGTAACGATATGTTTCTTGCGCGTATCCTTCAGCAGGGTGAAGTAGAAACCGAGGATGACGGTGTTATTCCCTTCGGTCGCGCAGGAGTTGATGATGATATCATCCTCGTCACGGGCGCCGATCCCGGCGTAGAGCTGCTCCATCGCCTGATGCAGGTAGGGGCGCACCTCAATGCCGTAGGAGTGCAGCGAATTGGGGTTGCCGTACATGTGGCAGTAGAAGGGGTCCATTACATCGCGCACTGCCGGATCAACGATCGTCGTCGCGTTGTTATCGAGATAAATTCGTTCCATGGTCCTGTTCCTGAGAAAGGCGAAAAAAGGATGCGGCGGCGACTGCCGTGCGCATCGCGAAATTCCCTCGAGTGGGAGCCACTCTTTTTCTTGACTGAAGTCCGTCGGAATTATTTCAGACAGATGATAGATTAAACTGTAAAAAGCGCTAGGTCAATAAATCCGACAAAAATAGTCTGATATTTTTGATTTATCGACGGTAAACGCGAATAGGTCAGGGATCGAAGGAGGAGGTAGGGAGGAGGATGGCTATTAAGCATGCTATAAACTCAAAAGCGATATTGAGTTCACACGTTCAGTGGCTTTTATCGACACCAGTTCGTGGGCAGAACTCAGCGACAGGGCAACGGCTACAGTGGGGCGCTGGTGCCCTACAGCAGGCGCGCCCGTGTTCAATCAGGGTATGGCCGCACCGGGTCCAGCGGGTGGGTGGAAGCAGGATGCTGAGTTCTTTTTCAATCTGGACCGGGTCGTTTTTCTGTGTCCAACCGAATCGTCGACTCAACCGCTTGACGTGGGTATCAACCACCATCCCAGGAATATCAAAGACATTGCCCAACACAACGTTGGCCGTTTTACGGCCGACCCCCGGCAAAGTAATCAATTCAGTCAGGGTCGACGGAACCTCGCCGGAATGTTTCTGCAGGACCGCCTGTGCACAACCAATCAGATGTTTGGCCTTATTGCGATAGAAACCTGTCGAATGGATCAGTTCTTCAACCAGATCCAGCTCAGCCGCGGCCATCTCGGCAGCTGTCGCTAACTGCTGAAAAAGAATGGTTGTAACCAGATTAACCCGCTTATCGGTACATTGGGCTGAGAGAATGGTTGCCACCAAAAGTTGCCAGGCCGAACCATAGACCAGCGCGCATTCGGCTTCGGGGTAGATCTGCTCGAGTCGATCGAGCATCCACTCGGCCTCACGAGTCGTTGGCATTCGAGTTGTCCTTTGTATTTTTAGATGAGGAATCGACTAGTTATCCACTGTTTTCACATGGTTATCCACAGCCTCAAACAACTCTATCCTGCCACTGGCCGCATCCGCGGTTTGATAACTTCGGGCACCTTCAGATAGATCCGCGTATCAGTTAGTTCTAAGGTCGTAATCACTGGAAGATGATTGGAAACCCGGCGCAATTCCGGGGAGGAAACCACCTGCCCGGCGAGCGAACGGATCGGACCACGGAGATAAAATCGATCCCGCGGCCAGAGCGGAAAGGCTGCAGGGTAATTAGCACCCCAAGCAGGATGCGTGACAAGTTTAAGTCGTCGCCTCAACAACCACTGTCCCCCCCAAAAAAGCGGCAAACTGAAATCACCCGCAATCAAGGTCGCGCAAGGGAGGCTGGCTCCGAGCAGATCCCCAGTAAAGAGTCTCGCGATCTGCGGCCCCCGCTGAGTCGGATCGACGACCAACTGCACGTTGAATAGATGAAGTCGCTTCCCCGCCAGATCAAGATCGGCACGCAAACAATACCCCTCCCCACCAAGACCGATCGATTGTAATGCGCTAAGCGGATGACGACTCAAAAAACCACAAGGTCCGTGGGTCGCATAGGCGGTCAAGCCGGTCTCTTTAGCTAGGCTATGAAGAAGGTGTTCTGGAAGATACTGCAGGAATACCAGTTCAGGACGTTGTGTTCTGATAAACTGAGCCGCGTCTTCAGCGTCTAAAGCTGAGACCCCTTTCAGCGCATAGGTCATAGCCCGCAAGATTGCCATCGTTCCTCCACCAGCGATTGAACTGTCGATTATAGAAGGCACGAGAACAAAGCACAATGACACAAAAAAAGCAGCGCTGTTTCATAGCCCTGCTTTTTTGATTATTTAAGTTATGCTTTAGTTACTTGATGCGGTTCACGCTTTCAATAACAATTAACGGGTCGGGCAGATTCTGAAACATCTGATTTTTGGCCACCGTAGGGCTATGACCGATCTTATCGACCACATCCATCCCCTCGGCAACCCTGCCGAAAACCGCGTACCCGTATGTTTGCGCGCTCGTGCCGCGATTGTTAAGAAATCTATTATCAATCAGGTTGATGAAAAACTGGCTGGTGCCACTGTCAACCACCGAAGTCCGCGCCATGGCCAGGGTGCCTCGCTCGTTCAGCAGGCCGTTGGTCGCTTCATTCTTGATCGGGTCAGCGGTTGGTTTACGCCTCAAATCCTGACCAAAACCGCCACCTTGAATCATGAACTTATCGATAACCCGGTGAAAAACGGTGCCGTCAAAGAAGCCACTATCGACATAACGGAGAAAATTTTCGACACTTAAGGGCGCTTTATCGCGATAGAGTTCAATCTTCAGCGTCCCGGCAGAGGTTTTCATTTCAACCAGATCAGCGGCCAGAGAAGAACCGGCGAAACAGCCAAGCAAAACAAGAATCAGTAGAATTTTCTTCACACTTAAATCTCCTTAAAAAGTTTCAGGTCGGAGGTCACGCTGCATCAGATCAACGACCGCTTGCCGTGGATCTTTATCTGCGTAAAGAATTTGATACATCTGTTCGAGAATCGGAGTATCGACTCCGAAACGTTGCGCAAGCTGGTAGGCGGAGAGGGTTGTCTTGACCCCTTCAGCGACCGTACTCATGCCGGCCATGATTTCTGTAATCTTTTTCCCTTTACCAAGCTCAAGACCGACACTCCGATTGCGTGACAGATCGCCGGTGCAGGTTAAGACCAGATCTCCTATACCACTTAGTCCAGAGAAGGTCGGTGCTGCTCCTCCCAGAGCTATCCCCAAACGGGTCATCTCAGCCAAACCACGGGTGATCAATGCTGCTCTTGAATTGAAACCGAAACCAAGACCGTCGGAAACTCCTGCCGCCAGCGCAATGACATTTTTCATTGCGCCACCCAATTCAACCCCGATGACATCATCGTGGGTATAAACCCGAAAGTAATCGGTCGTGAATATTTTCTGTATTTCTTCAGCAATCGCAAGCTCTTTGGACGCAGCAACGACTGCAGTCGGTATTCGTTGCGCGACTTCACGCGCGAAAGACGGCCCTGAAAGAAAACCGAGCCTTTTTCTGAAATCGACAGGTAGCAATTCCTCAAGGAGCTCCGACATTAGCATCAGACTGTCGTTTTCGATCCCTTTAGCGGCGGAAACAAGCAGGCTGCCCGGTTCAAGATAGCTGACCATCTCACTAACCACCGAACGCATAACCTGAGAGGGACAGACCAGCAAAACCATCTCGGCCCCGGCCACCGAACCGGCCAGATCCGAGGAAAACTTCAACTTCTGAGCCAACTCGATTCCCGGCAGAAAGAGATCATTCTCGCGGTTTTTCCACATCCGTGCGACCAGATCAGCCTCGTATGCCCAGAGCGTCGTCTCATGGCCTTTATCTGCCAGCAGATGTGCAAGGGTTGTCCCCCAACTGCCGGCACCAATGACCGCACATCTGCGCATTTGATTGTGATTCATCACAGCACCTTTTTTTTACGTGCGATACGTTCTTTGAGACGCAGGATTTTCTGCTTAAGCAGATCTTGACGCGGATAGCCGATCAACGCGGAATAAGCCGCTAGAGCCTCGCTGAGATGCTCCTCTTCCTCAAGCATCTCAGCCAGCCGTAAACGGGCCTCATGCGCTATCTGACTTTTCAGGTGAACACTGACGGTCTGCTCAAACCCGGTACGAGCCTTCTCGCGCTGACCACTTAAGAGCCAGGAATCGGCCAATCGATAGAGCGCAAGCGCACTCAATCCACTCTGAGGAAAACTGCCCAACAGAACCTCAAACTCGATTGCCGCCTGCGGCCAGTTCTTCAAGCGCACATAACAATCAGCAATTTCATACTGATAACGATCACCATCCGCTTCGGACTGTTCAAACAGGCGTTGATAGATCGGTATCGCCTGCCCGCAATTATTCAGCCGGTACTTGGTAATCTTCGCTGCTTCCTGCTGGGCGGGAGAGATTAAGGCACTCTGCGGATATTTTTTTTCGAGTTGTAAATAATACAACAAAGCTCTCTGATCTTCACCGAGGTCATATTGCAGAATTCGACCGCGACGATAAAGAGCATCAGCGGCCTCATTACTTTCGGCATAATTCTCGCTCAGTTGCGCATAGGTATTCAGCGCGTTTCTGAATTCCTTCTGTTGTTCAAGACGAATGCCCTGCTGCAGCAGGGCAGCAGGGCGAAAATTGGTCCATAACAGATAAAGACTACCGACGATCATCCCAATCAGCACAAGATAGCTGATCAAAATCACCTTACGGTGCTTAGTCCTCTTCGCCCTCAGTTCCTTCTTCAAAATCTTCTTCAGCGTCTGTGGGCTCATGCTCTGCTTCTTTCTCTGCCAACTTAGCGACCGAACCTATATGTTCGCCGGCCTCAAGCACCATCAGGCGCACGCCCTGGGTGTTTCGTCCGATGGTCGAAAGATTTCCAACCTGGGTCCGCAGAATTTTACCGCCATTGGTAATAAACATAAGATCGGAGTCTTCATCGACCATTTTGATATCGACCACCTGACCGTTGCGCTCGGTTGTCTTAATCGTAATAATCCCTTTACCGCCGCGGCTTTGAACCCTGTATTCACTGAGCTCGGTTCGCTTGCCGTAGCCATTCTCAGTGACCGTGACCAGGGTAGCGGCCGTATTATCACTCACGACCTGCAAGGCGATAACCTGGTCATCTTTCTCGAGGGTCATGCCCTTAACCCCGCGGCCGACCCGACCGATCGCGCGCGCATCTTTTTCCGGGAAGCGGATCGACTTACCCCCCCGAGTTGCCAGCAGGATATCCATGTTGCCGTCGGTCAGACGGGTCGAAATTAACGCATCGCCGTCATCAATATTCTGGGCGATGATGCCGCCGACACGCGGCCGCGAATAGGCCATCAGGGCAGTTTTTTTGACGATGCCGTTACGCGTGGCCATGACAATGAAACGATCCTCGATAAACTCCTTGACCGGCAGAATACTGGTGACAGTTTCATTAGCTTCAAGTTGCAGCAGATTAACGATTGCCTTACCGCGCGCCGCACGACCACCCTGCGGTATCTCATGCACCTTCAGCCAATAAACGCGACCAAAGGTGGTGAAAATCAGGATATAAGAATGGGTCGAAGCGACAAACAGAAGCTCGACGAAATCCTCTTCCTTGGGCCGCATCCCGGTTCTCCCTTTACCGCCGCGACGCTGTGCGCGGTAGAGCGAGACCGGATTACGTTTTATATAGCCACTGTGTGAAACCGTGACCACCATGTCCTCTTCGACAATCATATCCTCAAGGGTCAAATCGGCAGTGCGATCAATGATTTCTGTCCGGCGTGGATTCGCAAACTGAGCCTTCATTTCAAGCAGTTCAGCGCGGATAATCTTTAAAATTTCGATCTCGCTGGCCAGGATATCCTTGAGGCGGGTAATTTCAGCCAAGACCTCGGTGAGCTCATTGACGATCTTGTCGCGTTCAAGGCCGGTCAAGCGATGCAGGCGCATATCCAGGATGGCTTGAGCCTGAATATCACTGAAGACAAAACGTGCAATCAGTTTCTCTTTAGCCTCGGCCGAGGTGGCTGAAGACTTGATGAGGTTGATCACCTCGTCGAGATTATCAAGTGCGATCTTGAGCCCTTCAAGGATATGGGCCCGTGCTTCAGCTTTTTTCAGTTCAAATACGCAGCGCCGTGTCACAATCTCGCGCCGGTGATCAACAAAGTAGTCCAGCATTTCGCGCAGGGTCAGAACCCGTGGCTGACCGGAGACGATCGCCAGCATGATAATCCCAAAAGAAGACTGCATGGCGGTCATCTTGTAAAGCTGGTTGAGGATGACGCCAGGCACCATCTCCCTTTTCAGCTCGATAACAATCCGCATCCCCTCACGATCCGATTCGTCACGCAGATCGGAAATTCCCTCGATTTTCTTAGTCTTGACCAGTTCGGCGATCTTTTCGATCAAGCGCGCCTTGTTGACCTGGTACGGGATTTCGGTGACGATGATCTTTTCCCGCCCGCTGCGACGATCGACCTCGACCAGAGCCCTGGCGCGCATCTGCACGATACCTCGACCGGTGCTGTAGGCCTCGAGAATCCCTTCCCGACCATTGATGAATCCAGCCGTCGGGAAATCAGGCCCGGCGACATGCTCCAGCAATTCCTCAAAACTGAGCCGTGGATTGTCAATAACGGCGATCAGGCCATCAATAACCTCGCCAAGATTGTGTGGCGGGATTTTGGTCGCCATCCCGACGGCAATCCCCTCAGAACCATTGACCAGTAGGTTGGGATACTTACACGGCAGAACCAGAGGCTCTTCCAGAGAATCATCATAGTTCGGTCCGAAATCAACCGTATCCTTTTCAATATCACCCAGCAGCTCATGGGACAGTTTGGACATTCGAATTTCGGTATACCGCATAGCAGCGGCCGAATCACCGTCGACCGAACCGAAATTGCCTTGACCATCGACCAATGGATGACGCATTGAAAAGCTCTGCGCCATCCGGACAATTGAGTCGTAGACCGCCGTGTCACCATGCGGGTGATACTTACCGATAACATCACCGACCACTCGCGCTGATTTCTTGTAAGGCTTATTGAAATCGTTGTTAAGATCGTGCATTGCGAAGAGGATCCGCCGGTGAACCGGTTTAAGCCCATCACGAATATCAGGCAGAGCCCGTCCGACGATGACACTCATCGCGTAATCCATATAGGACTTACGCATCTCGTCTTCAATATTAACGGTTATCTTGTTCTGTTCTATCTGCATCTATTTCTATCCTCCGGAAAACACGAAAAAAAGCACAGCATTATGGAGTCAAAGGAAATCTCCCCTGACCCTCTTCAGCCTGTGACCTTCTGCATTTCCTATGTATTAAACATCAAGATTGGCAACGTTCAGTGCGTTTCGTTCAATAAATTCACGTCGCGGTTCGACCTGATCCCCCATGAGTACAGTGAATATCTGATCCGCATTCACCGCATCCTCAATCTTAACCTGAAGTAAAACCCGCTTTTCCGGATCCATCGTCGTTTCCCAGAGCTGCTCCGGATTCATCTCGCCGAGT
>JBDNGT010000085.1:0-5196 GCA_041689145.1 Geopsychrobacter sp. | reverse complement strand
TCGCCTCGTTGCCGGTCGAAATCCAGGAGCCCCCCTTGATCAGGTTGTGCTGGGTGTCGAAGGTCGGGGTGGAGAAATCATCGTAACAGGGATGCACCTCAAAACCGGCGAACCCGCTGATCGGCGTCTCGGTCCACTGCCAGACGTTACCGATGAGGTCGCAAAATTCGCCGAAGGCGAAGCGATCGACCGGACAGGGGGAGGCCCAGTGTTCAAGGTTGAGGTTCCCCGGCGCCTGCGCCCAATAAGGCTGATCGGGGATCTGCTGCAGATCATGCAGCCGGTACCATTCATTCTCGGTCGGCAGACGGATCGGCAGCCCGGTCGCTTGCGCCCTCCAGTTGCAGAAGGCCTTAGCTTCCAGGTAATTGACCTCGACCGGCCAGTTCCAGGGCATGGCGATCTCCTGCGTCATGGTGCGCAAGCGGTAGTCTGCGCCATCCTTGATCCAGAACAGCGGCTGCTCCGCCCGGCTGAATCCGACCCAGCTCCAGCCCTCCTTGGTCCAGTTTTCCTGCTGTCGGTAACCTTCAGCCGCGACGAATTCGCGATATTCCCGGTTCGACACCAGGTACTGGCTTGCGGCGAAGTCCTCGACCTCGAAACGGTGACAACCGAACTCATTATCCCAGCCATAAAGCGGGTGGTCCTTGCTCTTGCCGAGCACGACCTTGCCGCCGGCGACCGGCAACAAGCGGTTCTGCGGCGCGACGCCGCTTTCAGGACAGATCTCCCACAAGGGGAGCTGACTAACCTGGTCGAGCGGCAGGCGGCGGATGATGACCGACGAGGTTTCAAGGTGGATACGCTGATGCTCGATCCCCATCATGATCACCCAGAAAGGGTTGCCCCAGTCGATCGATAAAACCAGCGGCAGGCTCAGGATCACTTCATCCACCAGGGCGCGCACCTGCTCGCGATAGGCCATGACCTCGGCAAGGGTTGGCCAGGCGTAGTTCTCCTCATACAGATCGTCCCAGGACATCTCATCGACACCAATAGTGAACATCGCTTCGAAGCCGGGGTTGATGCGCTGATCGATGATCTTCGCGACGTTCAGTTTGTTGATGTAAAAGCTTGCGATATGCCCAAAGTAGAAGATCAGCGGGTGGCGTAACGGCTCGGCGCGCAGGTAGAAGGCGGCTTCGGTCGCGAGGCTTTCGTAGAGTTGCTCATCGATGCTGAAGGTCTGATGAAAATAGTCGCGGATCGCGGCGCGCTTCTCTTCCGGCGTGCCGGAGTTGAGGATGAGGGTACGGGTGTTGCACAGGTCCATGCGGTCCTCCGGGAGACAAGTTAGCGGTGAGAGCTCTAGTATAACAAGTGACCGGCATGATTTCACCTTGCCGGGCTACGCAATTAGGTGGAATTTCCAATCCGCTCCAGGGTAAATATCCCCCGGCAAAGCTGGGGGCTTTATTTGTGAACCGCTCAAAGCGGTGGGTTTAAACCTTGGGCCGCCTGAAGGCGGCTAGCTGAGCAGTTTCAATTGTTCGACTCTGCTATCTTCGCGCTCTTGACCCCTTATGTAATTTCGGATCACTTCTTCATCACGACCTACTGTCGAAACAAAATAGCCTCTTGCCCAAAAGTGCTCCCCGATAAAATTCCGGGACCGACCTCCAAATGTCCGCGCGATATGAATCGCGCTCTTTCCTTTGATGTAACCGACGACCTGAGCTACCGCAAACTTGGGCGGGATCGCGACATGCAAATGCACATGGTCAGAACACAAACGACCTTCCAATACCAAACTCTCTCGTTGCCGCGCCAATTCTCGTATCACTTCCCCGAGATCCTGCCGAATTCGGCCATAGAGCACCTTCCGACGGCACTTCGGTATCCAGACAATGTGATAAATGCCCAAGAGTTTCTAGGGAACGAGCAGATTGAAATAACCGATGTTGTTGATGCACGCGTTACCCGGATTGATGAAAATGCCGCCTGGGACATGTTTAAATCGGCAGCCAGCATACCCTCGGCCAAGGGCAAGAAGGTTCTGCGGTTTGAGCATATTGCTGACGACAAGGATGTGATTCTTACGCAGGTGATGGGGCCGAGCGGTAACCTGCGCGCGCCGACCTACCGGGTTGGGAATGCGTTTGTGGTCGGCTTCAACCCTGGGCTTTATGCCGACTATGCCGAATGGGTAAAGTGACCGTGCAGGGCTGCGCACGATGGACAAAAAAAGCCCCGCAGTTAGGAGGGTAACTGCGGGGCAAAGTCTTCTGGGAGGTTTAGAACATGAACATCGCCAGCTCGCCTGCCACAGCAAGCTTTTGATGTTGTGGAAGGTACCTGACTTGCCAGATAAATTAAACGTGGGTTTGCGTAATATTTGCGCCGCGTTCTCGCTAGGCTTGACTGTGCAAAGCCACATAGGTTGTTCCGTCGGCACTAATTTCCGGATGGCCACAAAAAAATTCGCTATATTTAAATATCTTGACGGGTGAAAATGCGACCGAGGCGTTTCACAAACTATATATCTCTACCCTTAATGGCGGTGTCTCATGCACAAAAGTATAGATAAGGAGCAACTCACTATCCGGGTGATGACGATCGATGATCTGGCGGCAGTTTTCCATCTGGGGGAACTGCTTTTCACCTCTGATTATTCATCCAGTATGTATCGGACCTGGGACGAATACGAAATTACAACCCTGTACAATTCTGATACCGAGCTCTGTATCGTGGCGGAACTTGATGATGAGGTGGTCGGTTTCGCGCTCGGCACCACCGTAGAAAAACATAACTCTGCCTGGAAATACGGCTACCTCGTCTGGATCGGAACGTGCCCCGGTCTGCAGAAATGCGGCGCCGGCAAGGCGTTGTTTGACGAAATAAAACATCGGATGGTTGAGCAGGGCGTGCGCATGGTCATTATCGATACCGATGCCGATAACGTGGCGGGGATCAATTTCTTCCAGAAACAGGGGTTCGACAATATTCAGCAACATGTCTATATGACCCTCAATCTTTCTCGTACGCGTAAAAAATCCAAAAAGGCCTGAGTTATGAGTCAACTTGAGCGCGTTTGGAAAGAAATCAACCCACAGCGTTTGCGGCAAATCCTGATGGATATGATCGATATCTACTCCCCTTCAGGCAAAGAGGAAGATATCCAGCTCTACCTTGAGGAGCTTCTTGCAGCTACCGGAATTCCGGTGCGGCGGCAGATGGTCGAAAATGAACGCTTCAATCTGGTCGCGACCATGGGGCCGGGGGAACCGGCACTTTATCTGGTCGGCCATGTAGATACGGTCCCCGCCTGGGATATCGAGGAGTATGCCGCGGTTGAGGAATGGGGGGTGGTGCGCGGTCTGGGGAGCGCCGACATGAAAGGCGGTTGTGCGGCGATGGTCGAAGCCTGGCTGGCCCTGGCAACCCTGCCGGAAGAAGAACGTCCTTCCCTCGGTCTTTTGCTGGTGGTCGGGGAGGAAGAAAATGGTGATGGCAGCGCGCGTTTTCTGGAGGAGCAGTGCCCCGCGCGGGTGATTATCGGCGAGCCGACCTCGATGCTGCCCGCCTTCAACCATTTCGGCTACATGGAAATTTCTTTGATCACCCAGGGGCGGCGGATTCACTCTTCATTGCCGGAGCTGGGACACAACGCCATCGAGTCGATGCTGAGCGTGCTGTTGCAGATCGAGAAATCATCGCTGTTCGCCCCTGTCCCGTCGAAGCTGGTCTACTCGATCCGCGAGATGAGCTCGTCGCGCGCCGGGTTCGTTGTGCCTGACCGTTGCGAGACGATGATCGATCTGCACCTGTCTCCCGATGTCGATCCGGCTGCAGTGCGCCGGGAACTCGAGAGCTGCCTCGCCAAGGCCCGCCGCACGATCAAGGATCTGCACCTGGAGGTTGACTTCCCCTTTGAATCGAGCGGCTATCAACTTGAGCCGGATGACAAACTGATTGCCGTCTTTGAGGATGTCTGTCTACGTCTCAATCTGCCGCTGAAATATGTCCCCTTCCACTCCCATTCGGATGGCAACCTGTTCTATCAGGCCGGCAGCCAGCCGTTGATCCTCGGGCCGGGCTCGCTCGAAACCGCGCACACGGCAGAAGAACAGACCAGCCTGGCCGAGGTTGAGGCGGCCGCACGGGTTTATGCGGCCTTGGCCCTCGGGGCCGGATGAGAAATCATTCGAACCCGGTCAGACCCTTGATGTGCTGCAGGCGTTCGTAGCTCGCCGGATTTTCACTCTGGCTCTGACTGAGGCTGCCCCGGAATCTGCCAGGCTGTTGAAGTTATGGGTCTCCATCCAACCACGCAGCTGGTCGAGCATGGTTTTGATCTGCACAAAGCCGTTGCGGTAGACGGTGGAGCACACCTGAGTAACCGCGGCTCCAGCGCCGGCTTTGGCGCAGTTTTGCACCCCCTGCAGGGCCGTGGTCAGGCCACAGCTGGCAATCACCAGAGGATTCTTCAGGTCACCATATAGCGGGCTGAGAGATCGATTATCAGTAGCTTCCTTTTTAGCTCCGGTTTGCGCCAACTTTTCCCCGGCGAAAGTTCATTACGCAATAAGTAACATTTGGCCGTTGCGTCCAATTCGAGAGTGACTATAATGACATGTTGATTATTTTCGGTCATCATAACGAACGGTGGCAAACGCGTTTGGCTGCACAATGCCTCCAATGAAGAGTTTACTTATTTCTCACCTCACGCGAAGCGGCGAGGCTCTGGATGAGATCGGGATCTTGTCAGAATTTACTGGCAGTACATCGGTGTGGCGCTGCTGATAGCGTTTTTAACCTGGGGCTTCGAAGCCCAGGAGGTGGCCTGGGATCTTCAGTTGATCATCGCCCTTGGCTGGCTGGTCCTGGGATTGTCGGTCACGGCCATTCTCTTGCTCATGTATATGATTCGCGAGGGGGCAACGGCCAAGGTGGCAAGCTACTTCTATCTGGTTCCGCCGGTCGCGAGTATCGAGGCCTGGATATTATTTGACGAATCATTATCCGTCCTGTCTGTCGTCGCTATCGCGACCACGGTCCTTGGCGTCTATCTGGTGGTCAAAAGAGCATGAAACAATTAGGTAGAGTAGAGAACAGGTCCAAACGTGCAAGATCGGGATATGCGTGCCCGTCACTTTCGTTAGACGAGGATATCCGTTTCTCGCCATCTGGCCCTACCCTTTCTCATCAAACCGTACGTGCGGTTTTCCCGCATACGGCTTTCCGATGTTCTTC
>JBDNGT010000084.1:0-1891 GCA_041689145.1 Geopsychrobacter sp. | reverse complement strand
CCTTTGAACATCCCGATGCACAACGTCGCTTCCGATTGATGACGAATGTCGACGAACTGGAACAAGCCCTCAACTACCCATGGGAGAAGTGGACCGTTTTCCTCCACCCCGCACAGCGGGAATTGGTTGAACGTGACTACAGTGGCCCAGCCCGTGTCTCTGGCTCGGCTGGAACTGGGAAAACCATTGTTGCTCTGCACCGCGCAGTTTATTTGACCCGTTCAAATCCGGATGCCCGTGTCTTGCTGACGACCTTCTCTGGCGCACTGGCCAGTGCTCTGCGAACCAAACTCAAGCGTCTGATTGGTCATGAACCACGCCTGGGCGATCGGCTTGAAGTCCATGATCTGAATACGATTAGTGAACGACTCTACAGCTTGAACTTTGGAAAACCACAAATTGCTTCAAGGTCAGATATCCGATCTTTACTGGACCAGGCTGTGGCAGAAGTTGCCGAACATAAGTTTACGGCGCGCTTTCTGATCACAGAATGGGAGCAGGTGGTCGATGCCTGGCAGCTCGGTGATTGGGAGGCCTATCTGGATGTCGTGCGACTTGGTCGAAAAACACGGTTGCCGGAAAGACACCGCGTTCATCTCTGGTCGATTTTTGAACGTGTGCAGGCTGAGATGAAGTCTCGCGGACTGGTTACGTATTCGGATATGTTCAGTAATCTAGCGACCAAGCTTGTCGTGAATAAACATCGATCCTTTGATTTTGCTGTCGTTGATGAGGCTCAAGACATCAATGTGGCTCAATTACGTTTTCTGGCAGCCTTGGGGGCGGGGTCGACGAATAGCCTCTTCTTTGCAGGTGACCTTGGCCAGCGAATCTTCCAGCAACCTTTTTCTTGGAAATCGCTCGGAGTCGACATCCGTGGCCGCTCGCGAAATTTGCGAATCAACTATCGCACCTCCCATCAAATCAGGATGCAGGCCGATCGCCTCTTGGCTCCAGAGGTTTCGGATGTCGATGGCAACGTTGAAGAATGGCGCACTACCCTGTCAGTTTTTAACGGACCTAAGCCTATTGTTCAGGCATTTGATTCAACAGAAGAAGAGACTCAGTACGTCTCTCAATGGTTGAAGGATCGGACTGGCGAGGGATTGACGCCGCACGAGTTTGGCGTTTTCGTCCGTTCCGCAGCCGAAATCGATAGAGCGAAGGCCGCAGTAGAAGCTGCCGGGCTTCCTCTGGTTGTTCTCGATGAAAAGGTTGAAACGATCAACGGACATGTATCGATCAGTAGCATGCACCTTGCGAAGGGACTTGAATTCAGGGCTGTAGTCGTCATGGCTTGCGACGATGAGATCCTTCCTTTACAAGAGCGCATAGAAACCGTCGCTGACGATGCTGATCTTCAAGAAGTTTATGATACCGAGAGGCACCTGCTGTATGTCGCTTGTACCAGCGCGCGCGACCATCTGCTGGTAACGAGCGGAGATGTGCCTTCTGAGTTTTTGGATGATTTGAACATGAATTGTTAGGGTGGAGCATGAGGGACATTCTATATTGTCCCCGTCAAGGAAAATATTTATCTTTTGTAAATCAGTAGGTTAGAAACATTGGCTGTTTTTTCACGCACGTCTCCCTATGCTTTTTGTTCCGGCGTTTGCCTCACTTCTTGGCGAACCTTGAGGTTAATCGTTACACGTATCCGGCATTCCCTGTCCGCAACGGGAGCAGGGCCGCCTCAGCATTCCTTATCCAATCTTCAAGATTCCAGTGAGAGGCCCTTGTTGAAGAATCTATGGGGTCAGGCTGAAAGCGCCGGTAAAAGCCGGCATGGATCGGGCGGTGAAAGTCCGCTACATGGTAAAGGCTAGCGACCAGCCGTGACCCCGAGTCATGCGTTGGCCTTCCGTAAGGGAGGCAGCGAAGCGTTGACAGG
>JBDNGT010000083.1:0-15827 GCA_041689145.1 Geopsychrobacter sp. | reverse complement strand
GAACCCATCATAATCTTTTGAACCGAAAACGACAGGAAGAGCTGGACGGAATTCAGGTTGAAATGCGATAGTTCTCATAAGACGCCTTTTCTTCTCGTTGTAGTGACAAGATCATAAGGCACCTGTTTCCACTAAAGGAGGTAAAAATGCCTCCTTTAGTGGATTATTTTATCCTGCTATCCCTTACAGACAGGGCGTTCGCTTTGAATGGGACAGGCTCTAGTTATCGTCTTGCAATGTTTCGGTTGCGGTGGGAAAACCTCACTAACTCGGACCAGCTTCCTCCTTTCCCTAATGACCTCTACTGCAAAATGAGAAGGGAACTCGCCTTGCACTAATTTCGGTCGTGATCAGGGTCTCCAGGTTGCGGGTGATTTCGCCGACAAGCTGGTGGAATACCGGCTGGGTGTCTTTAATGGCAACGGGCCGATTGCCAAGAATCCCGATGATAACCATATGTACACCGGGCGGATCGACATCAATCCCCTAGGCAGCTACAAGATGGACGAGGCGGCTTGGACCAGCGATAAGCTGTTGGTCAATCTCGGGGCCTCATTCGCGCGTAACAGGACGACTAATCTGAATGTCGAAGGTGATGATAAGTTCAATAAAGATAACGACGTAATGGACAAGGCGCTTGGGCTTGACGATCTTCCAAGCGGTGACTTCGCAACCAAATACGGCGGTGATCTCACCTGGTTGCTGTGGACCACCAACCTGAATGCCAGATGGCAGGGAATCACCTTCGCCGCGGAATATTACAGCCTCAACGCCGACCCCGCCAAGGGAGCGGCCTGGGATGCAGACGGTTACTACGCGCAGTTCGGCTACCAGGTGATCCCGCAGAAACTGGAACTGGGGCTGCGTCGTGCAGCCATCAAATCGACCGATGCCGTCGCTTCGGCCAAGTACGACAAAACAGAGACCCAGTTCGGCGTCAACTACTATTTTGCCGAGCATGGCCTTAAGCTGCAGTCTGACATCACCCTGGTCGAGGATGATCTAAATCAAGATAAGGATGATACCCTCTTCCGCCTGCAGGCACAGTTCTCTTATTAATTTCAACCAGAACCCGGCATAGCGGCGCCGGGTTCTATTCCTGGGAGTTTTACTATGTTCCGACCATATCTCATCGTATTGCTGCTGCTGTTGCTGCTCGCCATGCCGGCTTTCGCCACCGAGCATCTGCGCCTGGCGACCACCACCTCGACCGAAAATTCAGGCCTGCTGGCTGAGCTGCTCCCCCCCTTCGAAAAAGTCAACGACTGCAAGGTCGATGTGATCGCGGTCGGCACCGGCAAGGCGATCAAACTGGGGGAAACTGGTGATGTTGATGTTATCTTGGTGCATGCGCGCAGCAAGGAAGACAAATTTGTCTCCGCAGGCTTTGGCGTTGGCCGGCGTGACGTGATGTACAACGATTTCATCATTCTCGGCACAGTAGCTGATCCGGCTGGCATCAAGGGTGAAACCGATGCCGCCGCGGCAATGGGGGAAATCGCCGCAGTCAAGGCGACCTTCGTCTCTCGTGGCGACGACTCGGGGACCAACACCCGTGAAAAACAACTCTGGAAAGCCACCGGCATCACCCCGGCCGGCGATTGGTACCTGGAAGCCGGACGCGGCATGGGCGAAGTCATCATCATGGCGGGCGAGCGCCAAGGCTACACCTTAAGTGATCGTGCCACCTATCTGGCCTTCAAACAGAAGACCCCGCTGCGCATCGTCGTCGAAGGGGATAAAAACCTCTTCAACCCCTACGGTGTTATCATGGTCAATCCGGCCAAACACCCGCACGTCAAAGTCGCACTGGCGCAAAAATTCATCGATTTTCTGACCTCGGCTGAGGGTAAGAGACTGATCACCAACTATCATCGCAGCGGCGAGCAGCTGTTTTACGTAAAATAAGGGGTTTCAATTGGGTTACCTGACCGACTCATTTATTACCGCTGTCAGGCTGATTTTCAGCTTCGACCGGGAGGTCCAGCTCACCGTCTGGACCTCCCTCTATACCTCAAGCTGTTCGATCCTGTTTGCCGCGCTGTTCGGGATTCCGTTCGGGCTCTGGCTGGGGATCGACCGCTTTCGCGGTCGGCGCCTGATGATCACCCTGCTCAATACGCTGATGGCGCTGCCGACTGTGGTGGTCGGGCTGGTGCTCTTCGGCTTTTTCAGCCGCCAGGGACCACTCGGCAGCCTCGGCCTGCTCTTCACCCCCTGGGCGATGATCGCCGGGCAGACCGTATTGGCGACGCCGATTGTCGCCAACTACGTGTTAGCCGCGGTCAGCGGTTCCGACGCCCGTATCATGGACACCGCCTTTACCCTCGGGGCCACCCGTTTGCAGGCCGCGGTCCAGTTATTAAAAGAGCTCCGCTACGGGGTGATGGCAGCGGTCATCGCCGGTTTCGGGCGGGTGATCGCCGAAGTTGGGGTGGCGATGATGCTCGGCGGCAATATCCGCGGCACGACGCGCACCATGACCACGGCGATCGCGCTGGAGACGAGCAAGGGGGAGTTCGCCTTCGGGCTCTCGCTCGGATTGGTCTTGCTCGGCGTTGCGCTCTGCGTCAATCTTTTCCTAAACCTTTTACAACAAAGGTGAGGCGATGAAACCGGTGATCTCACTCAAAGATATTCAGCTCACCCGGGGCGAGAATTTCAGCCTCTCGGTTGAAAATCTTGAACTCTTGCCCCAGCGGATCTATGCTCTGACCGGAGCGAACGGCGCCGGCAAGAGTACCCTGCTCAGGATCATGGCGCTCTTGACCCTCCCCCAGCGGGGTCGCGTCAACTTTGCGGACGCAGAAGGTGAAGAACTCAGCCGTCAGCGTCAGCACGTCACCCTGGTTGAACAATCGCCCTACCTGCTCGACGGCAGCGTGGCGGACAACCTGGCCTTCGGTCTGAAGTTGCGCGGCATCCGCGGAGCAGAGCAGACACAGCGGATCAAAGAGGCTCTGGCGCTGGTCGATCTGACCGGCTTTGAACGGCGCAAAACCAAAAAACTCTCCGGCGGTGAGGCCCAACGGGTGGCGCTGGCGCGCGCACTGGTCTTAAAACCGAACGTCTTGCTGCTCGACGAACCGACGGCCAACATCGACAGTAAGAGCCTGCAGTCCTTCGAAGATCTGTTGGCGCGCCTGCCGGCCGCAGGTGCGACGGTGGTCTTTGCCACCCACGATCTTGCGCTACC
Organism: Geopsychrobacter sp.; assembly: GCA_041689145.1. Classification (GTDB taxonomy): domain Bacteria; phylum Desulfobacterota; class Desulfuromonadia; order Desulfuromonadales; family Geopsychrobacteraceae; genus Geopsychrobacter. The sequence goes on along the minus strand of JBDNGT010000083.1, from coordinate 12,631 downwards.
GAAACGGCTGAAGGCAGAGATGCTGCACATCGAAAATGGAAAATTACTCGACAGGCCCCACCGCAGGGCGGAGTCATTCGATAAAACGCAAACGGAGAACAGTTATGGCACAATCCTTTGAATCAGCACGGGCATTAATTCTTGAGCATGTCTCCCCCCTGTCGGCAGAAGCGGTCTCCTTGCTGGAGGCTGGAGGCCGGGTGCTCGCGGTAGATGTCTCTGCCCCCTGTGATCTGCCGCGCTGGGACAATTCGGCGATGGACGGCTTCGCCGTGCGCAGTGTCGATTGTGGCTCGGAGCAGCCGTTGCAAGTTGACGGCTATATTCCGGCCGGTGGCGTTGCCGAGGGGTTCTATGTCAAACCGGGAACTGTAGTGCGGATCATGACCGGCGCGCCGGTCCCTGCGGGCTGCGATACGATCGTGCCGATTGAAGAGACCGAAGACTTGGGGGATCAGGTCCTGATCCACAACAAGCCAGGGGTCGGTGATCATATCCGCTGCTGCGGCGAAGATGTGAAACGGGGGGAGACTGTTCTCAAGCAAGGAACGATTCTCCAGCCGGCCGGGGTTAACATCCTGGCGTCCTTCGGCCATCATCAGGTCAGGGTCTATCGCCGCCCGCTGGTGGCGATCCTGTCCACTGGTGATGAGCTGGTCGAACCGGGTGAGCCGATCGGACCCGGGCAGGTTGTCAATAGCAACGCCTACTCCCTGGCAGCAGCCATCCGCGAAGTTGGCGGCGAGCCGTTGCTGCTCGGGATCGCGCGCGACAATCGCGCCAGTCTTGAAGAAAAATTGCGTGCGGGACTGATGCAAGCGGATGTGCTGATTACCACCGCCGGTGTGTCGATGGGCGACCGCGACCTGGTCTGTGAAATGCTGGAGGAGGTCGGGGTCGAAAGCCTGTTCTGGAAGATCGAGATCAAGCCGGGCCGCCCGACCGCCTTCGGTCTGAAAGAAGGGAAGCCGGTCTTCTCCCTGCCCGGTAATCCGGTCTCCTCGATGGTCACCTTCGAGGAATTTGTCCGCCCCGCGCTACTCAAGATGATGGGGCAACAGTCTGTCATCAAGCCCTATGTCAAGGCCTGCTTGCTGGAAGCGGTCAATAAAAAGGCGGGTCGCACTCAGTTTCTGAGAGTACAGGTGGTCAATACGGAGAAGGGCCTTACGGCCACAAGCTCCGGCGATCAGAACACCGGCATTTTAAGCACCCTGCTGCGCGCCAACGGCATCGCCGTACTGCCGGCCGAACGCGCAGACTTTGCAGCCGGAGAAGAGGTCGATATCCACCTGATCTCGGCGGTCACCGAAGGTTGATGGCGTTCCTAGGCAGGTTGCCCGAAAATTCAGGCAGGCTGCTCAAGATAAAGTAAGGGTAAGGATATGAACTTGAAAAAAAGGGGGATTAGAAAAGGGGATTAGTTCACAACCTAATCTGGCAAGGCCGCGTTTAACAATTCGAGGATATGCACCGCGCGCTGCTTACCGCCGGCATGGTTGATCGAATCCTGCAACTGCATGATACAACCCGGGCAGTCGGTGGCAACCAGTTCAGCGCCTGAGGTAGCAATATTTTCCGCTTTTTGCGCGCCAATCTTCTTGCTGTTTTCATAGTGATAGACCGAGTAGGTTCCGCCTAAGCCGCAACAGCTTCCGGCATTCTCCATTTCAACGTACTCGACCTGCGGCAACGCCTTGAGCACGGCCCGTGGCTCTTGGGTGATCCCTTGGGTGCGCAGATGGCAGGGATCGTGGTAGGTCACGCGGGTCCGTTTGGTTGCGCGGGGTAATGCTGCGAGCTTTTCGGCGAGTCCCTGCTCGAGCAGAAAAACGAAGATGTCCCGCGTTTTTGGCCCCAGCTCGGCGCAGTCCCCCTGCATATCCCCATAGACCTTGACGAGGCCGGCGTTACAGGAGGCGCAGGCGGTGAGGATGTAATCGACCGGCTCGCGAGACAGGGCGGCGTAGTTCTGCTCAGCCAAGGCCTCGACGGTCCCCCCGGCCCCGGCGGAGACCGCCGGCAGACCGCAGCAGGCCTGATCCTTGGGGATTACCACGGTCACGCCCAAAAATTTCAACGCCTTCAAAAAGGCCTCGCCAACCGCCGGGTACATGTAGTTAATCCCGCAGCCGGTGAAGAAGGCGACCGTCGGCTTGCCCGGTTCTCCTTCTATCCGCTCGGGACAGCGTTCGCGAAACGGCTTGTCGGTAAAAGGGGGCAGGGTGCGTCCTGCTTCAAGATAAGGGGCAGGAAAACGCAGCCGCAGACCGCTGTTATCGGGTAATTTTTTAAAGAGCAGATGCGATAGTTTGCCGCCGGTCTTAGCCAGGGCGTTCATCAGTTTCGGCCGACCGATCACCGCGGCCAGCCCCTTGCCGAAGATCGACAGCCCCTTCTGCTCAGTAATCCGCCGGCGGGCCGCCGCGACAATCTCGTCGGTCGGCACCTTATTGGGACAATCGGCGCAGCAACTGCCACAGAGCAGGCACTGACTCAGGTCTTCCATGACCTTGGCTTCGAATTCGATCTCGCCGTCGAGGACCGCTTGGGCCAGGGCAATCTTGCCGCGCGCCACCCGCCCTTCCCGCCGCTCGACACCGAACACCGGGCAGTGGGCCCGGCAGGCCCCGCATTTGACGCACTGTTCGATCTCTGCGCGATAGTCTTCTAAGTCTTTTAATTTCGCCATAGTATCGATATCTGCCACCAAGGCACCAAGTTCACCAAGAAAACCTTTTCTTTAACGCAGAGTCGGAGAGGGGGAGAGAATCGCAGAGAGAACCAGAACCTTCTTTGAGTTAAAACCTAAACAAAAGACTTTCGTTCTTCTCTCCATCTCTGTTTTTCTCAGCGCCTCTCCGTTAAAATCGCTTTTCTTGGTGTCTTGGTGTCTTGGTGGCTAAAAAGGTTTTCAGTTATCGAGAAATATCTTCCCGGGGTTTAAGATATTATTCGGGTCAAGCGCCTTCTTGATCGCCTTCATATAATCCGCGGCTTTTTCGGTGATCTCGAGCGGGATGTAGGGGGCCTTGGCGATCCCGACGCCGTGCTCGCCGCTCATCGTGCCGCCCAGCTCCAGCGCCCCCTTAAAAACCTCCTCGATCGCTTTTTCGGCCTTTTCAGCCTCGCCCGGCACCTTCTTGTCGATCATCACATTGACATGGATATTCCCGTCACCGGCGTGACCGAAGTTGACGATCGGGATGCCATATTTTGCGCTGATCGCATCGACCTTGCGGATCATCTCGGGCACCTTCGAGCGAGGCACGCAGATATCCTCGTTGAACTTATCCGGATTGACCTTGCGCAACGAGGCCGAAACCGAACGGCGGATCTGCCACAGCGCCTCACTTTCGGCGGGGGTCTTGGCAATCCGCGTCTCAACCACACCGAGCGGCTGGATAATCGCCGCGATCTTCTGAACCTGTTTTTCCAGAAATTCGCGATCACCATCGACCTCGATAATCAGCACCGCCCGGGCCGCTTCCGGCACCTGCAGCCCGGTCGCCTGACGCACGCAATCGATGGTGCGCCCATCCATGAATTCGAGGGTGGTCGGAATAATCTTATTGCCGATAATCGCCGAGACCGCCTGGGCTGCACCATCGATCGAAGCGAACATCACCAGCATGGTCTGCTTGGCTTCGGGCAGGGGCAGCAGTTTGATAATGATCCGGGTAATAATACCGAGGGTCCCCTCACTCCCGCAGATCAATTTGGTCAGGTCGTAGCCGACTACCCCCTTCATCGTCGGCCCGCCGGTGGTGATAATATCCCCCTGCGGGGTGACGATCTCAAGACCGATGATAAAATCCTTGGTCACCCCATACTTGACGCAACGCGGTCCACCGGCGCATTCGGCGACATTGCCGCCGAGGGTTGAAAACTTGAGCGAGGCGGGATCGGGCGGATAGAAGAGTCCGAGCTTTTCGACTGCGATTTGAAACTGCTCGGTCACCACCCCCGGTTCGACGGTCGCGATCAGATTCTCACTGTCGATCTTGATGATCCGGTTCATCCGCTCGGTGGCAAGCACAATCCCCCCTTGCGTCGGCAGACTGCCGCCGGAAAAGCCACTCCCCGCGCCGCGCGGGAATACCGGGATCTTCTCGGAATTGGCCATCTTCATGATCAGCGAAATCTCCGCGGCGGTCAGGGGATGGACCACGACCTCGGGCAGAAATTTCAATTGAGTCGCATCGTAGCTGTAACAGAGCAGATCAGCCTTGGCGGTGGAGACATGCTCTTTGCCGACAATATCGCTGAGGATTCGAACTATACGTGCCGCGATCATCACATCATCCTATCATCGCATCATCACATGTGCCCTGCGATAAAAATGCAAAACGAAAGGGGCGCGACAGATCGCACCCCGAGACTAACTATCCCCTTACATTATTCTCCAAGCGCCGGCCAAAAGTCCAGCCCATCAAAGCAGCGAGATCGATTGCAGAAGCGCAGCAGCAGGTGAATTTTTGCGACACCAGCATGATGCCCTTAAAGGCTAAAGGGGACCGGCTATGTTTGGCAGAACCAGTCCGCCATCCGGGATAATCAAAGTTTTCGGCTGCGCGGGCAGCCCGGACAGCGCCAGATCGATTGCCTGCTGCAGATCGGTCGCCTTCTCCATCCCCATCCGCGCGCTGGTCTCGGCATCGAATTCACTGACCAGCAGGACACGAAACCGCCGCGCCTTGCTCAACAGCGAATGGGCGGTCTGGCCATTGATCTGATAGTTTTCGCGCAGCGCCGCTTCAAACCGCTCAAGGTCCTGATAATCAAACCAGGGGTAAAAATGCTCATTGCCAAAGCCTTCACGACAGGCGGCCAGCAGTATAATCGTGCCCCCTTCGCGGACCGCTCGGCAACCGTAATCGAGGGCCTTCTGCGCCTGAATCAAGTTCATATCTTTCGGCTCGCCGCCACTCGAGATGATCGCCAGATCGACCTGGGTGGTGGTCGGCTGATACAGTGTTCGGACCTGATCACAGGCTGCAAGATGAGCCTGCTCCAGGTCGCCAGCGTAGACACCGAGTAGCTCCTTTTGCGGGGAGAGTACGGTGTTCAGCAGCAGATCGCAACGGACCATGCGAGCGGCCTCCAGTAGATTTCGGTGAACCGGGTTCGCTTCGAGCACCCCCGCCACGGCCTGCGGATGCTTGCCTTTCTCTGGCGCCGGATTAAACACCGAAAAGTGACTGGCCATACAGGTTTTGCGCGCCGCCACACCCGGCACCAACCCCTTGCGCCCACCACCGAAACCGGCGAAATAGTGAAAGCCGACCGTGCCGGTGACGATAACGCGCTCGGCTTCAACCACGCGGCGATTGATGGAAACCGGGATGCCGCTGGCCGTCACCCCCAAATCGATCAGCTGCTCTTCATCATCACAGTCATGATCGTAGACCGCGATCCGACCATAGATCGAACCCAGGATTTTTCGATGCTCCTGCGCGCTCTGGGGTCGGTGTATCCCGAGGGCGATCAGGATACTGATCTGATTGTCGGCGATGCCGCAGCGGTTAAGCTGCTCGATCAGCAGCGGCAGATAGATTTCACTCCCGGTGTAGCGGGTGCTGTCACTGGTCACAATCAGCACAGAATCTTGCGCGCCGAATATCTCACTCATGGGGGGAGTGCCGAGCGGCGCGGCAAGGGCCGAGCGGATCAACGCTTCGCCGCAGACCTTGGACTGCAGGATCGGGGGTTGCAGAACTTCTGCCGCGAACGGCAGCTCGCCATGCAGTTTCCCTTGCCCATATTTCAGTTCAATCTGCATAAAACCCCCTGTAGTCGCACTCTTGCACCAATTCTGTATCTTGCAGCGGGCGACCGGTTCGTGATAAGAACAACAATTCCTTTATTCCTTATATATAGGAGGGCATCAAATGAAGCTCGAAATCCTGCCATTGAACAATCCCAAAGCGAAGATCGAAGACGAATCGAAGCTGGCTTTCGGTAAAATGTTTACCGACCGCATGTTCGTCATGGAATTTGACCGTGCTAAAGGCTGGCATTCGGCGCGTATCCAGCCCTACGGGCCCTTCTCCCTCGACCCTGCCGCCACAGTCCTGCACTATTCACAAGAGATCTTTGAAGGGCTCAAGGCCTTCCGCCGCGCCGACGGTTCAGTCGCGCTCTTCCGACCTCAGGATAACATCGCACGCTTCAATCGTAGCGCCGCACGCATGTGCATGCCAGAGGTTGATGAAGCTTTTTTTCTGCAGGCCCTGACAGAACTGATCCGCATCGAAGCGGATTGGGTGCCGAAAAGTGAGGGGACCAGCCTATACATCCGGCCGACCATGATCGCCAGTGAGGCCTTTCTCGGTGTGCGTCCGGCTGATCAGTACCTCTGTTATATCATCCTTTCACCGGTCGGCGCCTACTACAAAGGGGGAATTGCTCCAGTTAAAATCTGGATCTCCGACCACTATGTGCGCGCCGCCGATGGCGGTACCGGTGAAGCCAAGACCGGCGGCAACTACGCGGCCAGTCTGATGGCGGCCCGCGAAGCAGCCGAAAAAGGCTATGACCAGGTGCTCTGGCTCGATGCCCGCGAGAAGAAATATGTCGAAGAGGTCGGCAGCATGAACATGCTCTTCCTCTACGATGATAAGATCATCACCTCGCCGCTCAAGGGAACGGTCCTCGACGGAATCACACGCCGCTCGGTGCTGCGCCTGCTCGCCGACCTGGGCTACCAGATCGAGGAGCGCGCGCTTTCGGTCGATGAGGTGATGGAAGGTGCGGCTAACGGCCGTCTCAAGGAAGCCTTCGGCGCTGGGACTGCGGTGGTCATTTCACCCGTCGGCTCCTTCTGCTACCAGGACAACTGTGTTCAACTCGGCAACGGTGAACCTGGGGAACTGACCATGAAACTTTACAAGAACCTGACCGATATTCAGTATGGTCGTCTGCCCGATAAGTACAACTGGATCGTTGAACTCTAGGCGCTATTCTGTTGACTATCCATCTACAGGACAGAAACACCCTGCATCGCTTCAAGTTGTTTCAACTGCGCCGCTAAGCCGCGGCAACAGGGGGAACCTGCCACAGCTAAAAGTTCAGCAACCAATTCTTCCGGGGCCGCCTCTGCCACCTGCGCTTCCAGACGGCTTAAAAGCTGACGGGTGCGCAGTCCATCAAACCATTGATGCCATGCGGTTAAAAACTGTGGCCCTTTTACTTGCCGTTGCAGTTGCTGCCAGATTTTGCAGAAACTAACCTCTTCGAGATATTCAGCCAGCGTCGGTGAGATTTGTGCCGCTTTGCCCTGTAGGTCTGTTGCGTGCTCGGCCTGATTCACCTCAACAGCGGATAACCAGGCCCGTAACACCGAAAAGGATGAGAGCGAAATAAACTGAAACAAGCGTCGACCCTCTTCGACCTCGGCCGCCAGCGCGCGCCCCGTCCCGAAGGGAACGCGGTCTGAATAGCGCGCCGCCGGTCTGACCACCGTCCCCGTCAGGGGCGAGACCTCGCCGGTCTTGACCAACTGCTGTAAAAAATAGAAGTCCTCCCCGGCCTGCCGCCGCTTCATCCCTGCCGCCGCCACATAAGCCTGCGCACGACAAGCCAGCGCGCTGCCAATCGCTGTGAACGCATAGGGGGAGTTCGCCCATTTCAGGCCGCAAAGATAGCTGCGCAGATAAAGTTCATAAAGCCGAATCGCCGCCTCCTGGCCTGCGGTTTGCCCGCACTGATGCCGAAACGGGAGATAGGCCCCGCTGCAGGAGCTCGCACGGAAGTGGGCGAAGATCGCTGACAGATAATATTCATCCACCAGACTATCCGCATCCAGCGAGATAAGAAGCGGATCGACCGACCAGTCAAGACAGGAGAGGCCCAGGTCAAAACCGATTTTTCGCGCCAGACCGACGCCCTCGTTAGGCGGCAACTCCATGTTCGGGCTGCAGGCGTCGGCCCAAGCGAGATTCAACTTGGGACAGGGGTCTGAACGCAGCCAGTCAAGGGTTTGTCGGCTCTCGATTTTTTGCCCCAGGCTGGCAGAGCTCCGATGATTGACAACCACGACGATCAGGGTCTGGGCCAAAAGTTCGGGCGGGTTTTGCGTCAGGCTCGCGAGGGTCCGGGGTAAGGTTTGACGTTCAGCCAGGACGGGAATAACCAGGGCAGCAGCATAACCAGCATGGTCGGTACGGTCGGTGCGGACATCACCTTCGACACCTTCGAGTCGCCAAGGGCTGAGGGTGGCGCGACTGCGCAGATACTTTTTCAGTCGGCCGGGCATTTCACCGCGTCTCGCAATACCCCACAGAGTTCGCCAAACGGATCGGCTTCTCCATCGAGCCAGTGGATTTCCACCCCCTGCTTCTCCATCCGGCGGAAGAAGGTTTCCTGGCGCTTGGCAAACTGACCGATGGCGATCTGCAGCCTATGCGTCATCTCGTTAAGACCCAACTGCCCCTGCAGGTGCTGCGCAATCAGTCGATATTCGAGTCCGTAAAATTCTAGTCTCTCCCAGGCGACTCCGGCATCATGCAGGGCCGCAACCTCAGTAATCATCCCCGCATCTAAGCGCTGCTGCAGCCGGAGCGCAATCCGCCGGCGCAGGATATCGCGCGGCCAGCGCAGCCCAAAAACCAGCGGCCTAAGGGCCGGGAGCACGGGGGGATCAGGGGAATTTTGCTCGCCAACGGCGATTTCGATGGCCCGAATGAGACGCTGACGATCATCCAGATCGGTGTGATTATGCAATTGCGGTTTCAGTTGAAACAGGCGACGGCAAAGTTGCTCGTCCGTTTGCGGGGTCAGTTCGGCGCGCAGTTCAGCATTTTCGGCGACCTCAACCAGGCGATAACCGCGCAGCAGCGCATCGAGATACAGCCCGGTCCCACCGCAAAGAAGCGGGAGTTTCTTGCGCTGCCAGAGCCCTTCGATCACGGCAAAGAAATCGTGTTGAAAACTAAAGAGATTGTATTCAGAACCGGCGGCGGCAATGTCGATCAGATGATGAGGGATCTCGGCATATTCTGCGAGATCCTTGCCGGTCCCCAGATCCATGCCGCGATAGACCTGGCGTGAATCGGCGGAGATGATCTCGGCGTTCAAATGACGCGCGGCCTGTACCGCGAGGGCCGTCTTACCGCCAGCCGTCGCGCCTAGGATCACCAGCAGATTGCTGTGTTGCGGATAGGTACACATCAGGACTGATCCAAAATTGATGCCGACAGAGCCGCTTTACGCCGCGGCCGCCGCCGTCTGCGCCTTGGGGTACTGCGCTCGCCGGCCTCCGGCTTCGCATCGGCATCGAGCGCGCCCTGCCAGGAGGCATAGGTATCGTTCAAGCTGTGATCAATTTCGCACCAGAGGGCAAATAGCTCTAAAATCTGCAGCATGAAGGGGTGTCGCAAAAAGCGCGCCTCCCCTTTCATTCCGCGGCCGCGCGTCAGCCGGAAACAACCGAGCAGCAAATCGCGCGCCTCACAGCGAATCCCCTGGGCAATGCTGTAGTTCAGGCAGTGGGGGCGCAGCAGTTCATCGGCCACAACAAGGGCATCATTGAGATGCAGGCTGCGCTCAGCCGGACAGCGCTCAAAAAAAGCCGGCAGGGTCAGACCCGCCAGGGCCAGGCTTTCGCGAATCGGCGTGTCTGCGGCAGTGCGTTGATCGATCAGGTTCAGTAATTCGAAGGTCTGCGGCAAAAAGGGGATCTCGCCAAACAGTTGATCGAGCAGGCCGTAGCGCTGCGCTAGCTCACAGACCTGCCCGGCCACGCGGTGGCGGAAAAGTTCCATAATCTCTTCGCGCAGGCGCGCGCTTGAAGCGCTCGAGAGCAGCTGGCGGCGCTGGTCGATCGCCGCGATGATTTTGTCATCGATGGCAAAATCGAGCCGGGCCGAAAACTCCAGGGCGCGCAACATCCGCACCGGATCCTCCTCGAAACGGACCAGCGGATCACCGATCATGCGCAGTACCCGCTCTTCGAGATCTTTCAGGCCTCCGACATGGTCGATAACCGAAAAGTCGTCGATATTGTAAAAGAGTGCGTTGATCGTGAAATCACGCCGAAAGGCATCTTCACGCGGGCTACCGAAGACATTCTGCACGAAATGAAAATGGTCGTCCCCGTTTTCAGGCAGCTCCCCTTCATCCGGATTACGCCGAAAGGTCGCGACCTCTACCAGCAGGTTGCCGCGAAAACGGATATGCGCCAGACGAAAACGCCGCCCGACCAGAAAGCAGTTGCGGAAAAGACTCTTAACCTGGCTGGGCGTCGCATCGGTACCGACGTCAAAATCCTTCGGCATGCGACCCAACAGCAGGTCGCGCACACTTCCCCCCACCAGATAGGCTCTATGCCCCTGTCGGTTGAGACGATAGAGCACCTTCAGCGCATGCTCATCGACCTGATTACGTGAGATGCAATGTTCGGCGCGCGACAAAATAAACGGCGGTACCGAATCCTCAGTTTCGAGTGACACTTTGTGCGTTTTTTTCATTTGGGACTTTCTTATTTTATGATTAATGCCGCGAACTATAACAGAAACTCCGCTATTGACATACGATGGCGTCGCAAAAACTCACCAACCGCTGCGTTGCGGCAATCTCTATCGCGGTTTCAACGGACTTAAGTACCCTTCATTGCACGAGAATTTCGCGGCTTGCCTTTGATGAATTTTGCTTAGCCACCGGCGATTTTACTTTCTTACACCCGGTATTCATCTAAACCAAAAACCAAGTTACTCAAACAAAACAAGGGCCTAGCTGAAATCAGCTAAACCCTTGTTTATTATGGCGGAGAGGGGGAGATTCGAACTCCCGGACCCTTGCGGGTCAACAGATTTCGAGTCAGATTTCCACGAAAAACCACAACACAGGGCAATACTATTTCCCTACTATTTTCAATGTGTTGCGGAATTTCCCCACGGGTATCTAGTTGTCAATTATTGCCGTTTTTCGTGACTAAGTGTACCAAGAGTGTACCAAAGTCAAACAATCAACTAAAGGTAGGTCCTTAGTGAAAACTAGCCCTGCGAGTCAGAACCCATGTGCTTGTTAAATGCTTTTTTACATTCCCTACCCAACGCTGCAACACAGCCCCCTCATTCCTAGTCAACTCCTGACTGGGAGTTCTAATAACTTCACTCAGTTAAAACCATTCACCTCTTTCACCTAAACAATCACATTGTTAAATCATCTAAAAATTCCGACGGCACATCTCCGCTCGTCACCAGCAGATGATCGCGCGCCCTGGTACAGGCGACATAAAGCAGATGCCGTTCGGTATCATAAACTTCCTGGAGATCAGCATCATCTGAAATGGTTTCTATACGCTGTTGCAAAGGAAGGATCTCATCGTCACAGGCCATAACGACTACAGCCCTGAATTCCAGCCCTTTCGCAAGGTGCATGCTACAGATCGAGACATGTCCGTTGACCGTTTCAACCTTTTCATCGAGCACGACCATCGGAAGTCCAGCAGCTTCAACAGCAGCTTTCGCCCTATCCAGTTCCGTGGCTGAACGGACGAATACGCCGAACTCGTGCGGCATCAATCCTTCACCAGTTCGATCCCTCAACCACTGACCGACAGAATGAATTTCGTCCTCGATTGATCCCAGCACTAAAATGGTCGGGTTAGATCCATTGAAAACGGAAATCGTCCCGTTTCGTTCTTCAACGTTGCCATCGACGTCTGAAACCTCGGGACCCAAAAGCCTGTCTGCCTGCATTCTGATTTGGTGTGAGGTGCGATAATTGATTCGCAGATTGCGCGAACGCCCACGGATGTCGACCCCGAGAGACTTCCAAGAGAAAGGCTGTTGAAAGATTCTTTGCCCGAGGTCATCAGAAAAGAACAAGCTATTGGGTTGCCCCGCACCTAGGGCCGCAAGGAAACGCAACTGAGCCACGCTGACATCCTGTGCCTCATCAATGATGGCAAAATCGAATGGGGGGTTCTTGGTCTCGGTTAGCTTGGTTGCCAGTCTGCTGAACATATTCGAAACAGTAACTAGACCACTGGTGCTCAGTCCATTTTGAACCTGATCAAATATCTGCCAAAGCTGCTTCCGACGATTCTCGGGTAAACGAGTTTTACGACCCAACCGAACAACATCACGATAAGATTCCCAGTCACGCAGTTGCCAGGCGTCAACTACCTGTTCCCACTCATTCAGCAGGAAACGCTGCGTAAATTTATGCCCCTCGACGTTAATGGAGGCATCAGCCAGCAACTGGTTAACTTCATCCCGTGAGACGACTTTGGGCTTACCAAAGTTCAGCCCATAGAGTCGTTCACCAATCGTATTCAGATCATGGACTTCAAGCCGATCGCCCAGGCGTGGTTCATGGCCAACCAGACGCTTGAGTTTGGTTCGCAGAGCACTGGCCAGTGCGCATGAGAAGGTCGTCAGCAAGACACGGGCATCCGGGTTTGAACGGGTCAAATAAACTGCGCGGTGCAGAGCAACAATGGTTTTCCCAGTTCCAGCCGAGCCAGAGACACGGGCTGGGCCAATGTAGTCACGTTCAACCAATTCCCGCTGTGCGGGGTGGAGGAAAACGGTCCACTTCTCCCATGGGTAGTTGAGGGCTTGTTCCAGTTCGTCGACATTCGTCATCAATCGGAAGCGACGTTGTGCATCGGGATGTTCAAAGG
>JBDNGT010000082.1:0-5858 GCA_041689145.1 Geopsychrobacter sp. | reverse complement strand
TACCAGATCGATATGCAGACCGGTGAAGAGGGTTATGTAACCTACTACCCTAGTCCGGACGAGCTGTGGGCGATGACCTATGCTGAGGAAAACGCATGGCGCAACCGCTTTGCCGCTGTGCCGTTTGAGGATAAGGGCGGACAGTGGCAGGCACGCTACTACCAGCACCTTGCCATCGATAAAACCCTGGAAGCGATTGTCGCAGGTGAACAGCGCATTCTGCTGACCCTGGCGACCGGCACGGGTAAAACCTTTATCGCCTTTCAGCTGGCGTGGAAACTGTTCCACAGCCGCTGGACGCTGGGCCGAGATGCTGGGCGCCGTCCACGCATCCTCTTTTTAGCCGACCGCAACATTCTGGCCGATCAGGCGTATAACGCGTTCTCCGCCTTCCCTGAAGATGCCCTGGTGCGCATCGATCCGGAAATCATCCGTAAAAAAGGGATGGTGCCGAAAAACGGCAGCGTCTTCTTCACCATCTTCCAAACCTTCATGGCCGGACGTGATGCCGAGGGGAAACCCGCGCCCAGTTTCGGTGATTATCCGCCCGATTTTTTCGACTTTATCGTCATCGATGAGTGTCACCGTGGCGGGGCCAACGACGAAAGCAACTGGCGCGGCATCATGGAGTATTTCGCGCCGGCGGTGCAGCTGGGCCTGACCGCGACCCCCAAGCGCAAAGGGAATACCGATACCTACCGTTATTTCGGTGAGCCGGTCTATATCTACTCACTCAAGGAAGGGATCAACGACGGCTTCCTGACTCCGTTCAAGGTCAAGCAGATCGCCACGACGCTGGATGATTACGTTTACACCGCCGACGATAAGATCATCGAGGGGGAGATCGAAGAGGGCAAACTCTACGGTGAAGATGACTTCAACAAAATCATCGAGATTAGGGAGCGCGAAGCCTACCGGGTCAAAATCTTCATGGATCTGATCGACCAGAAGCAGAAGACCCTGGTGTTCTGCGCCACCCAGGATCATGCCGCTGCGGTGCGCGACCTGATCAACCAGATAAAGACCAGCAAGGAACCGAACTACTGCGTGCGGGTGACGGCCCGTGACGGTGGCGAAGGGGAACGCTGGCTGCGAGTCTTTCAGGACAACGAAAAGTCTATCCCGACTATTCTGACCACCTCACAGAAACTTTCGACCGGCGTGGACGCGCGGAATATCCGCAATATCGTGCTGATGCGCCCGATCAATTCGATGATCGAGTTCAAGCAGATTATCGGGCGGGGCACGCGCCTGTTCGACGGCAAGGACTACTTCACGGTTTATGACTTTGTGAAGGCTTATCACCATTTCAGCGATGCCGAGTGGGATGGCGAGCCGGAAGATCCTGAGGTCTGCACGAAATGCGCTAACGAACCCTGCACCTGTGAGAAGCCGGTCTGCGCAAACTGTGGCGAATGGCCCTGCGTTTGTGTCTGCGAGAATTGCAATTGTCGCCCCTGCATATGTCCCTGTCCAGAGTGCGGCGAGAAGCCCTGCGTCTGCGAGAAGAAAAAGAAGAGGGTCAGGGTCAAGCTGGCGGACGGTAAAGAGCGGGTTATTCAGCACATGATGGCTACGACCTTCTGGAGCCCCGACGGCACGCCAATGTCGGCGGCTCAGTTCATTGCTCAGCTGTTCGGAGAGTTACCGGCACTGTTTAAGGATGAAGACGAGCTGCGGGCCATCTGGGGCCAGCCGAGCACGCGCAAGAGACTCTTGGACGGGTTGACCGAAAAAGGGTTCGGGAATGCGCAGTTGACCGAAGCGCGCAGCATGATCGGCGCCGAAAACAGCGATGTCTTCGATGTGCTCGCCTATATCGCCTTCACCCTGCCGCCGCTCAGCCGACAAGAGCGGGTCGCGTTGAGCAAATCGCGAATTCTGTCAGGCCGCGACTACAAGCAGCAGGAGTTTTTGGAGTTTGTCCTCGGGCAGTACGTGAAAGAAGGGGTCGGAGAGCTGGCCCAGGAGAAACTGCCGACCCTGCTGGAGGTGAGGTATCACGGCATCAGCGACGCCGCTGCCAGCCTGGGGAGCATCCCTGAGATCCGGGAGGTGTTTGTTGGGTTTCAGCGGGAATTGTATGCCAGAGTCTAAGCTGCGGCAGCTTTTTAAAGCCCCGCCCGCAATTCTGCAAATTTATCCATATTCTGCGCGCGCTTCATCTTACCCAGCACCCGCTGCCGCGAACCGTCCGGAATAAAATTCAAGAGATCCTTCAGCTTCATCAAAGCTTGCCGTTCTCCGCAAAATTGTTCAAGATAGCCAAGGAGTAAATGACCGAGATAGCTCTGTAGCTGGGCACTTCGTTCTTCATCTGTCACAAATTGCACATCCCCCTCACGCAGCCGCTTGAACAAAAACGGATCGGCCAACGCGCCGCGTCCCAACATCAGCCCTGAGAGCCCAGGTATTTTAAGCAGCTCAAGGCCGCTTTCCACATCGTTGATATCGCCGTTGGCGATCAGCGGGATCGGGCAGATTGCCGCGACCTTGGCGGTCAGCTGATGATCGGCGCTGCCCGCGTAGCGCTGCTCGACGGTGCGCGGATGCAAGATCAACCAGTCGACCCCGCAATCGGCGAAGATCGGCAACAGTTCAAAAATCTGTCGGGGATTGTCATAGCCGGCGCGGCATTTGATCGAGAAATCGACCTTGATCTGCGCGCGCAATTTGCGCAGCAGGGCCGCCAGCTTGAGCGGTTCACGCAGCAGCTCCCCGCCGGTCGCGCCGCTCAGCATCCGCCCGTAGGGGCAGCCCAGATTCAGATTGAGATGCTTGGCTCCGGCCAGTTGCAGACCTTCGTCCGCCTCACACAACGGCTCTTCGCCATGCCCGATGATCTGCACCACCAGCGGTGTCGTCGCAGCGTGACTGTTGACTTCGGAGAGATCACTCTTCGTGACCCGCTTACGACTGCGGGTCTGCACCCGCACAAACTCGGTAAAGACCAAATCGGGAGCGACATGATCGATAAACCACTGGCGCAGCACCCGGTTGGTCAACCCCTGCATCGGAGCGAGCATCGACAAGGGCTGAATATCAAACATATGGTTTACGGTGCTTGGTTTCATAGGGACGACTGTCAGCGAGGTTGAGGAGTTCAGCGGGACTGCGACGTTCGGTTGACGGGGAGATCCCGTAACTCGTGCTCGTGAAACCGTTCGATCATTGAGGTTCTCATCTTGGCCTGGTCTCCATTGAATGATTTCGCAGAGATACCACAGAAGAGCGACGAAAAACCATGCCTTGATTAAATTGCCCCGACCCGCATGTTTTCAAGTATGCTGAGCGCTGATCTTCCCTCTCGCACAAAGAGCCCCGCATGCGACTGCTCGGCAAAATTATTTTCAGTAATCCCAGCCTCGGCCTGCTGTTGACCCTGGTGGTTCTGGCCGCTTCGCTGATCGGCTGTCCACCGCTGCAATCACTCGATCAACAGCTGCTTGACCAGCTGCTCATGCTGCGCAAACCAGCGACGGCAGACGCCGTGGTCATGGTTGAAATCGATCTAAAGAGTCGTCAGCAACTGGGAGACACCCCCTGGTCGCGCCGTCAACTGCTGGCGTTGATTAAAGCTGTGCAGCAACAGGATCCGGCAGCGGTCGGGCTGGCCTTCCCGCTCAGCTTTGCTTCAGCCGACCCGGTTGCCGACCGCGACCTGGCCGACCAAGCCGATCGGACCGACAACCTGATTCTGCAACTCGAGGACCGGCAGGGGATCGTCAGCAGTGACGGCCGTTATTTCAGGACCAACTCTCTGCCGAGACTGCAAAAGATTCCAGGCCCACGGGAACTACTCCTGAGCTTGCGGAACCCCCTGTTGCCCTACCTTCCTTCAACCGCCACGCCCATCCTGCTTCCGCCGATGCCCGAACTGCAGGCCAGGATTCAGGCCGGTCACCTGCTGTTGCACACTGGCCGCGACGCCGTCAATCGACGGCTGCCGCTGCTGGTTCCATGGCAGGACCGACTGATCCCCGCGCTGCCCTTACAACTGGTCCTTAAGACGCGTGGCGAAAAGTTACAGAATCTCAGCTACGAACTTTCGCAATTCCCGGGCAGCCTCAAGATCGGCAACCTGCATCTTGCTCTTGGCCGTGAATACCAGCTGCTGCTCGATCGCTCCGGACGAAACCCGAACCTGCTGACTATCTCGGCGGTCGATCTGCTCCAGGGGAAGCTGCCGGCAAACAGCCTGCGCAACCGGATCGTCTTGCTCGGAGACCCGGCCCAACCGAACCATGCTCAGCTTGGGTCCGCGGCCCTCGCGACCCTCAGCATCCTCAACGGCAGCCCGCTTTACCAGCCGACCTGGGCCTGGCTGGTCGAGACCCTGGTCCTGCTCTACTTCGGTCTGTTCTGCTTTCTGCTGCTGCCGCGCTTACCGGCCCGTTCCGGCTTTTTAACCCTCACGCTCTTTCTGTTGACCTGGCTGATCGTAGCCTCGGCCAGCTTAGTCCTGAGCGGCGCCTGGTTTCAGGTGGCCCCAGCGATCGCCCTCGCACTCCTCGGCTTCCTGCTGGTCCACCTCAAGCGGCTGCGGCACAACCTTGCATCCTCGACCACAGAGAGTAACAAGATGCTCGGCCTGACCTTTCAGCGTCAGGGGCTGCTCGATCTGGCGCTGGAACGTTTTCTGAGCTGCCCACCCGACGACAACGGGATGAAAGAGTTGCTCTACAATCTCGGCATGGATTTCGAGCGGAAACGGCTGCCGCACAAGGCGCTGACCGTCTATCTGCACCTGCAGAAAGCCGGGCGCTTCCGTGACACAAAGCAGAGAATCCGCGAATTGCAAGAGATGGATCAGACCGTCATTCTCAGTGCGGCAAACGGCACCATGCATATCAACCAAGCTGGTGAAAAGCCGCTATTGGGCCGCTACCGCATCGAAAAAATTCTCGGCCAGGGGGCGATGGGGACTGTCTACCTCGGGGTTGATCCGAAGATCAACCGTCAGGTCGCGATCAAAACCCTGGCTTACGCGCAGATCGAAGCAGTGGAACTGCCCGAGGTCAAGGCCCGCTTCTTTCGCGAGGCCGAAGCCGCCGGGCGCCTCAACCATCCGCACATCGTTACGGTCTATGATGTCGGTGAAGAGGCTGACCTTGCATATATGGCGATGGAGTTACTGGAGGGGACGGACTTAAGTGCCTATTGTCAGAAAAAACACCGCCTCAAGCCTGTGCAAGTACTGGAGATTGGTGCGCAGATTGCCGGGGCGCTCGAATATGCCCACACCAAGGATGTTGTGCATCGCGATATCAAGCCGGCGAACATCATGCTCTCGAAGACTGGCCAGGTGAAGGTCACCGATTTCGGCGTCGCGCGGGTGATGTCGAGCTCGCGCACCGAGACCGGCGTGGTCCTCGGCACCCCGAGCTATATGTCCCCTGAGCAGGTGGCGGGCAAAAGGGTTGACGGCCGCTCCGACCTCTTTTCACTCGGGGTGGTCCTCTATGAACTCTTCAGCGGCGAAAAACCCTTTGTCGCCGACAGCCTGGCCGCTCTGATGTACAATATCTCCAACGCCAAATGCCCTGATCTGGAAGATGTCTGTCCCGACCTGCCCGATGGCTGTTACCGGATCGTCGACAAACTGCTGAGCAAGTCGCTGAGTCGGCGCTACAAATCGGCCGCCCTGCTGCAGCGCGACATCTTCGATCTGCTCGAAAGCCTGGAGGGGAGATGAAACTGACCGCCGCTGCCTTAACCGATGTCGGCCTGCGCCGCACCAACAATGAGGATTGCGTCTTTGCCGATTGCACCAGCGGCCTGTTCATCGTCGCCGACGGCATGGGCGGCCACGCTGCCGGTGAGGTTGCGAGTCGCATGGCCGTCGAAACCATCTGTCG
>JBDNGT010000081.1:0-7799 GCA_041689145.1 Geopsychrobacter sp. | reverse complement strand
GTATCACTCACGCTTTCGGGAGCCTCAGAATAACTTTCAGAACGCCCAGGACCGCAGGCCGTGGTTAGTAGTGTTGCGGCGAGTACCACAAGGGTCAGGGCCATGTTGGTTTTGTTTAGTAAAGGTTTCTTTCTGCGTAAACCGAAAAGGGACATCCCACCAAATCCGGCCAGATACATCGTACTAGCAACTTGCCTTCCGATAAAGGACCAATGAACGTTGTCAGTGTCCACATTATCCATAGCGGAATCTGTCGAGATGGCAACGTAATTAAAAACAGCACCACCATTTACATCGGGGTCTTGCTCCCAAGAGAAGGTCAAGGCATCAGAGGTAACAGTTATATTGTCATTGGGAGAAAGCACTACCGGGACCGGTGGAGGATTGTCGGTCAAACCTGTAAGAATCAACAAAGATTCACTCTGATCTGGGCTGTTGGAATTGATGGTCAGAACGGAGTTTTCCAGACCAACGGTATCTGGATGATAAAAAATTTCAATGCGACAAAAAGTCGTGGGGGCGATAGTAAGACCGGTACATGTGTCTCCCGTTATCTCGAAGAGGTTATTATCGGTTGCAGATATAGTTGCTGACGATATGACCAAATCTGCTCCGCCAACATTTTGGATTTTAACGGCACCCAGAAGACCTCCACTGTTAGGTTGGAAAAAACCAAAATCGAGAAAACTATCACCTGAACTGCCCATGTTATCTGTAATGGTCATCTGGGCAACCGCGTCAAAGCCGACCGCAACTGTTGCGCTCATGGGTATATTTAAAACACCGGCATTAGGATCGTCTGAATAGACGGAAAGGGTCCCTGCATAAGAACCGTTATACGGCGAATTAAAATATGCCGTAATATCACAAGACGTATCTGGGGGTAGCGGTGACTGAGTACAGGATTCATTTGAAACCAAGAAATACTCTGAGCCCATGACTTCCCAATTTGAAATTGTGAGTGGGTCAGCCCCCGTGTTGCTGTAGGTCACCACGATTTCTTTCGGATAGAGGTCTGCAACAGATCTGAAATCGATAATAGAGGGATTGGCCGAAATAACAGGAACTGCCACTGCGGTACCAGCAAGAATGCAGGTTAAAAAGAAGAGAACCCCGAGAACTGACAAGATGTTTTTACTAATTTTTCCCATTTTCAAAATCTCCTTAGAATGACGGACTGGCAACAAGTTCTTCACTTTTTTCCATATTTTCATCAAGATCTTCCAGATCTATATCTCTTGCTTCCAATTCATGCCCATTGATGGTCTCAAAAAAGGCATCGAAGGCTTGGTTGAAAACTTGTCTTTCCTCACCCTCAGGGAAAGGCTTCATTCCGAGCAGTCGATAGAATCGATTATCGGCCCCATAAACGAGGTAATCACTACGACCTTCATCTACCGCAAGCTTGTCAGTCACATAAGCCTCAAATGCGCGAGCTAACTCCTCATGCGATTCGGCCCAATAGCCAGAGGCCCGGAAATTGTCGATCTCTCTTGCGCTCCGATGGAAATCTGTTGGGGTAGCATAAGTGTCTTTTTGGCCTTCATTCGCCCTTTCCAGTTGAGTCTGAGCTTGGATCGCACCGCTGATCTGTGAGTAGAGCAATCGGCCTCTGCTATGCTCTTGTTTGGTCGCAAAGGAATAGCCGGTACACTTTTTATAGAGAACATTCAGGTCTTCGATGCCCTGAAAACTACTGCGGGGAAAACTGAATTTCCTTGCTTGTGGTGACTTAATTCCAATCGCTTCGCCTGGGTTTTCGACTAACTCTTTCGCCATCCGATCCCATTCTTTGAGTTGAGCGTCTGTTGCTGGGCGCTTGGAATAGCTATTATTCAGACTGCGGCGAAGATCCATAAGCGTTCGGTTAACACCTTCAAAGGAGTTTGCCAGTTGCTTTTGACGAACATCAATGTCCGGGGCCTTCTGAACCTGCTTGCTGGTCAAGGTCTTTAAGAGGATTTTGTAAGCATTAAGAACTTCAGGCCGGAGGTTGCTAAGGCGGAGATGCCCGTGCGAGAGAAAGTCTGCTGCCGATGCTTTGGTTACCTTCCCTTCCGCATTCTTCTCGAGAGAGGCCTTACCGTCCAACACGCCCATGTAATGATCTAAAGCGTGTAGCCATTCATGCGCGGTCGAACCAGCACCTTTGATTTTCGTGAGATTGAAGCATCTCCACTGTGGCTCATAGTGCGCTGACGCACTCGAAAGACCATGACCACGGGCACCAAACGCAACAGCCAAATCGCCGTTGAGGGAGAGGGTTTTGGGGGTAACATTTAAGACCTTTGCAAGATCGTGGAGGCCATCATAAGCGTAATTGAGGGCGGCCTGACCGTCACTACCCATGTTCCAGTTACCAAACTGAACACCACGGAATCTAAATTCAGCCGCGAATTTCTCTGGGGAGATGTTGCCCGTGCGAACATCCTCACCTATACGGACGATGTGATCGAGCCACGGTTTTTCTGGAAACTGGAATCTTGTTTCGATAATTTCTACAGCGTTTTTTGCCAGATAAAATTGAGCTTCTTCGGCGGTAGCAAAACCCGTCTTAACGGGGGGCCGGTTGCCATTGCTTAATCGTCTACAAATTTGAAAATCCGGATGGTCTTCGGTCCCGCGACTAGAAACGATGTGGTTTCTGGCCACCTCAGCCAAAGGGATAATCGATTCGGCGGCGGCGGCAGAATCAAAAAGCATGGCATTGAAAGAATAAGATCCGGATTTAGACCGCACGGGGCGGTTAGTCTTTGTGTCTAACAGTTGCCACTTCCCGATATTGGCCGGATCTCTGTCATTAACAATCTGCATTGCCAGGTACCGTTTTTGCCAAGCCGGGGTGGTGTCCTTTTCTTGCTTCACCTTAGGAATCGGGGAATCGTCGACAAGATGCTTGCGAGCGCCCCAAATGACTTCGCCCGTATCTTCAATCCGGTAATTCTCAGAATCAGGTTCCGGCTGATCTTGAGGGAGATCCAATTGAAGGTCTTCCTCTAAAGCTTCTGGCTCTTCCTCTTTGGTGACACTAAGCGGAACCGATATCAGGTTTCCCTCGGAAGCGAGGCGGTTCAGGCTGGCCGCAATGAACTCTGTGGCAACCCTGACCTCGCCCTCCTGAGTGATGAGGTGATAGACCCCAGCTTTAAGGGCGATCAGGTACTTATCAAAGCTTTTGCCGGCTTGTGCCCGGGAAAACTGATGTCCGTCACCTAAATGTTTGGCTGCAGCGGCCTGGTCAGGTTCAACCCCCGTACTGACGGTCAACAGGCGGCTTAAGAATCGTTTCGCTTCATCGCTGACCGGTTCAGACCGCTCTTGAATATGGTTGTAGCTGCTGATCAGCCAACCCGAGAACCGGTCAAAGGTCGACTGGACTTTCGGATCAAAGGAAGACCCTTTATCAAGAGATGCGGTAAAACTTGCTGCAAATTTATTTTGCTGGGCCACTGTAACTGGCTGTCCAGATTTCAGAGCCAACCATTGAGAGACCTCGACCCAACCTGCAGAGAGACCGTCCGCAGCGAGGCCAGATTCAATCAGAGAATCCGTTTCCTCAAGGAATAGGTTTGCGGTTTTCTGGATAAGCTCAGATTCGCTAGAGCTACCAAAAAGCAGGGCAAGATGTTCTTGAGGAGAAAGGACGAGGGATCCCCGGTGATCGTTTTTGATCAGGGGTTGGATAACCAGTTGCGGAGGAGCTTCACCCCTTGGCGCTCGCAGGCCCATTTCAGTTTTCTTGATCTTCTCCTGCGCGAGAATTTCATCAGCGGCCTTCAGAGACTCGGCAATGCCATAGGTGACCCTAAGGCCCTGCAGTTCCATCCGTTCCCCGTCTGGCGTGGTATGCGACAAGACAACATCATCCAAACGTTCGACAACTCGATTCAGAATTGCTTCAGCTTTTTCAATCGACTCACATTGCAGAGCAAATTCATCGCCGGAGAAGTGATAGGCACGACCCTTTCCTTCTTCTTTCAAGACCTGGCCGATAATTTCCAACATTTTGGTCCCTTGATGGTGACCAAAAGCATCATTGATCCACTTTAGGGAGTCGGCATCAATAGCCACTTGGATTGGCAGAAGGATGGTGTCGAATTCTGTATCCTCAGAATAAGCCCTTCTGTTCGGCATTTGAGTGACTTCACTGGTTTTTACAAGGTGAACCAGTTGCTCGGTGGTCATATCTTTTGCCAGGATGTTCCGTGTATCAAAGACCCGGCGCTCTTGCTGCTCTTGACTGTCTACTTTAGCTTGAAAATCAAACCCCTTGGCTGAGGGAATCGGCTTCGCTGCTGCGTCAAGCTGGGAAACCAGAGAATTAACCTGGTCTCCATCAAGGTCATGACGGGTAGAAAACGCATCAAGAGTATCGAGCCATTCTTGAGTGCGATCGGCATCGAGTCCGGCAGCAACCGCGGCCTGAAGAATCTTGTCAGCGTGAAAATTGAAACTTGTTTCCGGAGCTACCGCTTGGCGAAACAACTCCCCTTGCGCTAACGGCTGCACGACCAATTGGGGCGGCTCTTCACCCCTTAATGCGCGAAGGCCGGCTTCTGCTCTCTTGATTTTTTGTTTGGCAAGAATTTCGTCGGCCTCGATAAGTGTCTCTGCAATCCCATAAGTGATCCGTAGGCCTTTTAACTCCTTTGTTGTTCCGTCAGCACCGATATTGGTTATCGTTGCCTCACTAAGAGACTTAATGGCCCGGTCAAGGATAATTGCTGCTTCTTCCTGCGTGTCACATTGCAGAGCAAATTCATCGCCGGAAAAGTGATATGCCCGGCCAGGAGCTTCCTCGTTCAACACTCGACCAATTATCTCAAGCAACTTGGTGCCTTGATCGTGCCCGAAAGAATCATTGACCCACTTTAGGGAGTCGGCATCAATAGCGACTTGAATCGGCAAATGCTCAGTATCAAAGTTCGTCGCTTCGGAATACGCCCGTATGTTCGGTAGTTGAGTCACCTCACTCGTTAAGGCCAACTCGATCAACCGCTCGCGGGTCAGATTCTCAGCCTTGATGTTTCGCAAGCCTGATGAACGGCGATTAGGACCGTTTTCGCGGACATGGTTATCGGGAATAATTGGCATTTCGACAGAGGCAACTTGCTCGATCAAAGATCCCAAATTCTCCGTTTTTAGATCATGGCGAGAGGAAAAGGCTTCAAGCGTATTGATCCAGGCCCGAGTGTTTTTTTCGTTAAGTCCGACCTCTTTCGCTATTTTGAGTAACTGTTCAGCATGGAATTTAAAGCTGGCTTTGGGATCGACAGGCGGTTTTGATGCCAGCAGGTTAGAGCCCATAGAGGCCAACGCTTCGGCTTTAGATGAGGATTCAAGCGTTTTGACCTGGGCCTGCTCAAGCACAACAAAGGATTGACGGCCAGATAACTGTGTAACCCGGAGACCATCGTAACCATTTTCGCTTAAAATCTTCGCAATACGGGTGTTGAGGAAAGCTTGTAATGGCGCAGGGTCGGGTGTTCCGGCAATGGCCTCTGTGATGGCGGAAAGTTCCTTCTTGCTCGCTGCAGGAAGGGCCGAACCCTCAATTAATTCAGCCAAGATCTTATCGGAGGAAACAGACTCACCGACTGTCAGATTAAGAGGGTTTTTAAGACTAAGGTAACAGGGAGTGGATTGGTCTTCAGGTTCCGGCCCAATCAGGTTATCAAAACGAAAGGAGCCAACCGAAAGGTCCTTGGGTATCTGAACGATTTTGGGCCAGCCGGTCCCATGAGCAACAACAGAACCGCTAAACCAGTCTTTAAATTGCTGAGCCCTCTCTTCACTAGGGGCCAAGCCAATTTCAGTCCAGAAAGAATCAAAGGCCCCTTCATCCCCACACGACCAATCCAGCGCAACCCGGAGCGTCCTGTCCGCCCAAAACCCGGCTTCTAACGGGGATACGCCCCAGACAGAAATTAACTGTTGACCGATGTCTGAAACGAGATCCGGATTATCTACCCCAGATCCCTCTCGGATTGCGATAGACAGTGAGTTTTGACCCACCAAAGCACAAAGTCTGTCATTTAGGGTTGCACTCATAGATCCTCCAATGTCGTGTTTGACCTATAATAAGCATTAATATTTCTTTTGTCAACGTTATCACATGCAAAATAACAATGAATAAAGAGGGCGCAAGGGTTGACTTGAGGGTTAGAGTGTATTATTTTTAATTTTAATGCCTGTGATTGCACGTATAAAAACGAACAGAAAGGATAGCCACCATGTATCGACCATTTAGCACAATAATTAAAGAAACAAAGAAGAGGACGGGCGAAATAATCCCCTTCAACCCTGAACGTATTTACAATGCTATTACTGCGGGATTTTCAGCGGTCGGAATTGATAGTCCAGCAACCGTGCAGAAAATCACACAGATGGTCGTTGCTGGCCTTGAGGCTAAGCACCTTGGCGGGGAACCCATTGAGATTGAGACAATCCAGGATGAGGTCACTCGCCAACTTGTTCTTGACAGACAAGCCGAAGTCACGGTGGCCTACATACAATACCGAAAAGATCGCGAAGGTATGCGCAATGCTCAATACCTGATCAACGCCACAGTTGATAAGGTCAGGGCGTTTGTCGATCAAACAGACTGGGAAGCCGGTAGTGAAAATTCCAACGTGTCCCGTTCCGTGCAGGCCTTGAACAATTACCTATCTGAAGAACAAGTCAAAGCTTTCTGGCTTGAAACAGTCTACACAAAAGAATTTGCTAATGAACATAAAAAGGGCACCCTACATGGGCATGACCTTGGTTTTCTAGGAAATTATTGTGCGGGACACGACCTAAAGGCCCTATTAACCGAGGGTTTTGGGATTCCAGGGGCAGTAACAGCAGGTCCGGCAAAGCACTTAAGGGCGGCTCTTGGTCAGGCAGCTAACTTTTTATTTACCCTTCAGGGCGAATCAGCAGGGGCACAAGCCTTTTCCAACTTTGATACTTATCTCGCCCCGTTTATCCATTACAACCAGCTCTCCTACCCCGAGGTTAAGGCCGCTATCGAAGGCTTTATCTTTAATATGAACGTCAAGACGCGGGTGGGATTCCAAACCCCATTCACGAATATTACTCTTGATTTGACCGTTCCTAAAAACATGGCAAAAGAAGCCGTCATTTGGGGTGGACAGATGCAAGAAGAAACTTATGGGCAATTCCAGAATGAGATGGACATGCTCAATAAGGCCTTCTGCGAGGTCATGACCGAAGGTGATTATAACGGGTCGATCTTTGCCTACCCTATCCCGACCTACAACGTCACAAAGGAGTGGGATTGGGACCATGACCGTATTAAAGGTGTTTTTGAGATGGCATCAAAATACGGGATACCTTATTTCAGCAACTTTATCAGTTCCGACATGGACCCTGACGATTCCCGGTCGATGTGTTGCCGCTTAAGGCTCGACAACAAAGAACTTCGGAAGCGGGGCGGAGGCCTTTTTGGTGCCAACCCTCTGACCGGATCTATCGGAGTTGTGACCCTGAACATGCCGATGGCGGCTTATGAAACCAAAAGTGTCGAGGGTCTTAAACAACGCGTTGCTGAACTGGTCGATCTAGCGGCTGAGTCGCTGGAACTTAAGCGCAAGGAACTCGAAAAACTCTTCACCCAGGGGATGTACCCCTATTCAGCCCAGACTCTTAGAGACGTTCAAGCCCGAACCGGCCAATACCTCTCTAACCATTTCTCGACCGTTGGGTTAGTCGGGATGCACGAAGCCCTACTAAACCTTGGCCTTGAAGATGGTATCGCTTGTGACGAAGGTCGGCAGATTGCCGTAGACGTACTT
>JBDNGT010000080.1:0-5817 GCA_041689145.1 Geopsychrobacter sp. | reverse complement strand
TTGTCAGGAGAACAGAAGTCACCCAGCATGATTCCCGCTTTAGCATAGCGATAACCATCTTTCCAGATCATGTCATACAGCCTTACTGCTAACTCAATAATTTTACGCGAGTCAGAAGAGGGGGTTGTTAATGTTCCGGTTGCCGAGTTTGAATAGCCTGGTCCTGTCTTGTCAAAAGAACTGGTCCTGATAAAGACGTTCACCATACGAGCAAGTTGTCCATCGCTACGAAGCTTAGATGCAGCTCTTGCGGCAAATTCACAGACCGCCTCTTTTACATCCGAACGGTTAGTCAGCTTCTCACCAAAAGATCTTGAACAAACAATCTGTTGCCTTGGTGATGGTGATTCATCCATTTCAAGGCAACTCTCACCATTGAGCTCACGTATAGTCCTCTCTAGGACCACAGAATAGCTCTTCCTTGCTCTTTTGGGCTCCATTTGAGCCAAGGCTAAGGCTGTCTCTATTCCTATGCCCTGTAAGCCTTGTGTGAGTTTGCGACCAACCCCCCATACTTCTGATACAGGTGTTATCTCCAGCAATCGTTTCTGTCTTTGTGGATCGGTGAGATCAACGACACCATTGGTTGCTTTATATTTCTTAGCTGCATAGTTCGCTAGCTTAGACAGTGTCTTCGTCGGAGCAATTCCTACACATACAGGAACACCGACATGCTGAAAGACAGTCGATCTGATCATCTGCCCATGGTCGGTCAACTCTCTGACACCGGTCACGTCTAGAAAGGCTTCATCAATAGAGTAAACCTCAATACTCGGGCTGCAACCTTCCAATGTCTGCATAACCCTTGCGGATATGTCTCCATAAAGAGTGTAGTTAGACGAATGGACTTGAATACCGTAGCGTTTAATCTCATCCTGGATCTTAAACAAAGGGACACCCATCTTGATCCCCAAGTCTTTAACCTCTTGACTACGGGCAACAACACAACCGTCATTATTCGACAACACGACCAGTGGTACGTTCTTCAAGTCAGGACGAAACAGCCGCTCACAGCTTACGTAGAAGTTATTGCAGTCAACTAGTGCAAAAGTTCTGGTCATGAATTACGCAAGCTATGAATAACAGTTGTCGCTACACCAAAAATTTCCAAATCCGTATCCTCAGGAACAACTATCGGCTCGTGCTGACTGTTCATTGGGACGAGCCTGGTAGTAGGGGAGGTCTCAAGTTTCTTTATAAGTAGCTCTCCATTGTAAGAAGCAATCACTATATCGCCATGAGACGCATTAATAGATCTATCAACAACAAGCACATCACCGGGAAAGATTCCAGCTTCAATCATAGAATCTCCCTCTGCGCGTACAAAATAGGTGGCAGCTGGTTTCTTAATGCAAAGCTCATTCAGGTCTAACTTCCGTTCACAGTAATCAGTGGCTGGACTAGGAAATCCTGCAGGCACAGCGTCTGAGAACAACGGTATCCCTAGCTGCTCAAACTCACCACTTTCACCAATTTTCTCAACAGCCATAATCGCTCCCGTATATACATCTAATATTTAAGTGGGTCAGTTTATGTCACTATACGGGGAAATGTCACTTGAAGATTAATGTATGATCAATCTGCTTAAATTTATGAAGAGACTAACGAAGAATATTGTTCAACTTTTGGTTGATTGTGATTAATGGTCTCCACTATTCGTGGGTAAGACCAGTTACTAATGAGATTCCTTGTCGTGTCGTTATTCCCGACATGATCGGGAATCCAGCTTTGCATTTTGAAGTTAAAACCTGTAGTTTATTTACATTGTTTTTTTTTGGAGGATTTGAAATGAGTTATACAGGAGCGGGGAGGTTGGACAGCTGAATTATTTCCGTCTGGGCCGAGTTTCGGTCAGGCGGTTTTTTATTTATGTATACTGTTCCAAGAATTGTGGCCGAAGAGGGTTATGGGCCAATATTTGAGACTAAAAATGAGCCTATAGAGCTAAATCATATTCTTTATTGATGTATGTTTTGCTGAGAAACAATTGGTTAGCTTGGTCCGACCCAGGACTCCAGGATTATACTTAGATTAAATTTGAGACCCAACATTATCCAGGACACGACATATAAAAGGTAAATAATTCATGACAATCAACTTCACCCAAACCGCCGCATTTCTCTGGTCGGTGGCTGATCTATTACGTGGCGACTTCAAACAGAGCCAGTACGGCCGAATCATTCTCCCATTTACCCTGTTGCGCCGTCTTGAGTGCGTGCTCGAAAAGGACAAAGCTGCGGTGCTGGTCAAGCACGCCGAAGTCAGCAAGATGAATCTGCCGGAAGAGGCGTCCGAGAAGCTGGTCTTGCGGGCGACCCAGGCTCAGTTCTTCAATACCTCACCGATGGATCTCTCCAAGCTCGGGGAGGCGGGGATTAAGGACAACCTGGAAACTTACATCCAATCGTTCTCGAAGGATGCGCGGGAAATTTTTGAATACTTCAAGTTTGCCGAGTTCATCGGCCAGCTAAGCGACGCCAACCTGCTCTACAAGGTTGTGCAGAAGTTCGCCAATACCGACCTCAGCCCCGAGACCGTTTCCAACTACGAGATGGGGTTGGTGTTTGAGGAGCTGATCCGGCGCTTTGCGGAGAGTTCCAACGAGACCGCCGGGGAGCACTTTACCCCGCGCGATATCGTGCGACTGACCACCTCATTGGTCTTTATGGAGGATGATGAGGCGCTGACCCAGCAGGGGATTATTCGCACCATTTACGAACCCACGGCGGGGACCGGCGGCTTTCTTTCGAGTGGCATGGATTACGTGACCGAACTCAATCCCAATGCGGTGATGCGCGCCTTTGGTCAGGAACTCAACCCCGAGTCTTATGCCATTTGCAAAGCCGACATGCTGATCAAGGGGCAATTGGTCGACCGTATCAAGCTCGGCAACACCCTCTCAAATGATCAGCTCTACGCCGATAAATTCGACTATATGCTCAGCAATCCGCCGTTCGGGGTCGACTGGAAGAAGATCGAAGCCGAGATCAAGGATGAGAATACCCTCAAGGGATTCGACGGGCGTTTCGGTCCCGGCCTGCCGCGTGTCTCTGACGGTTCGCTGCTCTTTCTGATGCACCTGATCAGCAAGCTACGTGATGCCAAGGACGGTGGTGGGCGAATAGGCATTATCTTAAACGGCTCACCGCTATTTACCGGTGGCGCGGGTAGCGGCGAGAGCGAGATCCGTCGTTACATCCTCGAAGCCGATATGCTGGAGGCGATTGTCGCCCTGCCGACTGACATGTTTTACAACACCGGTATTGCTACCTATGTCTGGGTTCTGTCGAACAAGAAGGATGCGGAACGCAAGGGGAAGGTGCAGCTTATCAACGGAGTTAACCTCTGCGGCAAGATGCGCAAGTCCCTCGGCTCCAAGCGCAATGTCATGGGGGAGGACGACATCGCCACCATCACCCGTAGCTTCGGGCAGTTCGAGCAAGTTGAGACCTTGACCCTCGACAAACTGGAGGAGGTCAAAAGCAACCGGGGGCGTCAGGCCGCCAACCCGAAAGCACCGGAAGCCAAAACCTTTTCGAGCAAGATTTTCGCCACCACCGACTTCGGCTACAGGCGAATTACCGTTGAGCGCCCCTTGCGCCTCTCGGTGCAGTTCAGTAACGACCGGCTACATGAATTGCGCTTTGCACCCAAGCCGTTTACTTCGGTGATGAAATGGGCCTACGCACAGTATGGTCAGAATTGGACGGATGCCAACTACGGTGACCTGTCGGAAGTCACGGTCGAAGTTCGTGCGCATATCAAGGCGAACTTTAAGGATCTGAAAGAGAAGCAGATAAAAGACTTGCTCGACGCCAAACTGTGGCGCGACCAGAAGGCACTGTTGAAGACTGCGCAGAAGATACAAACCGCCCTGGCCAAGCAGATGGGCGTAGCAGTGATTGTTGATGGCCCCTGTGATGATTTCAACCTGTTTGAAGATGAGTTAAAGACGGTGCTCACGGCGACCAAAGTCAAGCTGGATACGCGACAGAAGAAGCAGCTTCTCGATGCGGTGAGCTGGAAGAACCCCGAGGCGAGAGCAGTGATCAAGAAGATTTACAAGGAGAAGCTCAATCCGCTCTATGGACAGTTTGCGCTGGATGGCAAGGTCGTTGATTTTCAGGCCGATGGCGACCTGCGCGACAACGAGAATATTCCCCTCGATCCGTCACGAAGTGTCACTGAGACGGTTGAGGCTTACTTCCATAAGGAAGTTGCGCCCCATGTGCCGGATGCTTGGATTGATGGGGGCAAGCGGGATGAGAAGGATGGAGAGCTAGGGATTGTCGGGTACGATATTCCCTTTAATCGGCACTTCTATATCTACACACCGCCTCGTGATTTGATAGAGATTGATGCTGATCTGGATATGGTGAGTGGTGAAATATTGGCTCTTCTTCAGGAGGTTCATTCGTGATCGAACCGAAAGGGAGATATATCAAATATCCACAGTATCGGAAGCCAGATGCCGATTGGCTCGAAGATATTCCAATTCACTGGGATATTGCCAAAGTTAAAACTCTTCTTTGCTTAGAAAAAGGGCAGGTAGGTGAAGATTCCATAAATCATCAATTACTTTCACTCACTCTCGGTGGAGTTATTCCGCGAAATATTGCCAATGGCGGAAAATTACCGGCGGAATTTAATACGTATCAAGTTGTTGAGCCTGGCAATTTAGTTTTCTGTTTATTTGACATTGACGAAACGCCAAGGACGGTTGGTCACTCAGCCCACAACGGTATGATAACTGGTGCCTACAATGTCTACTCAACAACACCTAAAGCTGATGGGAAGTTTATCTTTTACTATTTTCTTCACATTGATTCATTTAAAGGTTTAAAGCCATATTACACTGGGCTGCGAAAAGTTGTGCGTTCCGAAACGTTTGGAAGTATCAAAATGCCATTGCCGCCCCTATCAGAACAATCGTTGGTAGCCAACTTCCTCGACCACGAAACCGCCAAAATAGACATCCTGATCGACAAACAACAAAAACTGATCAAACTGCTGAAAGAAAAGCGTCAGGCGGTTATCAGCCATGCCGTCACCAAAGGACTAAACCCCGATGCGCCGATGAAAGATTCCGGTGTTGAGTGGTTGGGGGAGGTGCCGGAGCATTGGGATGTTTTGGAAATAAAAAGGATTTGCCAAGTTAAGCGAGGAGCAAGTCCACGACCCATTGATGACCAAAAGTATTTTGATGAAAACGGGAAATACGCTTGGGTTCGAATAGCTGATGTATCTCGGGCTGGTATGTACTTAACCGATACAACTCAACGACTTTCTGATCTCGGAAGCTCCTTAAGCGTGAAGTTGGATGCAGGGAAATTATTTGTCAGTATTGCTGGTACTGTTGGGAAACCTTGCCTAACGATAGATTTTGCTTGTATTCACGATGGGTTTGTTTATTTTACAAGTTTAGAAATTAACAATTTGTTTCTGTATTTCATTTTTGAAGCTGGTGAAGCCTACAAAGGACTTGGGAAAATGGGTACCCAATTAAATTTAAATACCGATACTGTTGGTGAAATAAAGATTGCTCTTCCACCTTCAGATGAGATTGATAACATCGTTAAATCCATTGAAAGTCAGAAATATAAATATCAAGGTTTAGTAGATAAAGCAGAATGCTCGATCAATTTAATGCATGAACGCCGCACCGCCCTCATCTCCGCCGCCGTTACCGGCAAGATCGATGTCCGCAATTGGCAACCAACACAGACCGAAACCCCAATGGAGGCCAGTGTATGAGTGATATTAAGTTATTCACTATCAATAATGGTGTAACTGAATTGGCGAGTAAAAGTGCCAAGG
>JBDNGT010000079.1:0-7093 GCA_041689145.1 Geopsychrobacter sp. | reverse complement strand
CCGGTTGCTGCTTGAGCATAGCCGCCTGGTGACCAAGAAAGCGTTAAAGATTGCCCGTTATCTGGCCAAAACAACAGAAATAAGCCTCGATTTCGTCGCAGAAGCTGCAATGCTGCACGACATCGGCATGATTTTCACTCAGGCTCCTGATCTGTACTGCTTTGGAGCTCTCCCTTACCTGGCACACGGCATCAAGGGCCATGACATCCTTTTGGCCGAGGGGTTGCCCCGCCATGCGCGCGTCTGCGAGCGTCACACCGGCATTGGCCTGACGGCGGAAGAGATCATTGCCCAAAAACTTCCATTACCCGCGAGAGACCTGCTCCCCGAGACACTCGAGGAAAAAATTATCTGCTATGCCGATCTGTTCTATTCAAAGAACAGTCGAGATCGTGGCCGCGAGAAGACACCTTTTGAAGTACGGCAGGGACTTATTCGTTACGGGGAGCAGAAAGGTGAGGTCTTCGGTCAGTGGCAAGAGTTATTTGAGCCTGAGTATGGCATGAGGTCCAACTAATGGCTGATTGGATGCAACAGCTCATAGCAATATTGCCAAATGGGGTCGTCTATCTCATCCTGCTTTTTCTCGTCGCCTTCTTTGAATCGATCCCGCTTCTCGGCTTGGCCGTACCGGGTAGCACTCTGATTGTGCTCGCAGGCTTTCTTGCCGCGCATGGCAAGGGAAATCTAACCTCACTCATTTTTTTCTGTGCAGTCGGAGCATTTCTGGGTGATTTTCTAAGCTACTGGTTAGGAGGGCGTCTTGGACAAAGAGTCCTCTCAACTCCTTGGCTGCGAAAGCGACATCAAAAGTTACTCGCAGCTGAGGTCTTTTTTGTTGAGCATGGCGGGAAGAGTCTTTTCTACGCGCGGTTTCTGGGACCAATCCGTGGCACGATCCCCTTTATGGCGGGTATGGCACGCATGCGTGCAGGATTTTTCTGTAGAACGACCCTGGTCAACGCGATTCTCTGGGGGATAGCCTATCCAGGGCTAGGCTATCTGGGCGGCGAGAGCTGGCAACGCGCCAGTGATCTGAGCAGCCGGCTCGGGCTGATGGTTCTGCTGGCGCTTTGTGCCAGCAGTTTTCATCTCTGGCTCAAACGCAAAACCCGATAACAAAAATGGCCGTCTCAACAAGGGACGGCCATTTTTGTTAACTCTTCAGCCCCGGTTAAATCTAAATGTCACAGCGGCTATAGATGGCATTGTAGTCACCGAGTTCATCAAGTTGCAGATAATTGTAAACTTCGTCCTTAAATGGCGAGACCTTCTCTTTGTAGATCGCCAGATATTCTGCCGGCGTCGGCAGTTTGCCGTTAAGCGCGGTCACCGCGCCCAGTTCAGCGCTGCCGAGATAAACCTGCGCGCCGTTACCGATACGATCATCAAAGTTACGGGTGGAGGTGGAGAACATATTCACGCCATCAGGAACACGTGCCTGATTCCCCATACACAATGAGCAGCCCGGAGTTTCTATCCGCGCGCCGACCTGATTAAAGGTCGCAAAATAGGCCTCATCCTTCAGCTTGGCCTGGTCCATTCTGGTTGGCGGGCAGATCCAGATGCGATTAAGCGGATTAAATTTATGTCCGGCCCAGATTTTCGCTGCGGCACGAAAGTGACCGATGTTCGTCATACAGGAGCCGATGAAGATATCATTAATCGGGGTTCCCTGAACCTCAGAAAGTTTTTTCACATCGTCGGGATCGTTCGGACAAGCCAGGATCGGCTCGGTGATCTCGGCAAGGTCGATCTCAATCACGGCGGCGTATTCAGCGTTGCTATCGGCTTTGAGTAATTTTGGCTCTTTGAGCCACTCAGTGACGGCATCAATGCGCTTTTGCAGGGTCGGGGCATGAGAATAGCCATCCTCGATCATACTCTTCATCAGCGCCACATTGGAACGCAGATACTTGCACACCGATTCTTCGGAGAGTTGAATACAGCCTGCAGCAGCACTACGCTCCGCGGCTGAGTCGGTCAATTCAAACGCCTGCTCAACCGAAAGGTCAGGTAGACCTTCAATTTCCATGATGCGACCGTTGAAGATGTTGACTTTGTTCTTCTTCGGAACAGTCATCAATCCCTGCTTGATGGCCCAGAGAGGGATCGCGTTGACGGCATCACGCAGGGTGATCCCTTCGTTGAGCTCACCCTTGAAGCGGACCAGAACCGACTCAGGCATATCGAGCGGCATGAAACCCAGGGCGCCCGCAAAGGCAACCAGTCCCGAACCGGCCGGAAAACTGATGCCCAGAGGGAAGCGGGTATGCGAATCGCCACCGGTCCCGACGGTATCCGGCAGGCCCAAACGGTTCAGCCAGCTGTGGATAACCCCATCCCCGGGGTTCAAAACCACGCCTTCGCGCTCGGTAACAAACGCCGGCAGAGTTTTGTGCATCACAACATCTGTGGGTTTAGGATAGGCGGCGGTGTGGCAGAACGACTGCATAAACATTGGAGCCTGAAACTTGAGACAAGCTAACTCCTTCAGTTCATCAGAGGTCATGGTCCCGGTCGTATCCTGCGAACCGACGGTCGTCATGGTCGGCTCACAAGCCGTCCCCGGCAAAATACCGACGGATCCACAAGCCTTACCGACCATCTTTTGGGCCAAAGAGAAACCCTGACCGGCTTTGACCACCGGGTTATTCGGCTGAATAAAGAGCGTGGGAGCCGCTTGCCCCAATGCCGCACAGGCACGTTCGGTCAATTTGCGTCCGATAATCAGGGTCGAGCGTCCACCGGCACGAAACTCATCACAAACGGTATTCGGCGCAATCTCAAAGCTCGACAACGCGGCACCGCTGGCATCCAACACCTTGCCGGCCACAGTATCGATGGTCACAACGGCACCATGCTTCAAGTTGCCAACGTCCATGCGCAGCGGCAAACCGCCTGAATCTTGTGCGGTGTTAAAAAAGATCGGTGCTATGGCGTTGCCAATAATCACACCGGCACGACGCTTGTTGGGGACCGCAGGGATATCCTGGCCAATGTGCCACAGAACCGAGTTGCACGCCGATTTCCGCGAAGAACCGGTGCCGACCACATCACCGACAAAGGCGACCTGGTTGCCCTCAGTACGCCACTTGGCCATCTCTTCATAACCGCCGGGAAAACGTAGTTTCCCCATACATAGCGCATGCAGCGGGATATCGGATCGGCTCCAGGCATCACTCGCCGGAGAGAAATCATCGGTATTTATTTCGCCATCGACCCTGAAGACCTTGACCTTGATGGAGGCAGGGAACTCGGGTTTGGAGGTAAACCAATCAGCAGCAGCCCATGACTTGATGACTTTTTCCGCGGCTGCATTATTTTTTGACAAGGCCAGCACATCATCAAAGGCATCGTAAACCATGACCAGACCAGAGAGCGCACAAGCCGCCTCGTCAGCAAGTTCAGCAATTTCCAAGGCAGCAACCAGGGGTTGGATATTATAACCGCCCATCATGGTGCCCAGAAGTTTAATGGCTGGCACTTTATTGCTCAGCGGAGAGCTTTTGGTACCCGTCAGAATATCAGCCAAAAACGCGGCCTTAACCTCAGCGGCTGGATCAACGCCGGGAGACACCCTTTCGGTAATAAGATTCAGCAAAAAATCTTGTTTGCCCGCAGGGGGGGTCTGTAGCAATCCGCACAGCGCCATTGTCTGTTCAGGATTCAGGGGCAAAGCCGGAATGCCTTGGGCGTTACGTTCTTCTTGGTGCTTCAAATAGGCTTCAATCATCTCTCTTCTCCATATCAAGTTCGCAGCAACGGCTGCATTAAAAGCTAGGTGACCTAGTTTTCGCAAGCTTCATCAACAGGTAGCATCCTCGAAAACATTGCATACTGTATACGATCCATGTCGAGTTTGTCAATTCCTTGCAGGTTACGAAAAAACTTGTTTCATACCCTTATTTCTCACACCTCGACCACCATATCCTCTTGATATTAATGTAGTTTTAGATATGTGACTTATTATGTCACTGTATGCAGTTACCTTCAATTATCATCAATCATCTGCCAATAAATGCGAGGGCAACATGTTCGAATTACTCCTAATCTTAAGTCTGGTCATTTTACCCTTAAGTCAACTTCTCCCTGTGGCAAAATCCAGGCCTAAAAAAAGCCGACACAAAAGTGCCGGCCTTTAAATTCGAACAGTTGAACAGTAACTAATTTTTCTCGACCTTCACCAACTCAACTTCAAAAATCAGGGTACTACCTGGACCAATCACAGGAGGCGCCCCACGATCACCATAGGCGAGTTCCGGTGGGATGGTAAGCTTAAGCTTGGTACCCTCTTGCATGAGTTGTAGCGCTTCAGTCCACCCTGGGATAACCCCACCAACCTGAAAGGTCGCAGGTTGACCACGCTTATATGAGCTATCGAATTCCGTACCATCAACCAGGGTTCCCCGATAATTAACTGTCACCTTATCAACTGCACTGGGGGTCGCGCCCTTACCTTCGGCTAAAACCTCATACTGCAGACCACTTTTAGTTATTTTAACCCCGTCTT
The DNA here is from genome assembly GCA_041689145.1 of Geopsychrobacter sp. Lineage (GTDB taxonomy): Bacteria > Desulfobacterota > Desulfuromonadia > Desulfuromonadales > Geopsychrobacteraceae > Geopsychrobacter. The sequence continues at coordinate 2,580 of JBDNGT010000079.1, read as the reverse complement.
TCTTGGCATTCTGCTCAAGATACGCCGTGCCTGCAGTACGGTTCCCCTTAGAGGCTTCCGCTGCTTTAGCTATTTGCTTTTGCTGCATCTCCTTCTGATAGGCCATCAGAACCTTAACCATCTCTTCTTCTGTCAAAAGAGCATCTGTTTTTTTATAAGCAGCAGTGAGGCCGGCCACCAATTGAGTCAGATCAAGATCGATATCCTGACGCAACAGATCTGAGCCAATACTCATGCCGATTGCATAACTCAATTGCTCCTGACCCTCTTTCAACGAACTCGCAAAAGCGGGTGCCGCCACAAAGAGGATCAGCAGCAGCAAACTCATTCTTTTCATGATCCAAAACCTTTCATAATCAAAATGGCAAAAAAAGACCCGGCACAAGTCCGGGTCACAATAATAACAGTCTATTTTTTGAAAAACAAAGGGATTATTTACCCAGCGCTTCTTTGACCTTCTCAAAACCAATACTATAGGCCTTCTTGTTCAGGTCAACAAACGCCTCGGGAACCTTGGCCAGCACAGCCTTCTCACCCGATTCACGTGACACAACATCGGTCAGGGCGATCATGGCACCGAGGGCAACAACATTGGCCACGATTTCACGGCCAACCTCCTCTTTAGCGGTGCGCATGATTGCAATTTTTACCACTTTAAAATCGCCAACCGGAACGTTTTTCACAAAATCAGAATCGATCAGCAGCACACCGCCCGGCTTGATCCCGTTTGCGTACTTATCTGCAGCCACCTGAGTCATGGCCAAACAAGCATCAACAACTGTAGCCTTGGGATAATCTATCGGATCGTCAGAAATAATAACCTCTGATTTAGATGCCCCACCACGAGCCTCAGGACCGTAGCTTTGTGACTGGACAGCGTACTTGCCTTCTATAATCGACGCTGCCTCAGCTAATATAATTCCAGCCGTGATCAAACCCTGACCACCTGCACCGCAAAAACGAAGTTCATATCTTTCAGCCATAATTCATATCTCCTTGAGTTGGTCAGACGCCCTGAGCGCGTTGCATGACCTTGGCATATTGCTCAGTGTACTCAGGACGTTCTTCCTTATGCAGCACACCGGTCAAAACCTTGCCTTCGAGTTGCTCGGGGGTCATCTTAGCTGCGGCCGCAACCGGAACAGCAATGTCCTTAAGACGTTTCATCATGTCAATAACACTGCGGAACTTATTACGCCGACCGTAAGTGGTCGGGCAGTCATCCAGAATCTCAATAACGGCCATCCCCTTGTGCTTGATGCCTTCGGCGATCAGCTTGTCGATCTGGGCCGCATGAAATGCGGTACCTCGCGCAACAAAGGTCGCACCGGCGCCGATCGCCAGCTTGGCAATATCGAAAGTCGGATCTGGATTGCCATATACCGTGGTCGAGGCCAAAGCTCCGGTCGGGGTGCAGGGAGAGAACTGACCACCGGTCATGCCGTAAATATTGTTGTTCATGATAACGTAGGTCATATCGATGTTACGCCGACAGGCATGAATGAAGTGGTTACCGCCGATCGCAGTACAATCCCCATCGCCACTCACGACAATGACGTCCATTTCCGGTTTAGCCATTTTGACCCCGGTCGCGAAGGCCGCAGCCCGGCCATGAGCGGTATGCAGGGTACACGAATCAATGTAACCCGGCAGACGACTGGCGCAACCGATACCGGATACGATTGCAGTTTGCTTGAGGTCGAGTTCACAGGCGTCCATTGCCCGAATCAAACCCTTCATAACGATACCGTGACCACAACCCGGACACCAGATATGCGGCAGTTTACCGGGGCGGAGAGATTTTTCGTAATCGTAAGCCATCAGAGGACCTCCTTGACCTTGTCGATGATCTGGCCGGGATTGATCGGCTCCCCATCAACACGCCCGATATGGGCAACTGTGCAATTCCCTTTAGCCACGCGCTCAACCTCACGCACCATCTGTCCCAGGTTCATCTCTGGGCAGATGATCGCCTTGGCTTGACCTGCCAATTCGGCAACACGTTTCTCAGGGAAGGGCCACATGGTCAGAGGGCGGAACAAACCGGCCTTCACACCATCTTTGCGCAATTCGTTAACCGCGTAACGGGCGCTGCGGCTGGTCGACCCATAGGCGAAGAGAACAACTTCGGCATCATCAATCAGATATTCCTCATTTTTCTGGATATCTTCCAGATTCAGCATAACCTTGTCGATCTGGCGCCGCTCTTCAGCGTCAACCAGTTCGGCTTTAGTGGTGGGAAAACCGTCAGCCGCCTTATTCAAACCGGTCACATGGTAACGGTAGCCACTCCCGAAGGAGGCCAATGGCGGGACAAGCCCCTTACTGGAATCATAGGGCTTGTACTCTTCAGGCGAGACTGAAGGGGCTTCACGATTGATTACTTCGAGTTCGCCAGGTTCAGCAAAGACAACCCGTTCGCGCATGTGCGCACAGATCTCATCGAGCTGAAGCTGCACCGGCATGCGATACTTTTCGGCCAAATTAAAGGCACGCACCGTCTCTTCATAGATCTCCTGGCATGAAGCCGGGGTCAGAACGATGGCAGCGTGGTCACCGTGGGTTCCCCACATCGCCTGT
>JBDNGT010000078.1:0-3787 GCA_041689145.1 Geopsychrobacter sp. | reverse complement strand
ACACTACGTTTTTCGTCAAAAATCTCGACCCTGAATCATGTCCGATTGCGTTTCTCTGGCGACTACTTGAACGAAGTAATTTAAAAAAACTTAGTGATGCAGGTGCTGTGCCGGGTCTGAATCGCAACGAAGTCCATTTGCTGAAAACATACATCCCGTCTCTCCCTGAGCAACAGAAGATCGCCGATTGTCTGGGCTCGCTGGACGGATTGATCGCGGCGGAGGGACGGAAGCTGGCGGCCCTGCGCGACCACAAGCGCGGCCTCATGCAGCAACTCTTCCCCCAACCCGGCGAAACCCAACCTCGTCTCCGCTTCCCCGAGTTCCGGGAAAAGGGGGAGTGGGAGGAATCGACAATCGGCAGCAGGTGTACATCATTTAGCGGTGGGACACCCGATACAACGAGGAGGGATTTCTATGGTGGCATTATTCCCTTTATACGATCCGCTGAGATCGGCCGCGAAACCACAGGCCTGCTCTTGACAGAAAAGGGCTTCGATAGCTCAGCAGCAAAGATGGTCGCGCGAGGGGACGTGCTTGTCGCCTTGTATGGTGCCAACAGCGGTGAAGTCGCCCTTGCGCGTGTGGATGGAGCAATCAATCAAGCTATTCTTTGCCTGCGACCTGAGGGCAGTAAGGCGTTCTTGTACCACTATCTCACTCACAGGAAGGCATGGATTCTCACCACATACCTTCAGGGTGGACAGGGAAACCTATCGGGCGAAATTATGAAGTCAGTTTCTCTGCATTTCCCCTTGCCAGAGGAACAGGAGACAATTGCCGTCTGCCTCACCGCCCTCGACACCCAGATCACCGAGCAGGCGTCGAAGATCGACGTCCTCAAGCAACACAAGCGCGGCCTGATGCAGCAGCTCTTCCCCGCGCCGGAGGAGCCGTAGGCCATGTCTGAACCTGCAGCCTTCAACGACCTGACCTCACTGGCCCAAGATCTGCGCGATAAGCTGGAGAGCAAAAAGTTCATCCTGCTCTACGCCTACAACGGTGTGGGCAAGACGCGCCTGTCTACGGCGTTCAAGGATCTCGGCAAAGACGCGGAAGAAGAGGACAAGCACGACACGCTCTACTTCAACGCCTTCACCGAAGACCTGTTCACCTGGGACAACGACCTGGAGGGCGACAGCGAGCGCAGCCTGAAGATTAACGCCGATTCCCAATTTTTCGCCGGTCTCGAAGCATTGGAGATGGATACCCGCATCCGCCACTTGCTGGACCGATACGCGGATTTCGGCTTCCGAATCAATACCGACAACTGGGAAGTGGTGTTCTCGCGTGAAGTTCTCGACGGCGATGGCCACACGATCGAGGACGGTATCAAGATCTCGCGCGGCGAAGAGAACATCTTCATCTGGTGCTTCTTCCTGGCAATCGTGCAGCTGACACTCGACGGTGCCGAGGCGTATGACTGGGTAGAATACGTCTACATTGATGACCCGATTTCGTCACTGGACGAGCAGAACGCTATTGCCGTGGCGACGCATCTGGCGAGAATGCTCAAGAAAGAGGACAGCACGCTGAAGACGGTCATATCGACGCATCACACGTTGTTCTTCAATGTGCTGTGCAATGAGCTGAAGCCCAAGAAGAAGAACCCCAACAGGTTTTTTCTGGCTCGGCGCCGATCATCCCCTGGCTATCTCCTCCGCAACACCGGCGACACGCCGTTCTTCCATCACGTGGCCGCGCTGACTGAACTTTACGAGGCGGAGCGCAGCGGGGAAATCTATACGCATCACTTCAACATGCTCCGCACGATTATGGAAAAGACGGCCAGCTTTCACGGTCACGCGAACTTTTCTGACTGCATCAGACAACACGAAGATGATATCGACGGCGTGCTGCACACCCGAATCGTCAACCTTCTGAGCCACGGCAACTATTCGCTCTATGAGCCGCGCGAGATGATGGAGGAAAACAAGGCGCACTTTCGTCGCATCCTGCACGAGTTTATCGAGCGCTACCCGTTCAACCCCGAGTTATTCAACGAGACCGAGACGAATCAAGAGGCGATATGACCGAAGACAACCAAAAACAACTGGGCAAGACCCTCTGGAACATCGCCGACCAACTGCGCGGGGCGATGAACGCGGACGACTTCCGCGATTACATGCTGGCGTTCCTGTTCCTGCGCTATCTGTCGGACAACTACGAGCAGGCGGCGCGGAAGGAACTGGGGCGGGACTACCCCGACCCGGACGCGGTAGGCAACGGCGGCCGAACGCCACTGTCGGTGTGGTACGACGAAAATCCCGGCGACGTGGAGGCGTTCGAAAAGCAGATGCGCCGCAAGGCCCACTATGTCATCAAGCCAAAGCATCTGTGGGCGAATATCGCCCACATGGCCCGGACGCAGGACCCGGACGCGAAACTGCTGGACACGCTGCAGAAGGGTTTCAAGTATATCGAGAACGAATCATTCGAAAGCACATTCTCTGGGCTGTTTTCAGAGATCAACCTCGGCTCGGAGAAGCTGGGCAAGACCTACCCGGCCCGCAACGCCAAGCTCGGCACGATTATCCAGAAAATTGCCGAGGGGCTGGCTGAGTTTTCCACCGATTCCGACACGCTGGGCGATGCTTATGAGTACCTGATCGGCCAATTCGCCGCCGGCTCTGGCAAGAAGGCTGGGGAGTTCTACACGCCCCAGCGCATCAGCGACATCCTCTCTGCCATCGTCACCCTCGACGGCCAGGACCCCGAGACCGGCCCGCGGAAAAAGATGGCAAGTGTTCTGGACTTTGCCTGCGGATCGGGGTCGCTGTTGCTGAACGTCCGCCACCGCATGGTTAAAGCCGGGGGCAGCATTGGCACGATCTACGGCCAAGAGAAGAACATCACCACCTACAACCTGTGCCGCATGAACATGCTGCTGCACGGGGTAAAGGATTCGGAGTTCGAGATTTACCACGGCGACACGCTGACCAACGACTGGGACATACTCCGCGAGCAGAACCCGGCAAAGAAACCGACCTTTGACGCCGTCGTCGCCAATCCGCCGTTCAGCTACCGCTGGGAGCCGAACGACGCCCTCGGCGAAGACATGCGCTTCAAGAACCACGGGCTGGCCCCCAAAAGCGCCGCCGACTTCGCATTTCTGCTGCACGGGTTTCACTACCTCAAGGATGAGGGCGTGATGGCGATTATCCTGCCCCACGGCGTGCTGTTCCGCGGCGGCAAGGAAAAAGCCATTCGCGAGAAGCTGCTCAAGGACGGGCATATCGACACGGTTATCGGTTTGCCGGCGAATCTGTTCTACTCGACGGGTATTCCGGTAAGCATTCTCGTGCTCAAGAAATGCAAAAAGCCGGATGACGTGCTGATCATCAACGCCAGCGGGGAAGGCAACTTCGAGAAGGGCAAGCGGCAGAACTATCTGAACGCCGAGCACATCGAAAAGATCGTCGACACCTACCAGTACCGCAGGGAAGATGAGCGATACGCCCGGCGGGTGACGATGGCAGAGATTGAAGAGAAAGACTACAACCTGAACATCTCGCGCTACGTCAGCACAGCCAAGCCGGAGCCGCAGATCGACCTCTCAGCCACGCATAAGGAGTTGGCTGATATCGAAAAGGAAATCCGTCATTCAACGGCGAAGCACAACGAGTTCCTGAGAGAACTCGGTCTATCGCCATTGCCGACACCGGCGACGGAGAGTACGGATTAGCAGGATGGTTTGGCCCTGTGACGGAATGCCTAATCGGGTAGCTGGGGGTATCTAACCCCCAGCCCCCACAACACCCTGCATGCGGATCCGCACAGGGCGTTT
>JBDNGT010000077.1:0-12546 GCA_041689145.1 Geopsychrobacter sp. | reverse complement strand
GTTGCGTTGTTGAATCGCCAGGGCGCCCCCCATGCGGTGGAAGTAACTGACGGAGAAGCCGATCATGCCGAATATCGCACCCGAAGCACCGACCACCGGGGTCATCGGGTGCCAGAAGTAACCGGCAATGGTCGCCGTCAGCCCGCAGAGGGTGTAGAGCGTGAAGAGGCGCGGCCAGCCGAGTTCGCTCTCCAGCAGCGGTCCGACCTGGTAAAGAACCAGCATGTTGAAGCCGATATGCATCAGCCCACCATGGGTGTAGGCGTAGGTGATGCACCGCCACCACTGATCCTGCTGAATCACCAGCGGCCAGTACTGTCCGCCCCAGTGGAGCAGTAATTGGACCGGCGGACTGAATATTGCTTTCATCTGCAGCCCTAGAATGGTACCGTGCAGCACCATCAGGGTGAAGAGGGCCAGGTTGACGTAGATCAGGATCTGCACCAGCGAATGACCGCCCAACGAACTGCGGCGGAAAAATGATTGGAAATTGCGATTATTCAAGGGAACTCCTTTGTCATTTGAGCTAAGGTGCAGACAACCCTAGCCCAAGTTGGCACTCTCGGCAATCTCTGTTGCTTGAAATATGCTGGAGATCCTTGTTGTTTTCTGCATATTTTAAAGCCATTTCTGGTAGGCTCTTGAGTTAATACGTTTTTGTCACCCTTTTCTATTCTGGGGAGCTGTTGGACTCTCTCTGAATTTGTGTATATCAAAACCGGTCAAATAATCCTCTAACAGGAGCTAAGATGGATAATAATCAAGGTCCAAATGTCATCGACATGGAAGAGTTACTACGTAAAAAGGCACAATTACAAGCTTCACTTGGTCGTTTTAGCAAGCATTTCGGTAAGCTGAAGTACTTGCCTTTGTTGCTGGTTCTGCTGTTTCTGCTGTTTAAGTTAGCTTATGTTTATGTTGAGCCGAACGAGTACGGTATCAAAATCGTGCGCTTCGGCTCCAACAACGGTGTGCAGGAACAGGTCTACGGTCCGGGGTTACAGTTTGTCATCCCCCGCGTTCAAGAGATGGATACCCTGCCGCGTGATCTGCAGGTCCTGGAGTTGACCAATTCGCCGGAGACCGCCTCGCGCTTGGCGCGCGTCGAGCGCGCCGCCCACATTCAGACCTCGGATGGTTTCTATGTCGATGTCGATGTTTCGATCCTCTACCAGCTGGTCGATCCCTATAAGGTCTTCACCACCATCGGTCCCGGTCGCCTGTTTGAGGACAACGGGATTATTCCCAAGACCGAGCCGGCGCTCAAGGCGACCTTAGGGGAGTTGACCACCGAACAGTTTTATAACAGCCCGATGCGGGTCGCCAAGACCGAACGTGCCAAAGAGTTGCTCAACGCCGAACTCAAACCGAAGGGGATTGAGGTTGTGCAGGTGCTGGTCCGCTATTTCCGTTATAGCGATGAGATTCAGAAGAATATCGAAGCGAAAAAGCTCCAGGATCAGCTGGTCTTCAAGAATCAGGCCGAAGGACGTGCAGAGGTTGAGGAGGCCAAGCTGAAGAAAATTATTCAGGAAGGGAAGAATATTGTTGCGGTTGAGATGGAAACCGGTCAGGCCTACGTCACGAAACGGGTTGCTGAAAAGGATCGCTACGTGCGGACCAAGAACGCCGAAGCCGATCTGCTGGTCAAGCTTGCCGAGGCACAGAAAGTTAAATTGAAAAATGCCGCCCTGCAAGGGGAGGGCGCTGACCGCATGGTCGGGCTGAAGATGGCGGATGCCTACAAGGGCCTTGAAACGATCGTGTTGTCGAGTGACGGCAAGTCAGGCGTCAACCCGCTCGACCTAGATCAGACGCTGAAAATGTTTGACGTGCGCCAAGGAGGGAAAAAATGAAAAAGCTGATCCTGATTCTAATACTGCTGCCGAGTTTCTTCCTCTCCGGATGTGTGCTCTATAGTACCGGTAAGACCGAAGTCGGCGTCCGGACCGTCAAGTTTTCGTTGTTTGGTGAAAAAGGGGTCGAGGATAAAATCTATCCGCCCGGATCGACCACAATCTTTCTGCCCTTTATCAACGACTGGAACACCTTCGATACCAAGCTTCAGAACCTGGAAATGACCGCGACGGTGCGCCGCGGCGATCGCAATACCAAGGATGATCTCCTGTTCAAAACCATCGACGGCAATGATATCAGTCTTGATCTGATTATCGCCTACCGGATCGATCCGAAGATGGCCCCCTATATTCTGCAGTATGTCGCCAAAGACGATCGCGCTCTGCGCGACAAGGTGGTCCGGACTGTCGCCCGCAGCAAACCGCGCGATATCTTTGGCGAGCTCGCCACCGAAGAGTTCTACATCAGCGACCGGCGGCGCGAGAAGGCCGACCAGGTCAAGGAGGTGATGCAGAAGATCCTTGGGCCCTACGGCATTATCGTTGAGAAGGTATTGACCAAGGATTACCGTTTCGTCGCCGATTACCAGCGGGCGATCGAGGACAAGAAAATAGCCGACCAGATGGCCGAAAGAAATAAGTCGGCCCAGCACGCCGCACTTGAGGAATATCGTAAAGAGCTCGAATCGGCCAAGGGTGAAGTCAACAAGGTCATTGCTGACGCCGACGGGGTTTATAAAAAAGCGAAAATCGTGGCCGACGCCTATTATGAGCAGCAGAAGTATCTGGCCGACGCCATCACGGCCGAGGGGAAAGCCGAGGCGCGCGGCATCGAGCAGATGAACAAGGCGCTGGCGGGCTCCGGTGGTGAAACCATGGTCAAGCTGCGGGTCGCCGAGGCGCTGCAGGGGAAGAAGATTATTCTCTTGCCGATGTCGGAAGGCGGGATGAATCTGAAGACCACCAATATCAACGACCTGATCAATGTTGTGGGGGTCAAGGCGCTGAGTCAACCGCAGCCAAAGGTCACGAAGCAGTAAACTGTTTCTGGTTGAATGTCACGATGACCTGGGCCCCAGTGATATATCACTGGGGCCCAGGTTGTTCTTAGTAGTCGTCATGCGGGTGAAGGTTTAGGGGTCTCGTCGTTGCAGAAGCATTGTGCTGAATTCGCTGAGCATGCGGTTTTCGAGTAATGCGTAACCCAGCTTTTGATAACGCTTGCGAACGTCATAATTGTATTCCCAGAGAATGCCCGAGAGGAGCAGCTTGCCGCCGGGAGGCAGGATCGCGAGCTTCTGGCCGGGACACAGCGGTCGAAAGTTGGTCTCTCCGCACAGGGCGCTCTTCATCTATGATGCTTTCGCAAGAAAGCAAAATATCCGTTGGTGAGTTTTTGCGACGCCATCATCTATAGGCCGTTATGGCGCAAGATGAGCAACAGCAGCGTGTAGCTGATTGCTGAACCGAGGGTTGACAGCATGACGATTGAGCCCGCCAGTTCGGCATCGGCTTTCATCTGATGCGCCATGATGTAGGTGGCAGTCGCCGCCGGGGTGCCCGCCAATAAAATTCCAACGCCGAGATCAACCCCATGGACCCCCGCAGCCGCAAGCAGAAGCGTGGCGACAACAGGCATGCCGATTAACTTGAGCAGGGTGGCGAGGCCGGCCGACTGTAGATCACCCTTCAAGCGTTGCAGAGAGAAGGAGCCACCGATCGCCAGCAGTGCCAACGGCAGAGTCACCCCCGAGACGATGCTCAGGCTGTTTTTGAGAATAATCGGCACCGGCAGGCTGAAATAACTCCAGGTAATTCCGGCGAAGGAGGCCAGAATGAGTGGATTCAATAACACCTCACGCAACCAGTTGTGTGTCGCGGCGCCAGCGTCTTTGTTCCGTTGCGGCCAGATCAGGGCGATAATCGCAAACAGATTGAGCACCGGAACCAGAAAACCCATCAGAATGCTGGCTCTGGTCAGCCCCGAGTCGCCATAAGCATTAAGGCAGATCGCCAGTCCGATATAGGCGAGATTACCCCGAAAGCTTCCCTGGCAAAAGCTGCCGAGGCTGGCCGCCGGGTAGTTGCGCAGACTGGCATAGGCATAGCTGAGGCCGAACAGGCAGGCAATGGCGAGTGAGGAACCGAGGACTAGGGGGCCGTTGAAGTAACTGACGAAGTCGGCCTGAGAGATTTTGTGGAATAGCAGGATCGGCAGAAAAACCAGATAGACCAGACGATTGGTCTGCTGAGTGAACTCCTCGTTAAACAGTCCGACACGGCGCAGCGCATAGCCGAGGCCGATAACCAGAAAGACGGGCAGGACAATTGTGACTGTTTCAAAAAATAGCGACATGGTTCCTCCGGTTAATTGGCTGAGAATAACCCAGATTTTTTACAAGGGCCAATCAAATCAGGTGGATACTTAATGGGTGGCTGGACAAGCCTGGGGCTGAGGTGTAGATGTATTCTACATCGCTTATGGCCAAGTCAGAAATCAAATGATCTCTTGCCCCCAAACCCGAACCTGAGTCCTTGGCGATGAGTTCTGTCGCCTGTGAGCAAATTAAGTCCAAGAGGAGCGTCTTAAAAATCTATGTTCTCTGTTCCCCGCTGGATAAAGACCATCCCCCTGCCGCGACAAACTCAATTCCGCCTGTTGTTTTTACTCCTGCTCGTTTGCGGCATTACGGCGTTGCATTATCTCACTGCCACCGATCGGCCTCTTGCCCATGATGTTTTTCGGCGTCTCTATTTTATTCCGGTGATTTTGGGCGGGATCTGGTTGGGCTTGCGGGGTGGGTTCGGTACGGCGCTGCTCGTTTCGGTGGTCTATGCGCCCCACGTTGTGTTTCAGTGGGGGAGTATCCCCGGTCTCCACCCTGAGCAGTATCTCGAGATCTTGCTCTTTAATATTATCGGCGGAATCACCGGATCCCTTGCGTCCAAGGAGCATCAGCAACGCCTGCTGGCAGAAAAAGCCGCGGCACGACTGGCTGGCAGTTTTGCCAAGCTGCGCGAGCAGGCAGATATGATTATCGAGATCGAAGATCAGCTCCGTCGGGCCGATCGTCTGAAGGCACTCGGCGAACTCTCGGCCGGCATGGCCCATGAAATCCGCAATCCGCTCGGATCGATCCGCGGGACCGCCGAGATTCTATGCGACGCCTTTCCGCCTGAGCATAAATATGCAGAATTTACCGCGATTCTGGTCAAGGAGGTCGATCGTCTCAACCAGGTGCTGGAGGACTTTTTGCGTTTCGTGCGACCTGAACCTTCGGCGCAGGCCCGCTTTTTACCAGCATTGACCCTGCGTGAGGTGCTACAGTTGGCCGAGGTTCATGCGCGTACGGCCAAGGTGGACATCGTAACTGAGATTCAGAATCTCCCCGAGGTCGAGGGGGAGTCTGGCCAGTTTAAGCAGGTGTTCATGAACCTGATCTTAAACGCGGTGCAGGCTATGACTAACGGCGGGCAGCTGCATGTCAGTACCGAGACCTGCAACAACTGGGTTGTTTGTCGGTTTGTCGATAATGGCCCAGGAATCCCTAAAGAAAATCTGGAGCGCATTTTTAATCCATTCTTTACGACCAAGCAAGAGGGGACCGGTCTTGGCTTGGCGATTACCAGTCGGATTGTCGAAAACGCCGGCGGCCGGATCAAGGTTGAGAGTAAAGAGGGAGAGGGGACAACATTCACCCTGAAGCTGAGGGTTTCACCACTTGCCGGAGTAGAGCATGAAGAAGCAAATTCTAGTCATTGATGATGATGTCTCCTTGCGCAGGGTTGTCGAGTTTACCCTTGAGCAGGCTGGCTATCAGGTGATCTCTGCCGGGACGGGGGATGAAGGTCTTGCATTGTTTCAGCGTCACCGGCCACCGCTGGTCATTACCGATGTCCAGATGCCGGGGATGAGCGGCTACGAGGTGCTGGAGAGGATCAGGACGCTTGAGTCCGATACCCTGGTGATGCTGATCACGGCGTTTAGTTCGGTCGAAAATGCGGTTGCGGCGATCAAGCTTGGTGCCTATGACTATGTAACCAAGCCTTTCAGCCGTGATCAACTGGTCTTGGCCGTGGCCAAGGCGTTTGAATACCGCGGGCTGCGGCGTGAAAATTTGCAGCTGAAAACGGCCCTGGCAGATAAGCATGGCCACGAGATTATCGGTAACTCTAGCGCGATGAAACGCCTGCTGCAGCGCGTTGCGAAGGTGGCTGCCAGCCAGGTTTCGGTGCTCTTGAGCGGCGAGAGCGGCACTGGCAAAGAAGTGGTTGCGCGTGCCTTGCATCGCGGTTCTGAGTGTGCCAACGGACCATTTATTGCCGTGAATTGCGCGGCGATTCCGAAGGATCTGATTGAAAGTGAACTCTTTGGTCACATAAAGGGCTCTTTTACCGGTGCGGTGAAGGACCGTCAGGGTAAATTTTCTTTGGCCGATGGGGGGACCCTTTTCCTGGATGAGATCGGTGACTTGCCGCTTGAATTGCAACCCAAACTGTTGCGCGCCTTGCAGGAACAGGAGTTTGAGCCGGTCGGTGGCCTGACAGAATCAGTTGAAGTGCGGGTTATTGCTGCCACAAATCGCGATCTTGAGTTTGAGATGGAAGAGGGGCGCTTTCGGGAGGATCTCTACTATCGTCTGGCGGTGGTCCCCTTGCCCTTACCGCCACTCCGTGAGCGCGATGGGGATATTCCGTTGCTACTCGATTTCTTTATGCGCAAACATGAAGCCAGCGCGACGGTGGTGATTGATAAAGAGGTTGTAGATCAGCTAAAAGAGTACGCCTGGCCCGGCAACGTGCGCGAAATGGAGAATGTTGTCGAACAGATGTTGATTCTGCGCCAGGATGACCGCCTGCGGATCGATGATCTGCCGGCCCGAATCAGCCGCAAACACTCGGTTAGCAATGCTGTGCTCAACTTGCCGGATGAAGGCTATTCGCTTGAAGACCTTGAACGGGAGGCGGTGACCCAGGCTTTACAGCGGTGTAACTGGAATAAATCGAAGGCTGCCGAATTTCTGCGCATCCCGCGCCATACCTTGCTCTACAGGTTGGAAAAATATGACATCCAGCAGAGCTAAATTGGTTTTTCTACTGTGACGCTGCCATTGCTGCGCGGACTGAAAAGATTAGAGTACGAAGTTGAACTGGCCCCCTTGTCTGATGATTCTCTGATGGCTTATACTCGCCGAGTCTCCGGCTTGGAGTTCGATGCTAGGAGTGATGGCTTGCCGGTCACTTCGGGCGAGAACCTTTATCTTTTCTTGTTGTACGTGACAACCGCGGTTATCTGCTGCAGTTGCCGCAGGATTAAAGGATAGTTCCGCATGAAAAAGCTTCTATTTCTGCCGATGTTCCTGATGCTGTTTGTTTGTCTGCCTGCACTCGGTTTTGCCGGCAGCGATCGCCCCCAAGAGCAACCCCGCGTGGTTGCAGCCGGCAGTATCGCTCCTGACTTCACCCTTGAAAATATGCAAGGGGAGAAGGTCAGCCTGTCGCAATTTCGTGGGAAGGTGGTCATCGTCAACTTCTGGGCGACCTGGTGTCCACCCTGTCGTAATGAGATGCCCTCCATGGAGGTTCTCCACCAGACCTTCAAGGACGATGATCTCGTCCTGCTGGCGATCAACGTCGAGAAAAATGGGCATCAGGTCGTCGCCGATTTTCTGCAGGAATCCCCTCTCAGCTTTCCGATTTTGTTGGATGACCAGAACCAGGTACAGAACCTTTACGGCGTCTTTCAATATCCCGAGTCTTTCATTGTTGACCGCGATGGGGTTGTGCTGAAGAAGGTGATCGGCGCAGTGCATTGGATGGGTGGCGACATCTATAACTTGCTTCACTTCATGCTAAAGGGCTGAAACTATGCCGGTTGCTGCGGATATCACCCTGTGGGTCGCTTTTTATGCCGGAGTCTTATCTTTTTTTTCCCCTTGCGTCTTGCCCCTGATTCCGAGTTATCTTACCTATATTTCTGGACTCTCCTTCGGCCAACTCAACGAAGCTCATCCTGGTGCCAAGGTGCGGATGACGATTATTGCGCATTCGTTGGTCTTTATTGCCGGGTTTTCGCTGGTTTTTATCACCCTCGGGGCGCTGGCCGGGATGGCCTCTGCGACCTTTCAGTTGCATCTGCGCGAAGGTCTGGGATGGCTGCAAAAGGTCGGCGGCGTCCTGATCTTTCTGTTCGGTATCCATTTGAGCGGCCTGTTCCATTTTGGCGTTCTGCTCGGTGAGCATCGTTTTCACCTGCGCAACAAACCCTCTGGATTTATCGGGACCCTGATCGTCGGTATCGCCTTCGCCGCCGGTTGGACCCCCTGCATCGGCCCGATTCTCGGGACTATTCTGGCGATTGCCGCCAGCAGCTCTTCCGGCGGGGCCGGTCACGGTGTCTTGTTGCTTGGCGTCTATTCTGCCGGGCTGGGTGTGCCATTTTTGATCGCTGGTGGCTTGTTTCACTGGTTCCTTAACTTTTTTGATCGCTTTAAAAAACATATCCGCCTGGTCGAAATGTTCACCGGTGGTCTGTTGATGCTGGTCGGTGTGATGCTCTTCTTCGACTGGTTTTCGCGTATGAGCGGTTTTCTGTACCGTTATCTGCCCTCATCCTTCGGCTGACCGATCTTTTTCCGCCTCTTCCCCTAAGGCTCCAGCTACTCCAGTCTATTCCTTGACAAATACTTAGCCTGCCTGTAAGTTGAAATCCGTTTTCATTATCGTGCTTAAGAGGTATCAGGGAGTCGTTCGAGTGAAAAAATCAGAAGAGCTGTTTATCAATTATCTGGCGTGCAAAAGGCTTAAAAATACCAGCCAACGGATGATCATTCTCAACGCCTTCCTCCGGCAGAAATCACATCTCTCGACCGAAGGCTTCTATCTGCAGCTGCGTAAAAAAAATCCGGGAATCGGGTACGCGACGGTCCACCGCACCCTCAAGCTGTTTGCTGAATGCGGGATAGCCTCCGAACGCAACTTTGGCGATGGCCAGATGCGTTTTGAAGTGAGCCTCGGCAACGAACACCATGATCATCTGGTTTGTACCGGCTGCGGTCGGATTTTAGAGTTTGAAAATCAGCAGATAGAACAGTTGCAGCTGGATGTCGCCAGAACCCACAATTTCATGATGAAAGAACACCGACTTGAACTCTACGGCCTCTGTAGCGATTGCCATACCGCTGCAGAAATGTCGGTCTCTTAAGGACATACCCGTTTCCTATGCATGAACAACTAACCCACCCCAAGATTGTTCTGGTCGGCAACCCCAATGTCGGCAAGAGCGTGCTGTTTAACGTGTTGACCGGTTCTTACACCACGGTCTCCAATTATCCAGGCACTTCGGTCGAGGTCTCCAGCGGACGCTGTCGGATTGATGGCCGCAGCTTCGAAGTGCTCGATACCCCGGGCATGTATTCGTTGATGCCGATCACTGAAGAAGAACGGGTCGCGCGTAAAATTCTGCTGGATGATCGCCCGGATATCCTGCTGCATGTCCTCGACGCGCGCAACATCGAACGGATGTTGCCGATGACCTTACAGCTGATTGAGGCGCGTCAACCGCTGATTCTGGTGGTCAATATCCTCGATGAAGCCGAGCGGCTCGGCATGAAATTCGATCTAGCGCAACTCCAGAAAAACCTGGGTGTCCCTGTTGTCGGGACGGTCATGAAGCGCCGTCAGGGGCTGGATGAACTGCAGCGGGTGATTGCCGGCTATCAGGGGCCACCGCCACCGGCCGAACCTTACGCCGCCGATCTCGAAACAGATATCAACCATCTTACCGGGTTTTTGACGGCCGACTATCCGCTTGGGCCGCGGGCGACTGCCATTCTGTTGATGCAGCGAGATCATGAGGTTGAAGAGTTGGTCCTGCTCGAGGAAGGGGAGGGCTTTCCGCTGATTGCGCCGGTCCTGCATTCGATCAAGTTTAACCGGCGTGCCGATCTTAATCTGCAAATCAGCCTTGAGCTTAAACGGATTACCCGTAAGATGCTGCAGGGCGTCCTGCAGCAGGAGATCGCCGATCACCCGCCGTTCAGCGAACGCTTGTCCCGCTTGGCGATGAACCCGATCACCGGCGTGCCGCTACTGCTTTTGGTGTTGTATTTCGGCCTTTATCAGTTTGTCGGTAATTTTGGGGCAGGAACTCTGGTCGATTTTCTGGAAGGGACCCTTTTTGAAAAATATATCAATCCGGTGGTTATTGGGTTTTTGCACCGATTGACCGATATCTACTGGCTGCGTGAGCTGCTGGCCGGAGAATATGGGCTTTGGACCCTGGGTGTGCGCTATGCCGTCGCCCTGGTTCTGCCGATTGTCGGCACCTTCTTCCTGGTTTTTTCGATCCTTGAAGATACCGGTTACTTTCCCCGTTTAGCGATGCTGGTGGACCGGATGTTCAAACAGATCGGGCTCTCGGGGCGGGCGGTGATTCCGATGGTTCTCGGCTTCGGTTGCGGCACCATGGCGACGATGGTGACGCGCACTCTGGAGACCAAGCGTGAACGGGTGATCGCGACGATGCTGCTGGCATTGGCGATCCCGTGCAGTGCCCAGCTTGGCGTCATCTTGGGGCTGCTCTCTGCCGTCCCAGGCTCATTGGCAGTCTGGGCTATGGTGGTGTTCGGAATTTTTCTGTTGATCGGTTTTCTGTCCGCGCGGGTGATGCCTGGGGAAAACCCGGTTTTTTATATGGAAATCCCCCCGATGCGCATGCCCCAACTGCGTAACGTCCTGGTGAAAACCTTGACCCGCATGCAGGCGTATTTTTTAGAGATCCTGCCCCTTTTTTTGGTCGCCTCAGTCATTCTCTGGGCCGGGAAAATGAGTGGAGTTCTCGACCAGGTGGTGTCTGGCATGACCCCGGTGGTTACTGCCCTCGGTCTTCCCGTGCAGGCCTCTGCAGCCTTTATCTTCGGTTTTTTTCGCCGTGATTTCGGGGCGGCAGGACTCTACGATTTACAAAGAGCCGGGCTGCTCTCGCCGGTGCAATTAACCGTGGCTGCGGTCACCTTGACCCTCTTTGTCCCGTGTATCGCTTCATTTCTGATGATGAAAAAGGAACGGGGCTTAAAGGTCTCAATGTCGATCTTCGTTTTCGTTTCGTTACTCGCCTTCGGCATCGGTTGGCTGCTGAATAAGTTTCTGTTGTTCAGCGGAATACTGTCATGATCTGTGGTTTCTGCAGTAAAGAAATCCCGGATACGGTCGGGCTGAACTCCTGTGGTGGTTGCGGCAGTCGGTGTCGCAAGATCCATTGTCCCTATTGCGGTTACGCAAACCCGGCGCCGGGAAAATTTCTTGAGCGGCTGCTTAAGCCGAAAACGAAGGAGGAAGATGTTTGATGGAAAAGCTGACTCCCCATGCTGAAGAGATTCTGGAATCCTTGTGGATTGCCACGGTTGAAGAGAAAGCGATCGGTTGCCTGCTGAGCGATCTCGATCTCGGCCCTGATGACTCTGCCTTGGCTGAACTGGTCAGGCGGGCCTATGTCGAAAAACGCGGCGATCGGCTTTATCTGCGTAAAGAGGGCCGCCCCGAAGCCGAGATGACGGTACGGCGGCATCGTCTGGCCGAACGCCTGATGATGGATATTCTGAATATCCCGGGTGAACAGGGGGACGAACAGGCCTGTGAATTTGAGCATCTCCTCCACGAAGGGGTCGATACCAAGATCTGCACCCTGCTGAATCATCCGACCACCTGCCCGCACGGCAAGCCGATTCCGCCGGGAATCTGCTGCGAAGAAGCGCGCAACAAGGGGGAATTCGGCGTTGTCCCCCTGACTGAGCTGAAGGCCGGACAGTCGGGCGAAATCGCCTATCTGGCGATCAGTGATGGGCAGAAGATGCAGAAACTGATGAGCATGGGCGTGCTGCCGGGCAACCAGCTCGAACTGGTACAGCGCTTCCCCAGTTATGTGTTCAAGGTCGGCAACAGCCAATTCGCGGTAGACGATATGCTGGCGCGTGAAATTCATATCCGTGACCTGCGCTGAGTTCCATAAATTCTAACAATTTCCACCCTTGAGTCGGCCAGACTTTTTATATATAATCGCCGGCTTCAACCCAGTCCAAGACGCCCCATTTGTCCGTTGCGACAGATGGGGCGGTCACATAACCAGCACAGGAGTCTTCCATGTTTCGCGAACCCAAAGAAACCGTCAAAGAACTGCAGGAAAAACTTGCCGAGCTTTGGAGGTATCTTTGACGGTCCTGCCAAGAAGGAACGTGTCGCTGAGCTCGAAGCAGAAATAGCCCGTCCCGGGTTTTGGGATATGGGCGACAGGGCCCAGGATCTGTTACGCGAACGGACCGGCCTGCAAAAAATCGTCGCGAATTGCGAAGAGATCCGTCAACAACTAGACGATGCCGAGGTTCTGATCGAGCTTGCGGAAGAGACCTCCGATCAGGAATCGCTTGACGAATTAAATGCGCAACTGCCGCTGGCAGCGCGCCAGATCGAGAAGATGGAGTTCGCCCGGATGCTCTCAGGTCCGCATGACGCCAATTGTGCCACCCTGAGCATCAACGCCGGGGCCGGTGGGACCGAGGCGCAAGACTGGGCCGAGATGCTGCTGCGCATGTATCTGCGCTACTGCGAACGCAAGGGCTTCAAAACCGAAATGACCGAATATCAGTCCGGGGATGACGCTGGGATCAAGAGCGCGACCTTCAGTGTCGTGGGC